>CALBGU010000298.1 GCA_937893155.1 uncultured Treponema sp. | reverse complement strand
AATCGCCGCCGTAAAGCAGGGTAAAAAATTTCTGGAGGGCATTAAAGATATTCGCGAAGAAATTATCTTCCGCCCCGAACAGGACGACGCCATAAGCCAAACCGTCAATCATTTCAAAACCGACGATAAATTTCTGTGGAATGCCAAAATGCGCTTCGGCAAAACTCTCTGCGCGTTGCAAGTCGTTAAGCTCATGAAATTTTCCAAGACGATTATCATTACTCATCGCCCCGTTGTGAATGCGGGTTGGCACGACGACTTCAATAAAATTTTCGCCGACACCGATTATGAGTATTTTGACAGGGAAACGGGCATTAATCGCGATAAAAATTTCGTCTACTTCGCCTCGATTCAAGACCTGCGCGGCTCGCAAATAGTCAACGGTAAATTCGATAAAAACTCCGAAGTCTTCAAGACGCAATGGGATTGTGTTATCGTCGACGAGGCGCACGAAGGTACCAAGACTGTTCTCGGCGACGCCGTTATTAAAAAGCTCATCAAGAAGAAAACAAAGTTCCTTGCGCTCAGCGGCACGCCCTTTAATCTTTTGGACGAATTCAGCGCGGTTTACACTTGGGATTACGTCATGGAGCAACGAGCCAAAGCCGACTGGAATAAAAATTATCCGCTCGATTCAAATCCCTATGACGAATTGCCGCGCATGAACATTTACACCTACAATCTCGGCGAGCTGTTTAACTACGTCGACACGGACGAAATTTCTTTCAGCTTTAAAGAGTTCTTCAAGGTGAATAATGAACGCTTTGTTCACGAGGATGACATTAAAAGTTTCCTCAATCTCCTTGTCAAAGAAGACGGCAATAATTATCCTTTCAGCCGCGCAGATTTCCGCCAACAATTCAAGCATACCCTTTGGATTATTCCGGGCGTCAAGGAAGGTCGCGCTCTCAGCAATCTTTTGCAACGTCATGAAGTCTTCGGGCAATTCAAAGTTGTCAACGTTGCGGGCGACGGCGATTCCGACGACGAGCCCGGCGACGCCTTAGAAAAAGTTCGCGACGCCATTGACAATCACGACTACACCATAACGCTTTCTTGCGGCAAACTAACAACAGGCGTTACAGTAAAGCCGTGGACAGGTATTTTTATGCTTCGCGATTTGAGTTCGCCCGAAACATATTTTCAGAGTGCGTTCCGTGTGCAGTCGCCTTGGACGATAAAAGGAGAAGACGGCAAAACTGAAATCGTGAAAAAAGAGTGTTTTGTGTTTGATTTTTCGCTTAATCGTGCATTAAAACAGATTTCGGATTATTCACGGTCGTTGAGCATAAACACAGGCGACAAAAACAAAGACAACAATCCCGAAGCAAAAGTAGCAGAATTCATAAAGTTTCTTCCCGTTTTGGCTTATGACGGCTCATCAATGCGAAACGTCAACGCATCTGAAATCCTCGACATTGCAATGGCAGGAACAAGCGCGACATTGCTTGCAAAACGCTGGGAAAGTGCGCTGTTGGTCAATGTGGATAATGAAACGCTAAAGCGTCTTATGGCAAACAAAGAAGCGATGGACGCGCTGATGAAAATTGAAGGTTTCCGCACTCTGAATAAAGAAATCGAAACGATTATCAGCAAGAGCGATAAAATCAAAGCAGCTAAAACAAAAGAAGGCGAGCCAACGCAAGAGGAAAAGAAAGAGATTTCAAAAGAAGAAAAGGATATGAAGAGCAAGCGAAAAGAGATACAAGAAAAGCTCATCAAGTTTGCAACTCGTATTCCTGTGTTTATGTATCTGTCGGATTATCGAGAATACTCTCTAAAAGATGTTATCACACAGCTCGAAAGCGATTTGTTCCATAAGGTAACGGCTTTGACGTTGCACGATTTTGATTTGCTTGTGTCGCTCAATATCTTTAATGAAGCATTGATGAACGACGCTGTTTATAAGTTCAAATGTTACGAAGACGCTAGCCTTTGCTATACGGGAATCGATAAGCACAGAAACGAAAAAGTAGGCTTATACAGCACCGTTCTATCAGCGCAAGATTACGCTCAATTAAGGCAAGCACAACAGCGTTCTATACAGCTCCCATAGATAAGTGCAAACATTTTCCCTGCAGTAGATTTATGAAAGACCTGTTCGGAAACTAAAAAACTTTTTATGTAGCAAGGTTATCGAATAGGTCTATTATTCTCGACAGCAACGGGAATGAAAGGCATTTCCTCAAAAAAAACAATCGCTAAAAAAATGGTTCCGCTCGTGAGCGGAAGCCTTCTTTTGTTAAAAATATGTTCATTTCCGCGCGCGGAAAGCTCCTTTATGAAAAAGCTGTTCATTTCCGTACGCGGAAAGCCATTTTTGTTAAAAATCGAACATTTGCAAAACGCGGAAGCCTTCTTTTGAAAAAATATGTTCATTTCCACACGCGGAAAGCTCCTTTTGTGAAAAGGAACGCTTTTGCGAAACGCGGAAAGGTATTTTTGAAAAAAAAGAAAAGAAAATGATAAAAAAATGCAAAAAAAATTTGACGATTGTATATCCAAATTCGTAACTTAGATATAGAAAGTAATTATTTTTTTAGGAACGCAAGATTATGGCAGAAGATAACACAGAGCAGACTGAAGACAAAAAAGAAGAACAGGCTGCTGAAACTGCAAACACTGAAAATGCAGAAAAAAAGCCTGAAGAGAGAATCGCAGAACTGGAAAAAGAAAATGCGGACTTGAAAGAGCAGCTTTTGAGAAAAATCGCAGACTTCGACAACTACAGAAAGAGAATGATTAAGGAAAAGCAGGAGACTTTGGATTATGCAAACACCAATCTCTTGAAAGACCTTCTTGATTCCCTTGATAATTTTGACCGCACGATTGAAGCCGCGGAGAGTGCAAAAGACGCTGCTTCTATCGCGGACGGCGTAAAAATGGTGAGCAAGGGGCTTGTTTCATTGCTCGAGAATAAATACAATCTAACAAGCTACGGTGCGGCGGGAGATGTGTTCGACCCAGAGATTCACGAGGCTATCGGAAGCGCAGAGGGGGCAGTTGCAGAGCCTGTGCTTTCGCAAGTGTATTTGAAGGGCTACAAACTCAAAGACCGCGTTATTCGACATGCAAAAGTTATGGTTACAATGCCAGACGGCAGTGTAAAGGCTGAAGATAAGGCTGAAGCAGCAAAAGCTGATGAGAAAGCTGACGCTGAACAAAAATAAGCAGAGCATTTTGAGGAGATATATATTATGGGAAAAATTATTGGTATTGACCTTGGTACAACGAACTCTTGCGTTGCTGTTATGGAAAACGGCAAGCCTGTTGTTATTCAGAACTCAGAGGGCGGACGCACAACACCTTCTATCGTAGGTTTCACAGCAAAGGGCGACAGAATCGTCGGTCTTCCTGCGAAAAACCAGATGGTTACAAACCCAAAGAACACAGTTTATTCTATTAAGCGTTTCATCGGACACCGCTACAACGAACTTGCAGGCGAGGCAAAGATGATGCCGTACACAATCGTTGACCACGGCGAGAATGTGCGCGTAAAGGTTCAGGAGGGCGGACAGGACAAAGAGTTCAGCCCGCAGGAAGTATCTGCTTTCATCTTGCAGAAAATGAAGAAGACTGCAGAAGATTACCTCGGCGAGACTGTTACAGAAGCTGTTATCACCGTTCCTGCTTACTTCAACGACTCACAGCGTCAGGCTACAAAAGACGCTGGTAAAATCGCAGGTCTTGACGTAAAGAGAATTATCAACGAGCCTACAGCCGCTTCTTTGGCATTCGGTTTCAACAAGGAAAGCAAGGGAGATAAGACAATCGCTGTTTACGACCTTGGTGGCGGTACATTCGATATTTCTATTCTTGAGCTTGGCGATGGTGTTTTCGAGGTTAAGTCTACAAACGGTAACACACACCTCGGTGGAGATGACTGGGACAGACGAATCGTAAATTGGCTTATCGACAGCTTCAAGGCTGATACAGGCATCGACCTTTCTGGCGACCCAATGGCTATGCAGCGATTGAGAGAGGCTGCTGAGAATGCAAAAATCAGCCTTTCTAACCAGACAAGCACAACAATCAACCTTCCGTTCATCACAGCGGACGCAACAGGTCCAAAGCACTTGCAGAAGGATTTGACTCGCGCACAGTTCGAGCAGATGACAGATGATTTGTTCGAGGCAACAAAAGAGCCTTGTATCAAAGCTATGAAAGATGCTGGCATCACTGCAGACAAAATCGACGATATTTTGCTCGTCGGCGGTTCAAGCCGTATGCCAAAAGTGCAGGAAATCGTAAAACAGATTTTCGGTAAAGAGGGAAGCCGCGAAGTCAACCCAGATGAAGCTGTTGCTATCGGTGCAGCTGTTCAGGGCGGCGTTCTTCAGGGCGATGTTAAAGACGTTCTTTTGCTCGACGTTACACCTCTTTCACTCGGTATTGAAACAATGGGCGGTATCTTCACACGCCTCATCAACCGCAACACGACAATCCCAACTCGCAAGAGTCAGGTATTCTCAACTGCGGCAGACGGACAGACAGCAGTTTCTATCCACGTTTTGCAGGGTGAGCGCGAAATGGCAAGCCAGAACCGCACGCTCGGCAAGTTCGACCTCGTTGGTATTCCTGCAGCTCCGCGCGGAGTTCCGCAGATTGAAGTTACATTCGATATCGACTCTAACGGTATTGTTCACGTTTCTGCAAAAGACCAGGGCACTGGAAAAGAGCAGCACATTCAGATTACCTCTTCAAGCGGCTTGAGCGAAGAAGAGATTAACCGAATGGTGAAAGACGCTGAGGCGAACGCAGAAAGCGACAAGAAGCAGAGAGAAAGCGTTGACGCTAAGAACGAAGCAGATTCTCTTATCTATCAGACAGAAAAGAGCGTGAAAGAGCTTGGCGACAAAGTTCCTGCCGCTGAAAAAGACAAGATTGACAACGCAATCGCAGACTTGAAGAAGGCTCTTGAGGGTGGAAACACTGACGACATCAAGGCAAAGACAGAGGCTTTGAAACAGGCTTCTTACAAGATTGCCGAGGAGCTTTACAAGCAGCAGGGCGCGCAAGCAGGTGCTGCTGGCGGAGCTGGTGCTGGCAATGCTGGAGCTAACAACGCGGGCGCATCTTCTTCTGGATTTGAGAAGGGCAAGGGCGACGACGTTGAGTATGAAGTTCACGACGACAAATAAGGAATAATCTCCTTGCAAAACCGCTGCCTTGAGATACAATCTTTTTGGTAGCGGTCTTTTTTTCATTAACTATGTAGACGGAGAATAAATGAAATGGCTAAACGAGATTATTACGAAGTTTTAGGTGTTGGAAAGAGTGCGGACAAAGAAGAGATAAAGAAAGCATACCGCAAATTAGCTGTAAAATATCACCCAGATAGAAATCCTGGAAACAAAGAAGCTGAAGACAAATTCAAAGAAGCAACAGAGGCGTATGAAGTGCTTTCTGACGAGAAAAAAAGAGCAACATACGACCAATACGGGTTCGCAGGTCTTGACGGAATGGGAGGTGCTGGCGCAGGAGGCTATTCCAATGCCTTCCATGACTTTAGCGACTTGTTCTCCGGTTTCGGCGAAGGGGCTTTCAGCGATGTATTTTCATCGTTTTTCGGCGGCGGTTCATCTCGACGCGCTCGCGACCCGAATGCCCCAGCACGAGGAAATGACCTCAGAAAAGATGTACGGATTTCGTTCAAAGACGCGGTTTTTGGTGCAAAACTCGATGTCCGTTTTTCGCACAAGGAAAACTGCGAAAAATGCCACGGAACAGGCTGTTCATCTGGCTCAGGGCGAAAAACGTGTCCAACGTGCGGCGGCGCTGGGCAGGTTCGGCGCTCAATGGGAATGTTCGCTGTTCAGCAGACCTGTCCGAATTGCCGCGGCTCTGGTACAATCATCGAAAGTCCCTGCTCGGACTGTCGCGGCACAGGGGCGGTTTCTAAAACAAAAGTCGTTACCATAAAAATCCCCGCTGGTGTTGACGACGGCAGACAGATTGTTATTCCACACGAAGGCGATTCGGGCTTTAACGGCGGTCCTGCAGGAGATTTATACATCGTTTTGAATGTGGATAATGATAAGTTCTTTGAGCGAAACGGCGATGATTTGTATTGTGCAGTGCCGCTAACACTTTCTCAGGCAGTTTTGGGCGCAAAATTGCACATAAAGAGCCTTGACGGTCGCGATATTGTTTTTTCTGTGCCAGCGTACACCACACATGGCGCACAGTTGCGGATTCGCGGCGAAGGGGTTCCGCAGGGCGATTCTGGACGCAAGGGCGATTTGTATCTGAAGTTCTTTGTCAGTTTCCCTAATCATCTGAATAGTGAACAGAAAAAACTTATGGAGCGATACGCAGAAATCGAAAAAGCGTCTGATTCGCCGAACTTAATCGCGCTTGATAGTCTCCCGCGCGGATAAAAATTTGATTTTTTACAAAACCGCTTCTGTTTTTTGCAGAAACGGTTTTTTTGTAAATCTACGGCAAAAATTATGAAAGAACAAGAGATACAAGATTTTTTAGTAAATTCGATTGAACCGATTGAAAATGATTTGTATGGGAAAAAATATCGAGCATCCGTTATATTAAAAGGAAACATCACGCTTCCCTGCGTTGCATTTCTGGATAAACAAACGTATATCGATTTGGCAATAAGGCGCTTTGATGAATCGCACAAGCAACCTAAAAAAATGATAAGTGCATTTGTAACAGAACAAAATGTGCTCAATCCAAATGAAATCATACGCATTGAACAGTGCAGAAATGCAATGCCGCTCTCATTGTTGCAGAAAATCCAAGGCGAAACGCTTATGTCGTGGACAGGATTTGTTTTGAAAATGTCCGATGGAAATTGCTTTAATTTTGGTACGTCATTTTCGTTTGATTTTTTCGACCTTCCTCAAAATTATGCATTTTCAGACGTTGTAGCACAGCTATGTTGATAAAAACGGAACATTAAAACGATACAGAGATAGTTGGAAATCTGCATTTGAAAATTTAGAAACGCTAACCGTTTATAGAGAATTAAGTCATTTTAACTGTTATATCAACTCCCTTTTTTAGCACTAAATAAAAAATTTATAACAGCAACAATGCTTAAACAAAAATCCCCTAGATATTCTAGGGGATTTATATCGTTCACTATTACGCTACTTGATTAGAAAATTTCAAACTAGAGAGCTGCGTGGCAAGTACGAGCGATAACGTCGTCCTGCTGCTCTTTTGTAAGGTTGATGAAGCGAACTGCGTAACCTGAAACGCGAACGGTGAAGTTTGCGTACTCAGGCTTCTCTGGGTGTGCCTGACAATCCTTGAGCTTCTCAACGCCAAAGACGTTTACGTTCAAGTGATGTGCACCAGCGTGCCCAGAGTCTGGTCCTACATCGAAGTAACCATCAAGAACATTTACCAAGTTCTCAACACGTTCTGCCTTGTCGTGTCCGAGTGCGCTTGGGTTAATTGTCTGAGTATTTGAAATACCGTCCAAAGCCTGCTCGTAAGGAAGCTTTGCAACAGAGTTCAAAGACTTTACCAAGCCCTTTGTTTCTGCACCATAAGATGGGTTTGCTCCCGGTGAGAATGGCTCGTGTGCCTTTCTTCCGTCAGGCAATGCACCAGTTGCTTTTCCATAA
>CALBGU010000297.1 GCA_937893155.1 uncultured Treponema sp. | reverse complement strand
AAAAAATGTAAGTAATGCCATTATAGCGAGATAAGGGCGGTATCTGCAAGTAGGTAGCAGAGCAGTAGAATGTGTGTTATAATCAAAAGAGAATATCTGGAGGGAAAATGGTTTCTATCGTGATTATTGGGCTGGGCGCGTTTGGGCAAAGCCTTGTGAAGCAGATGAAAGATGAAGATGTAGAAGTAACCGTTATCGACAAAGACGGCTCGCTTGTGGAAAAGTTCCGCGAACAATACAGCATTATCGGCGATTGCCTTATCACTGACGCAATCGGGGGCAATCTTGCAAAGTTAATCCCCGAAGACATCGATTATGCGATTGTAGACATCGGCGGTACGATAGAATCTTCTATTCTCATTGTCAACGAACTCAAAAAACTCAACGACAGCGCAGAGCGACGCGACAAGTTCAAAAAGATTTTCGCAGTTGCCTCAAGCCACGAACACGGCGAGATTTTAAGCGCAGTCGGTGCGACGGACGTGATTTATCCCGACGAGGAAGCCGCCGTTAGAATTACGCCGCGCCTTATTTCGTCCGTGCTTTTCAATTTCACTCCGATTTCGCAAGACAGCGAAGAGGCGTTAGCCGAAATTGAGATAAAAGACGAGTTCGACGGCATCACGCAGCTTGCGTTTAGAAATCGTTTCCGCTTGAACGCCGTGGCATATCGTGAAAATGAGGTGGATTTCCGCCTTATCAGCGAAGACACGTTTGTGATGAAAGCGAAAATGCACGTTCTTGTCGTCGGCTTGTCGAGCGATATAACCGCGTACGCCGAAGAAAAGCAGGCAGTGGTGGAAAAGAAAGCGAAAACACCCGCATTCTTCAACAAACTCTCCGCGTTCTTTGGCAAAAAATAGGTATAGATTGCCGTATCAAGTGCGGCAATGACACAAGGTTTCCAAACATATCTATTGCGTTTTATTTATGATACACCACATTAAAGATTTCGACCACGACGCGCATATCAGGATTGAACTCATAGCCCATAATATCGCCCTCGTCCTCGAACAGCTGCCGCCGCCGCTCTCTCCATTCGTCAAGGTTTTCGTCCTCGCCCTCGCGGCTTGCAAGCTCCCACGAAATCGCAGAAAACGGCACAACCGACACGCTCTCGGTCTGGATAATGCAAGACGGCTCGCCGTTGAAGTCCAGCACAACCGAATATTCCCCCGACACAGGAAGCGGCTCGCGGTCAATCGTGTACGCCTCAAATGCGTTCATCATCACGGTCTTTTTGCCCGATAGCACAAGGTTCAACAGCGCGGCTTTGTCGTTGCCCTTGCCGTCAAACGTGAGGTCGCCTGCATACAACGCCTCTTCGTCGAGCCCTGCGCTCTTCACAAACTCCTGCCAAAACTCGTCGATAGCAGAGTTCGCGCTCTCGCTCATCTCTGGTGTTTCAAAATCCATTTTTTTCCCCCTCGCGTTACGCATTATACATCACCGCCGCAAACGCGATGATTAAAAGCAATGCTGGCACAACCGTAAAAAACAACTCCGTCGCCTGCAGCCCGAACAGCGAAAGCTCTGGCGCGGCAAGCAAATGCAATGCACAAAGCATATCGAACATCTCGCCCGCAAATCGCACCACGACCGCCGCCGCCGCACACGTCCACGACACCTCGCGCGTCTTGCTCCACGCCAAAATCGCCATAAACGCCGCCGCAAAGCCGCAGACGACCTTGAGCGCATACGGCACAAGCTCGCCGCTCATCATCTTTCTTCCTCGAACGGCTTGTTCTTGAGCGCGGTGAAAACGCCCCTGTCCGCACCGAACGGCACAAGGCTCGGCGTGTCGTAATCGGGACTGATAACAATCGCGCAGTCAAGGCAATGGCGCACAAAATCCGCGTATCGCTCTCGGCTCACCTTGGGGAACAGATAACAGCCGCGCCGCGTCCAGTATTTCGTCAGCACGGGGTCATACAAGAAAAAATCCTGCTCTCTCCATTCGCCCTGCGCCTTGATAACGTCGTATATCGCGCGGCACATTCCCGCCGCCATCGGCGCAGGTATCGACAGCAGCGACTCCCCCGACGACCTCACCCCCGACCCCTCTCCTAGCAGGCGAGGGGAGTTTGCCTTCACGGCAAGCAGTGCATACGAAGGCGATACCCACGGAAGCGGCGGCACAACAGCAACGGCGTCTTTTGTGCTGTAATCGGTGTTATCGGGGTCGAACGGCGTGTATATCGCGACATCTTCGCCGCATTCGGCGCGGAGGGCAGAAAGCGAGCGGAAGACACGAAGCGTCCGCGTGTTTTTTTGATTGTCCAAGAGAAGCGACACCGCGCGGATAAGTTGCGGGTGAAACTCCGTGCGAAAAGTCCCCGTGATACCGCGGTTGAGCGTGTTCTTGAGCATCGTGAACGCACTGCCGCCGCCCCAGCCCAAAATCGCCGCGCCGCCCTCGCGGAACATATCGGTTAAGCGCACCGTCTTTTTTGTGTACAGGAAACAGCCGCGCGCTCTCGTAATTGCGCCGTAGCGTGAAAATATCTCATCTGCAAGAATATCTTTATTCATATCAGTCATTTCGCGTTCATTATACCAAAGGCGGCGGCATTGTTTCAACAGCCCTGCGCCCTAGAAAAAAACGCGCCTTCTATGCTACAATACATTTTGAAAAGAACATCAGGAGGAATATTATGTCAGCAATGGAACTGAGAAACTTTGAGCGTCAGCTTGACGTGCTCTCTTATGTAGAAAAATTGGCAGTCATCGAATATCTTGCACGCTCGCTCCAACAGGCTAACGACGGCTTTTCGGGAAATGACGAGGAAAGAGCAAAGCTCGATGAAGCAATCGGCGAGTTTGAGCGCGGCGAATACGAAGTGTTCAACACCTTTGACGACTTCAAGGCGGCTATGAGCGATGACTAGAATAATTCATTCCGCAAAATCGTTCCGCAAGGATTATAAGCGGCTGTCAAAAGATGATGTGAAAGCCACGGACACGGTCATTCAGAAATTGCAAAAAGACGATTCACATAAGCAAGCGGAAATAGTATGAGCAAAAAAGAATATCTCTGGTGCGTACAACTGCGAAAAAGCCACCTCAAAGGCGCACTGCAGGACACATACACCGCCGATGTCCTCACGAACGGCGAGAGCGCGCACAACGAAGACATTGCACGAACTTTGAGCAATAAGGGAATCGGCAATTACAATACAATTTTAGCGATTTTGAACGCACGCGATAAAGAGGTGCGCGAAGTGCTTGCGAGAGGCAGGGCGTTTGCCGACACGAACATTCAGTTGTTTCCGCGCGTTACGGGCGTGTGGACTGACGGAATGAAAAAGGCAGGAGATGCCAACAAGCTCACCTTTGACCTCAGACTGCTCAAGGCTCTCAAAGACACGCTTGCTCTCATCGAAGTCAAAAACTGCGGCAAAAAGCGCGAACTCGCCTATCTTGTCAACATCGAAAACTGCGAAGACACCGAAAACATCATTGCGGGCGGCTATGTGCGGCTCACGGGCAAGGGCTTGAAAATCGACGAAACCGATGATGAACAAGGCGTGTTTCTTGTAGACGCGGACGGCGCAGAGCGGAAAATCACGCGCTTAGGCATAAATCAGCCCTCCGAGATTATGTGCCGTCTGCCGACCGACATCGCAAGCGGAGAATATCTGTTCGTCGTCCGCACGCGATACAACCACGGGCAAAGGGCATTGCAAACAATACGCTCGGTGCAGTATTACAAGCGCGTTCCTATCGCATCTCTGGGCTAACTCTGGCACATCGCCAGTGCTAAGCCTAGCACACTAACTGCGCTAAGCCTAGCACATTGTCTGCGCTAAGGTTAGCACATTGGTCTGCTCCGAGCCTGCCGCAGTGTGTTCTCCGAGCGGGATAGACAGCCTGCGGCTCTTACAAATCAGCCTATGGCTGCGGCTCATTCGCCCGCTCTAGTTTTTGCGCAATGGAAAATCTGGTTTCCGCTCTGATTTTGTTTC
>CALBGU010000296.1 GCA_937893155.1 uncultured Treponema sp. | reverse complement strand
ATACGCTGTGAAGAAAAGAGAAAAAAAAGAAAGGCGTTGCACTTTTGGGCGGCGGAAACGGCAAAAAAAAATTTTTCGCTCTGCTTTCGCGTGGATTTGATAAAAAAAAATTTTTTGTGCTCTCACTCCGCGTGGATTTAGTAAAAAAAAATTTTTTTCGTTCTCACTCCGCGTGGATTCGGTAAAAAAAAATTTTTTGTGCTCTCACTCCACACGGATTCGGGTAAAAAAAATTTTTTGAAAGATGCTGAAACGAGTTTGAGCATAATCATTATTTTTTTTCAAGCATACGTTCCATCGCACCCAAAAAAATCAGTTGCCGATATTGCGGGCGTTCAGCTCCGAAAATGCTTCTTCGTACGAGCCTTCGGGGTATTCGAGGCGGAAGGAATAGCTCTCTGCTGGGTTTTCGTCGTTTTTCAGCAAAAACTCCAACATTCCGCCTGTCAAAAGTAAATCGTGCACCAGTTCGGAATTGTCAGGATTAAAAATCACCATACCGTCCCGCATAACGTCGGTGAGCACAAACTCAATGTCGTAGCTGTCTTTGACGGCGACGGAAAACTGTGTTGACCATGTGTTGACGGCGCGCTTGCCGTCCATTCCGTCAAATCGCACGGAGATTTTTTTGTTGCTCTGAACGCGCAAGACCGCTTTTACGCCCTTTGCTCCCGAAACTTCCGCGGTGTTTTTGTTTTCCAGATACTGCGCGCCGTTTTCGCCGCGGACAATCCACGCCGCATTTTCAAAATCACGCGATTTTTTTTCTTCTGCAATGCTTTTTGTGTCGCTGGTGGTGGATTCTTCCTCTTTCGGTGTCGGCTCAGTTTCGTCGGTCGGCTCTTCGTCGGTACTCTTTGTTTCTTGCTCTGTGCTTTGCTTTTCAATCGGCTTGGGCGCTGAAACGCACGATGCAAAAAGCAGCGCAAGTGCGCAAACTGCTACGATAGATAATTTTTTCATACAATCCTCCAAAAAGATGGTTCATTTCTTTGTATTATATTTCACAAAATCCGCTCTGTCATTTTTTGCGCGCTAAAAGCGGGAAGCGCACAAAAGCGTGAGGTCGTCGAGTTGCTCGTCTTCGCGCAAGAACGTGTATTCCACATACACGGGGCTTTCAAACGCCTCGTTTTTTTGAGAGCAATAAAAATCGTAGCGATTGAAATGCTTTTGCAGGAAATCGTCGATTTTTTTGTCGCAGCGCACGGTGTCGCTTGCCGTAGCGTCGCTCGGTTTGTAGAAGCGGAACACTTTTTCCACCGAAGCGAGCGCGATGATGATGTCTTGTGCATTTCCGTCGCACGAAGAAAAATCGAACTCCAGCCGCTCGGCGTTCAGCGGATTGTGCTTTTTTTCGAGCACATACGTTCCTCGCGCTTTTACCGCCTCGATGATTGCGTGGATTCGCTCATTTTCCATCTGCTCGTGGTCAACCAATTCGGTGTGTTCGTGCGGTGTGCCTTCGTCGGAGGTTTCCTTTTCTGAAATCTCGTTGAAATCGCTGTCGCGGTATTTTCGCGTGGATTCTTCAATGCCGTCAGTGTACAAAAACAGCACGTCGTCGGCTTTGAGCTGGATTTTTTCCACCTTGAACTCAAGTTCCTGCATTAGCACGTCGCGCACAAACGCCGCTGACATATTTCCCGCCGCAGGATTGGGGAACATTTGGCGCACAATCATCTTTTTTTGTTCGCCGTCGTAAATGTGCACGATGTTGTCGCCCGCGTTGCACACATAGACTTCGCTCGTCTGCGTGTTGATGAGGCACAGACAGATTGCCGCGAATTTTCCCTGAAGACCGAGCGTTGCCAAAAACTCGTTAATCTGCAAAACGACTTCGCCGATTCGCGTGCCGTTTTTGGCAAAACTCCAGTTTTCAAAATATTTTCGGAAGAACGTGGCGACGACCGTCACAATCAGAGCCGCAGGAACGCCGTGACCCGAAGCGTCGCATTTGATGACCGCGAACCATTTTTTGTCGAGCATTTTGTAGTCAAAGTAATCGCCCGAAACAAGCGACGCGCCTTCGTAATAGCCGAAGAAATGTAGGTTTTCGCCCTTGAATTCCGAGATGGACATTTTGCCCTTACCCATCGGCAAAAGCGGCAAGAATGCCTGTTGCACAGATTTTCCGTCCATCATCAGCTGCTCTTCTTCGGCGGCTTTTACCAGCCCGTGCGTCATTTCGTTGATTTTTTCGCCGAGCGAGGCAATTTCGTCGTTGGAAGAAATGGCGATGTCTTTGCCGGCGAGTTTCATTTTGTCTTTTGTGCCCGAAATCATCGCGACGTGTTTTTCCAGCTTTTTGACCGGATTGACGATGACGCTTGCCACGAGGAGCGCGCCGATTGCGCCGATGATGACCGCAATAATCGTGATGGAAAGCGAGGTGAAAATAACGGTTTTTCGGGCGTTTGCAACGGAGCGGATAAGATTTGTGGTGTCAACAGTGATGAAAATAATGCCGCGGATATAATTTTGCTCGCTGCCCTGCCGATACAAAACGGGTTTGTAAAAAATATAGCGATTTTGGCTCGGGTCGATGATTTCGTCGTCATACGGCGGATAGGAACTCGTGGTGTTGCTTGAAATATCGCTGAGCATTTTGGTCAGCCGCGCGGAAAGTTGCATGGTAATCGTGGAAAGCTCGTCCATTCGCTTTTCGCTTTCGGCATCGTCGTTGAGCGCGAGTTCTGCGCCCTCCGCATTGAGTTCAGCGATGCTGTCGGCGATTGCGCCCGCCTGCTCGGTAACGATGGCGTTGAGTTCCACGAAATCAAGCGAAATCTTTTCGAGCGTTTCGTCGGTAAAGCGCGAAATGCCGTACTGAAGTTCGGAGTCGATTTTTTCGCTGATGTGCTCGTCGTTCGTTGCCCAAACGTAATCTAGATTGGTATTGCCGCCGCCAGACGGAATGCCTGAAATCGTGGCAGAAATGGCTTCGGGAAGCGCGGAAATCTGCGCAGGCAGGTTCGACAACTCCAGAATATTTTCGAGCGGAAGATATGCTTTTACGCCGGACGAAAGGCTTTCCAAAAGCACTTCAACCCGCTCCGAAAGTCCCGAAGCCAGCGTTTTTTCTTGCGTCCGCGTCATAAAAAAGCCCAGTGGCAATGCAACGAGCAGCACCACCATAATAACGAGAATGACGGTGAACAGCACAAGTTTGAGCCTGAGACTGAAATGTTTTTTTGCGTTTGAAACCTGCTTTTTTCGTGGCATATTTTTTCCCTCTTCAATGGCAATAATATCGTTTTTCGTCCAAACCATTTCGATGATTGTCCGCTGCATTCCGCGTCCTGCCGCAATCGCCGCCAAAAATGCGAGCGCAAAAAGCAGGCAGAAAATAACGAGCGGCATATCGATTTTCTTTTTTCCGCTGTCTGCAAACGGCTTCCACAGCGGCTTGTAATCGAATTCGTTTTCAAATTTGACCGTGCCGTTTTGCTCCACATGGAACACCTTTTTGGTAAAGAAAACGCCGCGCTCCGTGTGGAACAGCCCGACTTGGTAATCACCCTCGTCCAAATCGCGCGTGTGTATGCCAGAAATGCGATTTGTGCTGTTGACTTCGTAATCGCCGTCGGAAAGGCGCAGAATTTTGTCGTACGGTGCGCTTCCGTCGCGGTCGATGTAGATTTCGCTTATCGTGCCGTGATAGGTAAAATCGTTTCCCAAAATCGTCATAAAGATTTCGTTGAATTCGTTTTTGTCCACCTCGACCGCAGTAACGCTCGTCTGTGCTTCGTATTTGTTGAGTGCGATAAAAATATTTTCGCTTTTTCCGATGTTTCCCACGGTGTCAATCGCGGCAACCGAGAACACATAAATGCCGTTTCGCAGATTCTGATAATCAGATTTTTGCTTTTTGCCCATAAACGTCTGCGGCGGCTTTTGCGATTTTAGTTTGGACGCATTTTTTTTGAGCGCCTGCGCCAATGCTTTTTCGTCTTTTGGCTCTCCTGCAACGTACTGCAATGCCCACGTATAGCCAGCAACGTCCGTGTCGGCGGGGTTTTGCGTCCAGCGCACCGAGAACGTGTTTGATGCGGCAAAACCTGCGCCGTCGTTTTTTGGTGCGGTTACGATGGGCTTGAGGGGCGGCGTGGTGTCGCGAAAATACGCGATTGAGCCGGCGTCTGACCAGTTGCCTGCAAAATCTTGGGCGCGGGCTTTAAAATACCAAAAACCGTCCGCGGTGGCATTCGCTGTTATTTTGGTGTCGCCCGATTTTTTGGAGCGCACCGCGGGAACTTCGGCGTTTTTATCCTGCGTAAAAATCCACGAATATCCTGCAATCCCCGAAGAATCGTCGGGCGGAATGATTTTGGCACTCGCGCGCTTGGCGGTGTATCGCTTGCCCTCGCTGAATGAAATGCCGCTTAAAACGGGGCGAGGCACGCTGTGGTCTTTTTCGAGAATATACAGATTGGATTTCCCTTTTTGACTCGCGTTTTGTTGCCACACAAACGAAAGTTCGGTGCCGTCCCCCGAAATCACAGGATACGCGAAAGATGACGACACCGACGTGCGCGAAATCACCGAGCCGTCAAAACTGCCGTTTTCGTATTCGCCGAAAAAAACGCTCTCGAATCCGCGCCGATTGTCAAACCAAACGATAGAGAGTTTTTCAGAAAAATCATCTGCGCTTTTTGTTTTGAACAAAATGGGGCGGTGCGCGCTTCCGCTGGAGGTCAATTCCTGAATGGAATTTTTTACAAACGCTTCGCCGTCAAATTCCGAAAACCAGATATGCGGCTGGTCATACGCCGCGTAGGAGCGCTCCCAAGCGACGTATGTTTTGCCGTCAAACGAAAAGACAGATGGACGCTGATTGTTGTATGAATCAAATTTTTGGCGGTCTTTGGCGTAAAAAAATGAATTTTCGTCCGAAATGAGCACCGCAGGCGACCACGTTTTTGCGTCTGGATTGAATTCGGTTTTGTAGAGCTGATAGACAAGGCGGTTTCCGTTGTTGTATTGCGCCTGAAAAATCACTTTGTCCACGGTGTTTTCTGCGCTGTCTTTTCCCGCAAAAAGCACGGGCAAAAACGGATTCATCGTGCTTTCGGAGGGCTGGAACGATTCAAAATTGCTCCAATCAACGCCGTTTTCGGAAGTCGCCATCAGCATCGAAAACGAATTTTCTTGTCCTTGCGACGAAAAGAGCGTAAATCCGCCGCGAGAATTCTTGTAAATGCGGGGTGCGAGAAACGGATTTTCTATCGCCTGCAATTTCGTTTCTGAAAATGATAGCTGTTCTGCGCTCACGTCCGCGCTAAAAACAGACAGCGTGCCAATGCCCGTGATGACCGCCACGCAGAGCCTTCCGCTGTCGTTGACTGCCGCGGCGTATTGGTCGGGAACCGCGCCCACATAGGAATACGGACCGGCAAATCGGGGAATGTCCGTCCATGTTTTGCCGTCGCGCGTGATTTTTGCCGAAAGATAAATCGCGGATTTTTTGTCGTCCACGTCTTCGTAAAAAAGCACGGAAAAATCTCGAGAGTCCGCAGTTCCCGAAATCACGGACGGAAAGCGGCTGTCGGTTTGGGTAAATTGCGCGGGATATTCCCAAAATCGTTCTTCGCAAAATGCGTGAATCGCAGAAAAAAGAGAAAAAATAAAAATAATCGCGGAAAAAAACTTACAGCAGTGCATTGACCCTCTTTTGCAGCTCCAAAATTTTGGCTGATTTTTGATTGACGGGCTTTCGCAAAAGTTGCTCCACGAGGGCTTTTGCGGCAATAACGTTGTTTTTTTGCAGCGCTTGCACGGCTTTTTGGTATTTTGCTTCGTCTTCGCCCGAAAGCACCAGCGATGCGTTTCCGCCCACGCGCGTTTGCACGTTGTCGATTAACGACGTGGTTTCTGAGTTGTCTGCGTTTATTGCGACCGCTTGATTCAAAAGTGAGAGCGCGTTTTGCAATTTTGCCGAATCGCCGCTTGCAATCATCTTTTTTGCCTGTGCGGTCAAAGCCTCCGCTCTCTGTTGCGCCGCTTTGTCCACGGGCTTTGGACGAATCCCGATTTCAATTTCAATATCGTAAATCAGCTTTTTCAAGCCCGGATATTTCGGATTGATTTCATACAAATCAAGCAAATCTGCGTAGGCTTGCTGCCGCGTTTCCTTTACTTTGATTTGCATTTTTGCCGTTTCGATTTTAGTCGCAAAGAGCTTTTCAAAGCCCTTCGGGTCAGAAATCTGGGCGATTTTCAGCGTCAAAACGCTTGCCTCGCGATTGAGCGGATACACAAGCTGCAATTCGTGGAGCTTGCTCAAAGCCTTGTCAAAATAATTCATCGCTTTGTCGCGCTTGTTTTTCTTGAGCTGTTTTTGCGCCTCGTCAAAATATTTTTTTGCGATGTTCAAAATCTGCGACATCTCCGGGTAAAGCGGTGCGGCAGGATTGAGCTCGCGTCCGTTTTTCAGCTCCAGCGCGTTGTTTACGAGCGAAAGCATACTGCTGATTTCTGGATTTTCCTCAACGTTCGTGATTGCCCAGCGGTCTTTTGCGCGAATCAAAAGACTTTCTGCCGTTTCAAATTCCCCGTTGAAATATTCTTTTCGTGCCTGCGTAATGAGCTCGCGCACTTCCTTAACGATGAGCGCATTTTCAGCGCGGGCGATTTCGGCGGCGAGTGATGCCAAAATATCGTCGCTGCGCTTTCGCAAATCGGCATCTTCTTGGTAAAAAAGCGATTCGTTGAATTTGGTGCGGGAGCGCGCAAGGCTGTTGCGAGCGGCTTCAAAATCGTTGCGCTCTGCTGCCGCGGCGGCTTGCTGATACCGCCGTTCTGCTTCGTCCTGCGCTTTTTCGGCAAGAGCGACATTATTTTTTGCTGTCCGACTATTTTTGCCACATTCAGACAGCAATGATTGCAAAAACACAATATTTTCGCGCACGATTCCGCGGCTTTCGGCGATAGTTTCCTCAAAATCTGCCCCTGTTTCAAAAACCTCGTTTTCAGACTCAAGGATTTTTATATCCTCCGAAATCCGTTTTTGTGCATCTTCAAATTTCACCAGCGATTCCCGCGAAAAATGCGGGTCGTCTTCGGATTTTCCGAGCAAAGTCAGCGCGTCGTCGTGCCGCTTTTCATCGTCGCGGGCAATGTCGGTACTGGCGATGGCAAAATAATTTGAGAGCTTTTGCCACAAATTCAGCGTGGACTGTTCGTAGTGCTCGGCGACCGCGCGGGTGAGCGAATCGTGATAATCGAGGGCGTTCCCCCAATCAAGCCCGCCGTTCTCCTGCGTCAAATCCTGCAAATACGGCGTATCATCGGCAAATTTATCGCGATACGTTTTGAAAATGCTCAATGCGCTAATCATTTTTTCCACCGCATCGCGATTCCCAGCACGCTCGTTTTGAAGCGCCACCGCCGTATCCGAAAGCCGCTCGATGACGGAATCTTCGTCGCTGAACGCCCTCCGCACCGCCGACAGTCCCTCACAGCGCACCGCCCATTTTTCCATCGCCGAAAGCGAGCGCGAATACGCTTCGTTGTCGTCAAAAAAACTGCCGCCGCCGCGCTTTGTCAGCAGCTTGTGAATGTCGTTTGTTTTGCCCGAAAGCGCGGCGAATTGGCGCACTTGATTGCTGTCCGCTTTGATTTGCTCATACGAATCATTTTGCGCCGAACTCATTTTGTCGCTGAATTTTTTGGTGGCAAGATACGCCGCATTGTCCATTTTTCCCACCAAATCGTTCCATTCCGCTTCGATAACACTGACCGCGCCCGCTTTTTCAGAACCGCCGACCGTCAAAGTTTTGGTGAAAGCAATATAAATCGAGTCCGTCAATTCAGGGACTTTTTCGTTGAGCGCATCATAACAATCCTGAAATGCCTGCCCCGTTTTGAGCAAATCGTTGTGAATTGCGGCGAGTCGTGAAAATTCTGTTTTCACCGTCTGAAAAATCCGCTCGCTTTTTTTGATGTCGCCTGCGTTCAGTGCCGCGATGTACGCATCATACGCCGATAAAAGTTCCGTTTGCGCCGTCTCAAAAAAGGTTTGGTTTGCATTGATTTTTTCCAAAAGAGCATGCATTGTTTGTGCTGTTTTTGCGTCTTCGGATTCAATCGTGTCGAAAAATTCCTTTTGGAAAATCAAAAATCCGCTGCCGTACACCGCAAACGCTTGTGCATATTGCTTTTCTGCAATCAACGCCGCAGATTCCCGCTGAATTCGTGCATATTGCGAGCGAAAATAAGCAAATTGCGCCGCTTTTTTTGCTTCAACAATAAATTCTTTCTCGGCTTTTCCGGGATTTTTCTCGGTATTTTCCAAATCCACAATCATATCGAGCTTTTTTTTGTCATTTTCAGGCTCTTCCACCAGCACTTCAATAAAATCGTCTGCTTTTTCTGCGTATTCATCGCGGTGCGAAAAAATATCTTGAACGCGTTTTTCGGCTTCGTCAAAATTTTTTGGATTCGTCCGCATATATTCCGTAATCAATTTTAAGGCTTTATTGTATTCTTTCTTGTTGATAAGCGTGTCGATTTCGTGAAGAGCCGCGTCCAGCGCAGACACTTTGCACCACGGGAGAAGAAAAAAAGCAATCGCAAAAAAAATATGATTGAATTTCAAAATCTTCTGCTCCCCCACATACAATTTTCGACACAAATGCGCGCCTTTCCCTAAAAAAATTAAAATAGAGATACTCTTTATTATACAGAAAATTTAAAAAACGGTATATAATAGAAAGAGATGACGAAATCTTTTTTTAAGATTATAGCATTATTTTTCTCTTTTTTGCACGCCTCGACCGTTTTTGCGCTCACGTATTCCACGGCGGTAACGTCGGTTTCGGATTTTTTCTCTTCGGTGAGCGAAGACGAAAACGCAGGCTCAACCACTTTTTTGTCTCTGAACATTCCGTTCGGCGGGCGCGCAGAAAGCCTCGGCAGCGCCTACACGGGACTTTCTGACGACATCAGTTTTTTTGATTACAACGCGGCGGCTTCGAGTATGCTCGACGAAACCGAAATTGCCGTGTTTCACAATGCGTGGATTTCCGACAGCGCGCTTGAAACGCTTGCCGCAACCACGCGCTTCGGCGATTTTGGTATGGGAGCGGCAATCAAGTGCTTTTACGTTCCGTTTACCGAGTACGATTATTTTGGCAACAAGCAGACGGGCGGCTATTACAGCGAAACGACGGGCATCTTAAATTTTTCGTATCATTTTTTGCACGGCTACTATTTTAAGGGCATTTCGCTTGGCGTGAACCTCAAAGGTGCGTGGCGTGCAATGCCGGATTACGCGGACGAAAACGGCGCGATTGTGTCGGGATTATCTCAGTCTGCGGCGGCGGTGATGGCGGATTTTGGCGCACTGACGCGGTTTTCGTTTCTGAAATTTTTTCAGTCGCGCGAACCGAATTGCTCCGTTGGTTTGAGCATAAAAAATGTTGGTGCGGCGTGGACTGGCTTTAGCGAAAAAATTGCGCAAGATGACCCGATTCCCACGCAGATTTCTGCGGGCACGTCTTACAAGCCGTTTGAGGCGTTCACGTTTACCGCGGATTTTAGCCAGCCGATAAACCTTTTTTCGCCAGCGGAATCGGAGCAATGGTCTGCGGGCATCGGAATGATTTTTCAGATAACCGAACCGTTTGCGCTGCTTTCGGGATTTTTGCTCAAAGGCGGAAACCCTCGAATGAGTTTGGGCGGAGAAGCGCTGTACAAGGGCGTGCAGGTGAATATAAATTATACGCTCGATTTAACCACGTCGTTTAATCCTGTGAATCATATTTCGCTTTCAGCAAAAATCAAGCTCGGCGACCGCGGACGCGCCGAACTCGCCGCAAAAGTTGACGCATTGTACATCGAAGGGCTCGAAAAATATGCCGCGGGCGATTATGAAGGCGCACTTTTGGCGTGGCAAAATGCTCTGAAGCTCAATCCGGGCTTTGACCCCGCCAAAAAAGGCATTTTAATCGCCGAACGCCAGCGTCTTTTGGTCGAAAAAATCCGCGAAATGCAATCTTTGGAATAATTTTTTGCAAAAAAACACGCGCCAAAAAGCAATTATGCGCTCTAAAAAGGCATTTCATTGATAAAATCAAAAAGATTTTTTGAATGACAGAGGATTCCGCGGACATTTGTGAACATAAGAAATGTCCATTTGAATGCACCCGAAATGCGACGGTCAAGGTGGTCTTCAATTTTTGTGAGCAGACTTTGAAGCACGGTTTCGGTTTGCACTTCGCAGGCGCAATCGAGCACCGAAAGCGCGGCGTCTACTGTTGCACAATCCATTATGGCGGCGACGGTTTCGCGATGTGCGCCCGAGAGCGCGGCGTGTGCGGCGAGCAGTTCAAGGCGGCAATCTGCGGTGCGCGAGTGCGTGCTGAAAATCCCGCCTGCCAGTTTTACGAATTTGCCGGCGTGTCCCGAAATCAAAACGTGCGAAAATCCCTGCGCGGCAATCAAGTCGAGCGCACTTCCGATAAAGTTGGAGCATTTTACGACGGGGATTTGTGTGAGTTGCGGTGCAAAAGCCGAAAGAAACGACAAACCGTATTCGCCGGGCGTTACGATAATGCTACGAGGAGAGGGCGATTCGGCGGCAATCACTTTGATTTCGGCTTCCAGTGCGTCGACAAGGGCTTTTTCGCTCATCGGCTCTACGATGCCTGTTGTGCCGATAACAGAAAGCCCGCCGATGATTCCAAGCTGTGCATTGAACGTTTTTTTTGCGATTTCTTCGCCGTTTGGAATGTCGATGGTAACGATTGCTTTTCCTGAAAATCCGTAGGTTTTACATTCTGAGCGTATTTCGTTTTCAATCATTTTTCTTGGCACGGAATTTATTGCCGCATTGCCGACGGCTTGGTCAAGTCCGCTTTTGGTTACGCGTCCCACGCCCTTTGCGCCGTCGATTGCGACAGCCACGCCGTTTTCTCCCGCGATAAGTTCCACGGTGGCAAAAATGGTACAGCCGTCTGTTGCGTCGGGGTCATCGCCTGCGTCTTTTACAATGCCGCAGCGAAATCGGTTCGGCTCGGATTGCGTTATGGGGGGATAGATAACATCAGCGCGCGCAAAAAGCCGTTTTGGTGTCATAATCTGCACGGTTTTGAGCCGTTCGCCGGTGAGCAAAAAATGCACCGCCGCTTTGCTTGCCATTGCAGCAGCGCTTCCCGTGGTAAAACCGCAGCGCATTTTTTTTGCGCCGCACACAATAAATCGCTCGTTTGCGTATTCGATTGCGTGCGGCGGATTTTTAGTCGTCATCTTCTTCAAGGTCTTCAAGCGCGTCTTTAATGTGCTCAATATAGATTTTTCGCACTGTGCTGTATTCGCCCAAGCCCTTTACGAGCGTGTTGACATTCTTGAACCCTGCTTTCAAAAACTGGTTTTTCCAGCTATCATCATCGTCGCCTGCCATATCGTTGTTTGCGTGGTCTCCGGCAACGAGCATCAGCGGTGTGAGCGTCACGGATTTAAATCCTGCCTTTTTGGTTAGCGCAATCACGTCTTCTGCGCTCGGAAACGCTTCTACCGTGCCTACAAAAACGTTGTTATAGCCTTCCAATTTTGCCTGATAATCCATTGCGGCGTACAAAAAATTGCTGAAATATTCCGTTCCGTGTCCCATAAAAACGATGGCTTCTTTTTTCCCCGTCTTAATTTCTGGCACGACCGCTTTCAAAACCGCAGAAATATCCTCGTTTGTTGACAGCAGCGGTTCTCCGTACACGATTTTCTCGAATGAATCCGCAAACGGGGCTGCAAGTGCCTTCATTTCGTTGTATTCCAAGCCGTACATCATATGCGTTGGCTGAAGTACCACATACTTGCAGCCCGCGTCCTGTGCCGCTTGCAGCGCCTCATTCACGTCCATAATGTGCACCTTTTCTTCGCGTTCAATTTTTTCGCGAATGATGTTGCTCGTGAACGCAGGATACACTTTCGCTTCTGCATACACTGCTTGCACGTCCTTGGTAACAGCGTCGATGGTTGCTTCGCGGCTTTCCTTAAACGACGTTCCAAAACTGACCAAAATAATTGCCGTTAATGACAAAATTGTATTCATTTTTCTGTCTCCTTAGACAAAATATTGAACAAATAAACATAGGCTTCTGCCCATTTTTCGCATGGTTTGTAATGGAATAGATTTCGCGGCAAGATAAAAAATCGGTTTTCCTGAATTGCCCGAAGCGAATTCCACGCAGGATTTTCTTCAAAAGAGGTACGCAAAAATGCTTCTGCTTTGTCGCTTGCCCCCATTGTGGTTACAAAAATAAAATCTGGGTCTTCCAAAATGATTTTTTCAAGGCTTATATCTTCGAGCAATCCTGTTTTTTCATCTGCGATATTCACACAGCCCAAATCCTGCAACATTGCGCCTGTCGCGTCAGTGCGGGACGAGCGCGATGAAACTTTTGCGCTTGAAGCCCGCAACAGCAGAATACGCGGTGATTTTGAAAATGTCTCTTTTGCCGTTTTCACTGTTTTTTCAATTTCAGTTTGCACGTTCAAAACATTTTTTTCAAATGCTGTTTTATTGTCAGTGATTTTGCAAAAAATCTGCATCACTCTCACATAATCATTAAACGTATCGAGTTTGAAATATGCGCACGGAATATGCGCGCTGTTCAGTGTGTCTGCCACATTTTTATGCTGGGGAATTGCGGCGGAAAGCACCACAAAATCGTATTCGCCCGAAAGCAATTTTTCCACGCTTGGGCTCATCATTGCGCCTATATTTTCCGCGCTACCAATTTCGACATTCAACGCTCCGTCGGCGATTTCGCTGAGAAAATCCGCTGAAAAACCCGCTAGTTTTCCGCCTGCCAAAATCCAAGCGTGCGCCAAACTTCCCTGAAGAACTGCTGTTTTTGCATTTTGCACGACGCTCACAGTTCGGTTCAAATCGTCGGTAAAAGAAAAAGTTGTGCTGGGAGTATAATGCTCTTTTTTACAAGAAATAAGAAAAAAAGAACACAAAAGTGCTAAAACAAAAAATTTTTTCATAGCTCGTCCATACATCGTGAAAGAGTTTATTTGTTTCAAGGCGATCCGACTTTACGGTTGCGGGACAGTGCGGGATTTTCACCCAACTTCTCCTTTGCGCTAAGGCTGAAAACAAGAATTATCTTATCATTTGATTTTATTTTTTGCAATAATCTTTTTTGAAAAAAAATACCGCATATCAGTGCGCGATACTAGAATCGAACTAGTGACCCCAAGCGTGTCATGCTTGTACTCTAACCAACTGAGCTAATCGCGCATTCATATGCGGTAGATGTATATACTATAGCAAAGACGAAAAAAAATGTCAACAGTGCAACACTGAATTTCGTGCACTTTTTCAAAAAAAATCCCCCGCATTTTTTAGCGGAGGATTTTTAAGACTCATTTTTGGTCTTTGATGTCAGAATAAAAATGC
Organism: uncultured Treponema sp.; assembly: GCA_937893155.1. Classification (GTDB taxonomy): domain Bacteria; phylum Spirochaetota; class Spirochaetia; order Treponematales; family Treponemataceae; genus Treponema_D. The sequence continues at coordinate 3,140 of CALBGU010000296.1, read as the reverse complement.
AAAGCATTATAGAAAAGACTCGAAAATCGAATTGAGCGCGGGTCGTAGCCCGTTTTTGAATACAATTTTCGGAGTTTGTACTGCAATGTGTTGATAGGAATTCCCAACTCTGTTGCCGCTTTCGTAATTGAACCCTCGTGGTTGTAATAGGCGTTCAAAAGATAAATCCAATCGCGAATTTCAAAGGTTGGAATGTTTCTGAAAACACGCCGAATGTACATTTCCTTAACTTCGGTTGGAATATAATTGGAAAAAATTTCCATATTTATGCTGTCATAAAATCGCGTTTCTTTTTTGGGCGAACGTGCGCTTACAACCGCGGCTTTTTGTGCTTTTTGACATTCGTCTTCCACGTGGGCATATCCGCGAGAACCGCTGTCAATTCCTGCGCACAAAAATAATTTGTATTTGCGTTCGATTTTTTCGCGAATGTCTTCAACGAGCGCAAAAATTTTTTCGTCTTCCGTTTCTCCGCACGAACACATTAAAATGGTGCCTTCAATCAGCGCCAAGCCGTTTCGCACTTGCCGCGCAAGGTCTGCCGCCTCCCTTATTGCAGAATCAATGCGAATTTGACAGTTTTCTTTTGAATCCGTGTCGTCTTTTGGAATAACCGGCGTAAATGCGTAAAAACGGCGCGGCATTGTGATGTCGATGTTCATTCCTGCTGCAAATTCAATCATCTCAGAGGTAATTGATGTATTTTTGCCGAAAAGCCATGTGTGCAAAAATCGGTTTTCGATACGTCTCTGAAGTGCGCTGTTGTCAATGTCTTCAATGGTTGAGGCAATCAGAGCGCACGTTTTTTGCAGGAGCGGAATTGATGCTGAAATTCCCGCTGTGTCGCCTTCCACACAGATATAGCCGTAAATGTCTTGTTTTGCGTCAAAAGCAAAAGCGGCTTGAGAATTTTCAATAATTTCGTCTTTAGAATCCAGAATCAGTTTCTTTGCAAGTTGATGCTCAGAGCCGATTCTTTTTTCGTCAGTTCCAGCGATAATCACGCCGTTTGTGTCGGCAAAAAAAACGGTGCGATTCAAAACAGTCCCAATTTCTTGTACAATTTTCTTTGCTGTAATGGTAGAAATCATCATAATTTTATGCCTCCATAACAAATAGTATAAATCAGATTTTCATATTTTCAAGTTTTAAATGCAGGATTTTGCGTTTTTTTGCAAGTATAATCGATTTGAAAGTACGATTTTAGGGAAAATGCGAGAATGAATCCCGCTTTTTGTAACTTCTCTCAAGAATTTATTCTTGAAAATACTATGATTTTAGAATAAAATAATAGCTATGAAGCAAGTCTTAATTATAAATGCATCGCCACTTTTTCACGAATTTCTGCGCGACAAACTTAAATCTGAAGGTATTGAAGTTGAAACAGCAGAGCGGCGTGATGCTTTTCCAAAACTTGTCTCCAGTCTCCCTGACCTTGTGATTTTGGATATTGAATCATTGAACGATTTTGCGGAGCTTGGCGATTTTTTCAAAAAAAAGAAGGTTGAACCAAACACCTCAAAAACTCCGATTATTATTGCAGGTCCTGCAATAAAGCGGGAGCGCGTTCGTGCATTGACGGAATACGGTGTTGTAAAATATTTCACCAAACCTATTAAATTCGATATTTTCTTTGAAACAATCGGGCGAATCCTAAAAGCTGGTTTTACGATTGATACCACGCGTTCTATCGTTGATGTGCATGTGAATAACAACATTATTTTTATAGAGATTGCGCAGGGGTTGAATCGCGAAAAACTGTCGCTTTTGAAATACAAAATCGCTGATTTGATTACGCAAAATAATCTTGAGCGACCGAAAGTCATCGTTATGATTTCTGATGTGGAATTGTCGTTTGTGGACGGCGTGAATCTTGAAATCGTTTTTGATGCGATTATCGCAGATAACCGAATTGACCGCCGCAACGTAAAAATCCTGTCGTTTGACCCGTTTGTACGGGCAATGGTGCGCGGACATCCGCAATACGAGGAATTTGAGGTTGCAAAAGATTTGTCCAAAATTGCGCCGTCGCTGGTTGAAGAAACGTCTGCGGAAAGCGTAACCGATTTGATTTCGACAAAAATTCTGGCGGCAGATGAAGCAGCGCAAGGTTCTGTTCACACGCAATTTTATTCTGAAAATGCGGACGATGAGTCTACGGGAAGCATTTTGCGCGTGGCGGTGGTCGATGACGACCCGATTATCCGAAAATTGCTTTTTGCCACGTTTACGGCGGTCAATGCGGAGTGCACGACGTTTGAAAACGGCAACGCATTTATAAAAAGCGCGATGTCAAAATCGTATGATTTGGTGATTTTGGATATTTTGATGCCGGGAATGACAGGATTTGAGGCGCTCAAGCGGCTTCGCGAAGATTCTGATTTGAATTCAACAACGCCGGTTATCATTTACTCGCAGGTTATGCAAAAAGAATCGGTTGTGTCTGCGCTGGCAATGGGCGCGGGAAGTTATCTCGTAAAGCCGCAAAAACCTGCCGTTATCGTTAATAAAGCGATGGAATTGCTTCATCCGGTAGCAAATTGATGATGTCCGATACCGAAAATGAGACAAAAAGCCGCTTTCTTGCTAATACTTTGCACGAAATCCGAACGCCGATTCAGACGATTATCGGTGCGTCGGAGCTTTTGCTTGAAACCAACTTGACCGAAGAACAAAACGAATATCTGCATCAAATCCAATTTAGCGCAAATGTGCTTTTGGCGTTGGCAAATGATATTCTTGATTTTTCAAAAATCCGTTCAAATGAATTCAAACTGGAAAATATTCCATTTGACCCTGCTTTTTTGACCGAACAAACCGCTGATTTGGTCAGCATAGATGCGGCGGTGAAATCGCTTGAGTTGATAACCGATGTCGATTTTGCCGCCCCGGTTTTTGTTCTGGGCGACCCTACGCGCGTGCAGCAAATTTTGCTCAATTTACTGAAAAATGCGGTGAAATTCACCAATTCTGGCTACATAAAAGTGTCGATGAAATATTCAAAATGCGCTGTGAGCGGCAAGGAGTGTTTGGATTTTCACGTTATTGATTCGGGCATTGGCGTGGCAAAAGAAAAGCGCGAGTCAATTTTTATGGATTATTATCAAGTTGACGCTTCGGTGTCGCGAAAATACGGCGGG
>CALBGU010000295.1 GCA_937893155.1 uncultured Treponema sp. | reverse complement strand
AGTTGACACTTTTACAAAGTGCTATGTCTTTATAATAACGCGATTTCTGAAAAAAACAAAGTGTCATTATTAAACCTTCGTTTAAAAGTGACAGTTAAACGGACGCTTTTCGGAGGTCTTTTATGATAAAGATTTTTTCCTCAAAGACACGTTGGTTTATTGCTCTGCTTTTGGCGGCGGCATTGCTTTTTAGCTGTAATATGTTCAATAGCGATGATGATGACGACGGCGCGACTTCTTCTCAATCAAGTGCTAATCTAACTGGCACTTACTCTATTGACGGCGAAACGTACGTTGTTACAAACAATGGTGTAACCAATTCTAGTGGAGAATCCGTGGGGAATGTGAACGGAGGAGTAATCAGCATTTCATTTGAAAGCGATGGTACAACAATTACCATAACGATAAACAGCGATGGTAGCATAGTGTACAAAATTTCCGCTGGCAACACAACAACGACATACACAGGTACATTGGAATCTGGCACTCTCACAAATACAGCTAATCCTAGCGATACCAAAACAGCGGCGAAATCCGATTACACGATTGTAACAGACTTTGCAAGCGGTACGACAGTGTGGACGGGAAATCAAGTATTTTCTTGTGATGAAAGTGGCAATAATTGGGCTGGCAGCGTGTCTGTAAAATTTAATGGAGTGTCCGCTGGCGACCAAATTTTGATTACTCACGAAGCAAACAGTTATACAAGTTTAGGCTGGAAAACGCTAAAAATTGCAGGTTTTAGGCAATGGGACGATAAACAGCTTTCATTGGACGGAAAACTAATAAACTGTAATCTTGGAGGAAGTGCAACTGACAAAACACTCGATGTTTATTCTGCTTCTCAAACGACAGGAATTGTGCTTTCTGAAAAAGACGCGGAGATTATCAATACTTATCGCGGCATTACGCTCTGGGGCATTGGTGTTACCATCAAAAAAATTGTTGTTGTTTCTAGCGGCGTAACAGGAATTGTCACTTCACTGGCAAAGAATGGGTGGTATTTAAAAGTTAGATTATCCTACAATTATATTGATTTGCAGCTATTGAATGAAACGGAATATATTGATTGGACGAATCATTCAAACGGCATAAGCGAAAAATGTGCTTTACGATTTGATGGCTCATATTCATATTCGCATACGAATAACGGATATAAGATATATGTTTCAAATTTTGTCTTAATGCACTTAACAGAGGGAACTGCAAATGATTATGATTTTATTTGGGACAATACAGATGGCAGTCCGTTCTATATAAAGCGTGAAGATGAGAATCTTGGTGAATTTACTGCAGAATGTCGTACTGATAATATGTCAATTACATTTACAACGTTGCCTGAAAAACTTGCGCAATATTTGGAATTGAACAAGGCTTATTCGATTGAAAAAATTGATATGACAAACTAATCGTTTTATGTGAATCTTTTTATAAACAGAAACTGCCTGCCCTTGCGAAAAGAGGCGGGCGTTTTTTTTGTGTAGCTTTTGCCTGTTGTTTTTTATTCTGCAGTCAGAGCGAAAGAGCCGCGACGAGTTGCGACACCGCTGAAATTTCTCGCTGGCTTAACGTTTCTAGACTCTCAAGCACCGTGCTATATTTTTTGTACAATGCAATAGCTTTTTCATTGTCGCAGTTTTCGCTTGCGCTTTCCGAAGGCATATCGAGCAGATATTCCAATGAAACGCCGAGCGTTTTTGCAATGCGAAGCGCAGTATCGGCAGCTGGCATACTGTCGCGCTCAATGGCTTTGTGAATAGTCATATTGTTCATTCCCAGCGAAAACGCAAGCTCTTTGCGGCTTATTCCTCGATATTCCAGTTCTTTAATCACGTTCTTCCAAAAACTCATACCGAAAAATAAAAACTTTTGTCTAATTTTTCTTGTTTTATTAGACAGTTTGTCTTGTAATCATACATATATTTTAGATAAAGCGTCTAATTACCTTTTCATTTAGGAGGTCTTTTATGAGAAAGATACTTTCTTGTGTTTTATCGGTATTTGTTTCGCTTGCGGCATTTGCGAGCGGAACTGAATGGCAGTTTGGCTTTACGATGCCGTTTCAGTCGGGCGCGTGGAACTCGGAAGATGGTATGGGAAGTTTTACAGCGGTAGGCTATGGCGGTGAGGTGGATTTTATTCACACGACGGATTTTGGATTGGCTTGGAAAATGTTTGCAGGAGGCTCTGGCGTTGCAACTCAATCTGTGGTTAAAGATTCTGGCGGTGCTAGTTTCTTGGGCGGCATAGGATTTGGCGGAAAAATTGTGGACAGCGAAAAACTGACGGTATTTCTTACGGGTGACCTTGGTTTTAATTACACTGATGTCGGCTACTACAAAAAAGATGTGGACGGTATCAAAACTACAGATGAGTTGACACTTTACAATTTTGTTGTTGGTCCGACGATTTCGGCAACGTATCATTTAGCTTCTCATTTTGGCGTATTCGCGGCGGGCAGTCTGTATTACACAATCGGCTCGTCAGATTATGAAAACAAAATTTTTGATAGCGATGAACCGAGCGTAAATTACAGCGCGAACTATGCAGGTTTGTTGTTTCAGCCACGCGTCGGCATAAGCATTTCGTATTGATTTTTCTGAAAATCATAAAAAAGCCCGTCGGAAAAGTCGGCGGACTTTTTATGTGTAGCTTTTTATGCAGACTTTTCTATCTTTAAGCCTGTCATCTTTTCAATCACGCTGTCGGGGTATCCGTATTCTTTCGCTTCGACGTATTCCGCCTGCGTCAGCTCGTGAGTTCCCGCCTTGACCTCGGCAAATCGTTTTTCCGTGTCGGCAAGATTCTTGAGATGATTCAAGAACCACGGGTCAATCTTCGTAACCGCGTTGATTTCCTCCACGCTCATCACGCCGCGTTTCAACGCTTGGAAAATTGCGAAAATGCGCTGGTCTGTGCATTCTCCGACTCTGCGCTTGATGTCCTCGTCGCCCTCTTCCTCGAAAATCGGCAGATTGAGCGAACTCACGCCGACTTCCGCCCCACGCGCCGCCTTCATAATAGCCTGCTCGAACGTGTGCCCAATCGCCATAACTTCGCCCGTTGCCTTCATCTGCGTGCCAAGTTTTCGCGCCGCATACACGAACTTGTCGAACGGGAACTTCGGGAATTTTACGACGACATAATCAAGCACAGGCTCAAAGCACGCCGCCGTCTTCTTGGTCACAAAGTTCGGGATTTCGTCGAGATTGTAGCCGATAGCGATGAGCGTCGCAACTTTCGCAATCGGGTAGCCCGTCGCCTTAGACGCAAGAGCGGACGAGCGAGAAACGCGCGGATTTACCTCGATAACCGCGTATTCAAAACTGTTCGGATTGAGCGCAAATTGACAGTTGCAACCGCCCTCCATATCGAGCGAACTGATGATGTTCAACGCCGCAGAGCGCAGCATTTGGTATTCTTTGTCCGAAAGCGTAACGGCTGGCGCAATAACGATAGAATCGCCTGTATGCACGCCGACAGGGTCAAAGTTTTCCATTGAACAAACGGTCAAAACGTTGCCCGAATGGTCTCGCATAACCTCGAACTCGATTTCTTTCCAGCCCGAAATGCACTTTTCCACGAGGATTTGGTGAATTGGCGAGCGATGAAGCCCGTTGTGTGCGATTTCGTTGAACTCCTCTTCGTTGTTCGCAATGCCGCCGCCCGTGCCGCCGAGTGTGAATGCAGGGCGGATAATCGCAGGATAGCCGATTTCGCTGTTGACGAACGCGAGCGCGTCTTCGTATGTCGTAACGACTTTTGACGGAATGCACGGCTCGCCGATTTTTTCCATTGTGTCTTTGAACATCTGTCGGTCTTCGGCTTTGTCGATTGTTTCAGGCTTTGCGCCCAAAAGTTTTACGCCGTGGCTTTCCAAAAATCCCGATTTTGCCAGCTCCATACACAGCGTTAAGCCTGTCTGTCCGCCGAGCGAAGACAAAATCGAATCGGGCTTTTCCTTTTCGATGATGCGCTCGATTGTTTCGGGAATGAGCGGCTCGATGTAAATGTGGTCAGCCATTGCGGTGTCGGTCATCAACGTCGCAGGATTCGAGTTGACGAGCACGACATCAAGCCCCTGCTCTTTGAGTGCTTTGCACGCCTGAGAGCCCGCATAGTCGAACTCCGCCGCCTGTCCGATAATAATCGGTCCCGACCCAATAACCATAACTTTGTGAATGTCTTTGTTCAGTGGCATTTCTTCCCCCTTAATTATTCTGTTTCAGATTTTTCATTCTTCAAATGGAAAATTAGTTCTGATTTATCTTTTTCATACGCCTCGAATATCTTTTCAAGAACGTGTTGTTTTGCAATCGTGCTGTTTGCCTTGTATAAAAAAATTCCTTGCCCAAGTTCAACCCATGCAGGATTATCTTTTTTGTTGAAATCAATTTCTGCAATTTTTTTGCTTGATGCAAGAGCAATCATTGGCGCATAATTTTCGTTAAAAAGAGCTTGTGCAACAGATGTATACATCGTACTCCATTGACTTGTTTTCTGTTCTTCGCCGCCATTATACGAGAATGACACGAGTTTACGTCCTGTCAAATCTTCTGCTTCATCAAAAGAGATTATACTGTCTGCATCTTGTGGAGGCACAAAATCTGTTTTTGGATAATCCCAAAGCGAAAGCATTTCTTTTGTAAGAAGTTCACATCTGTCTTTTAACTCAGCTTCTGTCCATTTGTCATATTTTAGTAAAGGCTTATTGATATTCAATCCACTATCTGCAAAACCGTGTTTGATTGACTTCTTTGTAGAAAAAATCTCATTTCCATATTTTGAGTTATATCCCGTGAGCGTAAGATTTGAGAGCGTATGAATCCATGTATCAAAAATCTCTTTCCAGTTTTCGCCGAGCATTTGCTTCCATTCTACAGAAAGTGTCTGAGGCATTATGTGTTCAATAGTAAGCTTGTTCGTTTCGTCTGTACTATCCATTAGCTCAATGACATTGACATGTTCTATCGTGTCTTTGTTCTCAAGGCGGTCAAAAAGATATTGCTTGTTTTTCTTTTGCATTTTGTATACTTGTCGCTCTTGTATAGCTTTTGCAAAAATGCGGTCTGGCGGAAATTCTGCCGAGCCTGTTTTGCTTTCAAGCACATAGATGAGGACACTCGAATACGGAGAATTAACTTTGTTAAGTCTTTTTATGTCAAAGTCAAGTGTTGTGAAAATCTTGTTAAGCGCATTTGTTGGATAGCCACACAATAATCTTCTGAATACAAAGGATTCTATGCATAACAATGATTTCTCCACCTCGATTTCTTCAAGCTCTTTTTTTTCAAATGCACTAAAAAGCGCAAGAAGAAACGGATAACAAACAGAAACATCAATAAGATTAAGTCGGTTCAGAGCCTTTTTTATCTTCCAAGAAACATTCCAATCATTTTGCGTGCCAGAGGAAATGTGTCCATAGATTTTTGCATAAAAAAGCATATCAGAAAGAAGGTCGCCATAATTGCACGGAGCAAGGTGCTGTTTCTGAACGTATTCCTTGAATTCAAAATAAACTGCATTGACGTTTGGAATTTTTTTCTGTTTGAATGTAAGATAATGTCGAATAAAATCACTTACCTTATAGCCTGTGTAATTTTCGATTTTGTTCCAATACTTTTCGTAATATTCATTTTGTAAATCAGACGATAGACCCATAAGAATAAAGTTTCGTATTTTGTCAGCCTCTGTTAAATCAAGCCCCGTTGAATTCAAACTCTCAAAAATGAGCTGAGGGTCTTCGTCTTTTTCAACGAAAATATCAATGATTTCCAATTTCTTTATTGAAGCAAAAAGTTCATCAACAGAAATATCATTTGAAATTGAAAGAATACGTTCACAAAAATATTCATAGTTTTGTGTTATGTGTGAATCTTTCACAAACTCATCAGCATCGCCTTCAACAATTTTATCAAAAGCTAGGCAATCTTTTTTTATTGGCTTTAATCGAAGTTTTCTTTCGTCTGAACTATATTCATCGATAAGATATGTATATTTTATTTTGCGCTCAAGGTTATTGTCTTTGTCTTGGATTTTTTTGCAGTGTAAAAGATTTACAATAGCAACAAATAAAATTGAAACAGTTGTAATACGCTGTTGTCCATCAATTATAAGAAAATCTGAACCACTACCTCCTGCTGCAAGTGTTGAAACGATTGAACCGAAAAAATGGGATTTTCGATTGTCTTTTGCAACTTGTACCAAATCATCAAATAATTGCTTACACTGTTTTTGAGACCAATCATAATTCCTTTGATATACAGGAATTATAAACCGATTGTCTGCTCCATTAAGGAATTTTAGCAATGGCTTTGCGTGTCCGTCCATTTTTCACACCTCCTTTATAAAAAGACTGAATTCGCGATAAAAGCAAATTCAGTCGAAAAAGGCACACGGTTAAAAACTGTTGCTACAGAGAAATACTTTGATTTATTTATCAAAATCGGTTTCATACCCTGCATTATACAAAACCGATTGCATTTATGCTAGATACCGCGATATATTTTAACTGTCAAAGCTGTGATAATAAAACGTTGTTTTTTTAAGTAGAGTCTGCTATAATTAAAATAACAAAAAAATGGAGGGCCGATAATTTGCCTACTTCTGTAAAAACCAAAAAGAGAGATTCTCTTGCTACTCGTATTATCATTTCGATAACCGTTTTAACCAGTTTATTGCTTTGCATTGTTGGAAGCGTACTTTTTGCCCGTATCAAAAAAATTAACGGCTATCAATTTACGGGACAACTTGCAAATACAATGCGCCTGATGGACCAATCCTTTACGGCGTACCTCGGAACACACTCCAAAACAGTGGGAATGCTTGCCACGATTGCCGAAAGCGAGCCTGAAGGAATCGAAGATATTGCCGAGCATATCGTTGACTCTGATGAAGACATCATTTCGGCGGGCATTGTAACAGAAGCAGGCGAGATACTGTGCTATCCGTATGAAAACGTAACGCAGGAAGAAGCGGATATTTGGTATCAGACTGCGGTCGATTTTGACGGGTATCCGCGATTTTCTGAATTGTACAAAAAAGCCGACGGCACGCTCGTTGTGTGCGGCACACAGAGCTATTACGGAGAAGACGGCGTGGGCGGAGTGGCATTCCTTGAAATTACTGCGGACGCATTTATCCGTCTGTTTGGCGATGAAACCACGATGGGCGACATCAAATTTGTTATGATTGACGAAGTGGGCAATGTGCTGTTTAATCCGTTTACCACAGAACTCGCTTTTACAAAAGCAAACCAAATCGGCATAAAAGCCCTTGAAACCTACATTCCCGGCTCGTGGGGCATCAGCAATGAAGTGCTTTTTGGCGAAACACCGTCCGAAGTGCGCATTTTGTCTGCTCAAAACGATTATATCCGCGTAGATTATTGTATCATCATTCCGCACTCTTATCTTAATTCGAGCACGAACGAAGTTTTGCGGACGGTCGCGATTGCGCTGATTGCGGCGTGTATTGTTTCGTTTGTATTTGCTCTGCTCATTGCCGGCGGAATTACAAAATTGCTCAAACACATTACCGAAGTCCTCTTCAATATCTCTCAGGGCGACGGCGACCTAACGATGCGTTTGCCCGTTCTTTCAAAAAACGAACTGGGACAGCTTTGCGAAAGTTTCAATATTACGATGGACAAAATTGCAGGCTCCATAAAGCACACGCTGGGACAGACAAAAACGATGAAAGAAATCGGCGATTCGCTGTCTGAAGAAATGACATCTTCTGCGACGGCATTTGAAGAAATCGACCAAAATCTTTCAAGCATTCGCGACCAAGTTGAAAACCAGAGCGCAGGCGTTGAGCAGGCATCGTCAACAATGGGCGAAATTGCAAACTCAATTACTGAATTGACGAATCACATCAACCAGCAAGCGACGAGCGTCAATTCTTCAACGGCTTCTATTGAAGAACTCGTTGAAAACATCAATTCGGTTTCCGCGATTTTGGAAAAGAACACCGTGAGCGTAAACGAGCTTTCGGATTCTGCCGAAAAAGGACGCGGCTTGGTTATCAAGGCTGTCGATATGACAAACAAGATTTCTGACGAAGCGGCGGCGTTGATTGAAACGAGTTCTCTCATCAGAAATATTGCAAATCAGACAAACCTGCTTTCGATGAATGCGGCTATTGAAGCGGCACACGCGGGCGAGGCTGGTGCGGGCTTTGCGGTCGTTGCGGACGAAATCCGAAAACTTGCCGAGGATTCCAACAGACAGGGCAAAAAGATTAACGACGTGATGAAGCATTTGCGCGAAATGATTACCGATATGGCAAATGCCGCGCACGATATGCAGACGCAATTTGATGTTATTTTCAACAACACGCAGACGGTCAGCAAGCAGGAGGGCATCATCAAAACCGCTATGGACGAGCAGAGCGAAGGCTCAAAGCAGGTCATTTTTGCAATCCGCGACATCAACACGGTTACGCAAAAAGTGCGCGAAGGGGCGGCTGTTATGGAGCAGGACACCGGCGCGATTATGAACGAAATGCAGCGGCTTACCGATGTAACGCAGCAAATCAACACCGCGATGGGCGAGATTTCTACGGGCGTTAAAGAATTGAATAATCATATGCAGGAAGTGCACGTTTTGGCGCAGAAAAACAGCGAGGCAATCAATACGGTTACGAACGAAGTTGGACAGTTCAAGGTTGAAAAGACCGCCGAAGACATCGCTGCCGAAGAAGAAGCCAAAAAAGCCAAGAAAAACAAAAAGAAGAAGGCAAAAAAAGAGAAGAAATCCGAATAGCAGTTTATATCGAAAAAAAACTCCGTGCAATCAAACCTGCGCGGAGTTTTTTTATGTATCAAAAAGATTTACGCCGATTTTGTAGAAGCAATCGTTTCGCGAAATGTCTTGATTGCGTCAACGCGCGCGTAAGGCGTTTTGAAATCCTTGAAATAATCGTGGTTGTTAATCAAACGCACAAATTCATCGAACAAAAAGCTCGTGTCAAGCGGACCGCTCGAAGCCTCGGGGTGAAACTGCACGCTGAAACTCGGCGTGTCGGTGTAGGTAATGCCCTCGCAGGTGCCGTCGTTTGTGTTCACAAAACTCAGGACTGCGCCCTCGGGGAGCGTGTCGTTTTCCACCGCATAGCCGTGATTTTGGCTTGAAATATAGACGCGCCCCGACGACAAATGCTTGACGGGCTGGTTTGCGCCGCGATGCCCGTATTTGAGCTTGCTTGTTTTTGCGCCTTTGGCAAGAGCGAGCAACTGATGACCTAAGCAAATGCCGAAGATTGCCACATCTTTTTCCAGCAGTTTTTTGATTTCGGAGATAATCCCCGCATTGTCGCTGGGGTCGCCCGGACCGTTAGAAAGCATAATGCCGTCAGGATTTTGCGCCATAATTTCCTCAGCGCTTGCGAGCGCATTCATCGTGATGACCTCAAGCCCGCGTTTCAAAAGCTCGCGGCGAATATTCGCTTTTGCGCCAAAGTCCCACAGCACGACTTTTTTGCCCTTGCCGTCCTTCATCGCCTCTTCGCTGTCGTTGACCTTCGTGCCGTCTGAACGCACGGGAACTGCGCGGTACGAGGCACTTTCGGAGAACACGGTCTCTGCATCTTTCTCGATTTTCACCGCGTCGCACGTTACGGTTTCCACCGCTTTTTCTATTTTGTAGGCGCGGATTTTATTAAGCAAAACGGCTTTTTCGCTCTCATTGTTAAGAGCCGAAAAAG
>CALBGU010000294.1 GCA_937893155.1 uncultured Treponema sp. | reverse complement strand
CACACGGCAAAATCTAGGAAGCATATTGCGCGATATATGGGGTGATGGTGATTATACGTTTGAAATCAATCCCGACGCGTTTACGGTTGTCATCGACATCAGAGCGAACGACCCGCAGCTGTATTTGAGTTTTCAAGAAACGATAAGAAACATCATACCTGCAAATATGGACGTGGTCTTTAGTATTCAGTACACCTATTTGTATCTCGATCATCAGTATACTTATGGCACATTAAGCGCAGACGCAAATATGACATACGGCGAAATGAGTAAGTATCGCTACCAGAGCGCAAAACAGCTCACCGATAGCATTTGGGTGTATTTACGCAATATATAAGGGGGTAGACAATGGATTATGTAGACAGGGTAACGAGCAAAGGCACGGTATACGAGATTTCAGATAGCGAGGCGCGAGAGGTCAAACTCGACAAAAAAGACCTTCCTACCAATCTATCGCAATTCAAGAACGACATCGGAGCGATTGATAACACCGTTTCAAACTTGCAGAATTATTATCTGAAAAGCGAAACATACACACGAGATGAGATAAAAGACCTGTTGAGCAACCGCCTTAGATACTTGGTTGTGAGTGAGCTGCCGACGGGGGATTTTGACCGCAATGTGATATATCTTATCGCACGAAAGAGCGGCGAAGAGGGCGAAAGCGATGTATACGATGAGTATCTGTATATAAGCGGCGAGTGGGAGCTTATCGGCAATACGTTCGTTGACTTGTCGGATTATTATCGAAAGGCTGAAATCGAAGCCGTAACCGATGAGAAAATCGCAGTTGAAACGGCGGCACGGGAAAATGCCGATGATGTACTGAACGAAAAACTCGCGGCGCTGCTTGCCTCTTTGAATGAAGTAGACGAGCGATTGAACGACGAAAAGGCACGGGCAGAATATGCAGAAAACCAAAACCGAGCAAAAGCCGAAAATGCGATTGAAAGCATAGAAAGAGAGAGTATACGGGCTAAAGGCGTTGAAAATGAATTGCTTGAAAAGGCAAATAAGGCAGAAGCGCATATCGAAGATTACAACAATCCGCATAATGTAACGGCGGCACAAATCGGGCTTGAGAATGTTGTGAACGTTGGGCTTGACGACACACCAATGCTATACAGCAGAAACGGCGTGAGTAGCGACGGCGTGTTTAGTGCGCTGTTGGGAAAAGTCGATAAAGTGGACGGCAAGGCGTTAAGCGACGAAAACTTTAGTTTTGCCGAAAAGACAAAGTTATCAAACCTTGAGAATTATGATGACACGGCTTTAAGCGAAAGGATAAGCGCAAATGAAGAGGCAATAGCGACTTTGAACGCTGATAGCGATACAGAGGGGAGCGTGGACGCGAAAATCAAAGCGGCGGTTGAGAGCATTACGCAGTTCGATTTCAAAATCGTAGACGCATTACCCGATATTGCCGAAGCGAAAAAAGGCGTGATTTACCTTATTCCGTCAAAAAATACAAGCCATACACCACCAACAGAAACAACAGAAACAACCGAGCCACAGGCTGATACAACCGAAACAACAGAAAACGCAGATTCTGCACAAAATACAGCAGAAAATGAGCAAAATGATGTTCCTGAAACAGTTTCCGAGATACCCGAAACGAATAGCGAGCAAGAAAATGGCGCAGGGAATGAAGAAAATGCACAAAATGAGATACCAGAGAGCAATTCTGATATTCCCGAAAGCTCTTCCGATATTCCCGAAACAAATTCCGATGTGGATTTAAGCGATTATTACAAAAAAGACGAAGTAAACGCTGTAATTGATGACAAAATCAGCGAAGAAGCGACGGCAAGAAAAAACGCCGATACACTGCTTGATAGCAAGATAGAGAGCTTAAGAAGTGAATTCGACGAAAAAGTGAGCAGTGGCGGATTTTCTGACTTGGAAAACGAGAGCTATTCAGAATACATTTTCATCGGCGATAAGTTTGAACACTTAGGCGAAAAGACCGTTGAAATGGAGCTGTCAGAATATGCGAAAAAGAATGAAGTTACGGCGTTGGTAAGCGTAAAGAACGACAAAATCAACGTTGAGGACGCAGACGATACGGCATTGACCGACACAGATACGCTGTTGAGTGCAGAGAGCGGAAGCGGAATAACGGCGTTTTTGCGGCACCCGTTAAAGAAGCTATGGGCGTATATGGCGCGGAAAATTGCCGATGAGCTAGGACTGACGGCGGCACAATACGGCGGCAATGCCAAGACTGCGACAACGGCGACTTATGCAACGAACCTCGGCAATAGCACGGCAAGTTATACTAAAGCAAGCCTAGATACCGCACTGAACACTGAAACGAGCGCACGCAAATCCGCTGATACGACCTTGCAAGCAAACATTGATAAAATCAAAGCGCAAACATCTGCATTGACTGTTTTTGATACACGAAATGACAATCAAACACCTCAATGGTATATGAGTACATATCCGAACCGGGTTGTATGGGAATTCAAAAACAGTTCAGCAATCGGTATTAGTAGCAATTTATATGTTTCACTCGAAACGATTGTTCAGTGGTCAGATAGTAGCGGCAATTATCCGACACAATATGCACGGCAACACTCGTCTTGTTGGGTGCGACACGGAACGAGCTTAACTACGTGGTCAAGCTGGGTAAAAGTGCATTAAAGAATAACCTTAGTATTTGTCTTTATTTTGTAAAAATACTTGACAAATTGTGTAAAATTGTGTAAAATATAAAAGTAAGGAATTGATATGAATGCACATACAAAGGCAATAAAAGAATTAGAAAGTGCAGGATATTTTTTAAAACGAAATGGAAAAAGCCACGATATTTACTATAATGCGAAAAAACGTCGGTCAATTCCATTGAAAAGACACGATTTTGATGAAGATGATTTGCGCTATATTTTGAAAGAAATACAGCAGGGGGAAAAATGAAATATACATATACTGCGGTTTTTACGGAAGAAAATGGCAAAGTTTTCGCAAAAATACCCGATTTAGACGGTTGTATAACATCTGGAAACTCTCTTGATGAAACTATTGATTTAATTGAAGACGCTCTTTCTGCTTGGTTGTGTACTGCTGAAGATGAAAACCTTGAAATTCCTAAGCCGACTCCGCAGCGGTTTGTAAAACATAATGCTGATGATGTTCTTTCGTTGCTTAAAGTTGATACTTTGAAGTATAGAGCATTAACAGAGCCAAAAGCTGTACGAAAGAATGTTTCTTTACCTTTATGGCTATCAAAAATAGCTGATACAAAAAGAATAAATTGTTCGCAAGTGCTACAAGACGCTCTTATCCAGAGAATTGGCGGTATTGCATAAACTCTAAAGGGCGAGCCTTTTTTATGGCATTTGCATACTGAATACACTCTGTATAGGGTGTATTCTTATTATATATTGACAAAATTGTACATACAATATATAATAAGAATATAGGTGGTATAAATGCCAAAAGGTGAACTTGTTGTAAAAGGGCAGTATGAATGGTTCTCTGAAAAGAGTGAAATAAACAAAAAACACGGTTTTTCTTTTGACGAAATCTTGGATATTTGCGAAAAACACGACGTGACCGTTTCCCTCGGCGACGCGTGCCGCCCCGGCTGCCTCGCGGACGCCTCGGACGCTGCGCAGTTCGGCGAGCTTGACGTTCTCGGCGAGCTGGTTGACCGCTGCCGCGCGCGCGGCGTGCAGGTGATGGTGGAGGGACCCGGGCACGTTCCGCTCGACCAGATTGCGGCGAACATGAAGGTGCAGCAGACGATTTGCCACGGTGCGCCGTTCTACGTCCTAGGACCGCTCGTGACGGACATCGCGCCGGGATACGACCACATCACGAGCGCAATCGGCGGTGCGGTGGCGGCGATGAGCGGTGCGGCGTTCCTGTGCTACGTCACGCCCGCGGAGCATCTCGCGCTTCCGAACGTGGACGACGTGAAGGCCTATCGTATCGACAGTCCCTTAGTAGGTTCCGATCGTTACGAGATGTGCCCGCTTCGGCAAAGCTATTATAAACTGACGGAAGAAGACTATCTGAAAGCAGGCAAATGTCAGGAGTTGCTCTATTGGGATCAG
>CALBGU010000293.1 GCA_937893155.1 uncultured Treponema sp. | reverse complement strand
CCTGAAACTTTATTTGGAGATACTGCAGTAGCAGTTAATCCTAAAGATGATAGATATAATGATTTAATTGGTAAAAATGTAATAGTTCCAATTGTAAATAGAATTGTTCCAATTATTGGTGATGAACATGCTAATATGGAAAAAGGAACAGGTGTAGTTAAAATTACTCCAGCTCATGATCCAAATGACTTTGAAGTAGGAAATAGACATAACTTAGAAAGAATAGTAGTTATGGATGAAACTGCTCATATGAACGAAGAAACAGGTAAATATAATGGGCTTGATAGATTTGAAGCAAGAGAAAAATTAATTGAAGAATTAAAAGAAAAAGATTTATTAATTGAGATTGAAGATATCATTCATTCAGTTGGATATTCTGAAAGAACTGATGCTATGGTAGAACCTTATTTATCAGAACAATGGTTTGTATCTATGAGAAAAATGGCAGATGATTTTGACCCGATAGCGTTTATTCTTGACAACAACGAAGAAAACGAAAATTCAGAAATTATTCCAATCGAGGATTTCGGCTTTTCGGCAAGCGGCACGTCCGATTCTGCTGAAACCGATGATGAGCCTGTGAAGCGCGACCCGTTCAAAGTTGATTTGAGCATTCACGGTTTTGAGCCGATTGACAAGGCTTTTCAGGATTCGTCCACGGGTGCATTTGATGACCCGAAATATTACAAGGTGCTTATGGGCGGCGAGGGCGAAAGTGCCCAGCGGCTTCACACATTGCTTTCAAAATATTTGACGAGCAAAGAGCCGCAGGACCGCATTGTGTACCGCCAGCAGATTATTGGCGCGTATTGGGAGTTCGTAAAGAGCCTTGCGCCCAAGATGTCTAATGCGTACACGCCGATGCCGAAGCGTATGGTGATGCGCTTTGCGGTGGTTTTGCCGTCGCTTTTTACGGCAGAGCAAAAAGATATGTTCTCCCGCGCTTTTTATGAGAACAATTCTGGCGAGCCGATTTTGTATCTTGACGAATGGATGAAGGCGATTGCCACGGGGCAGGTGGAGCCTTCTGCCACGGACGATGCGCCTGTTCGCAAAAAGGATATGCAGGCGGGCGGCAGCGCAGAGCAGCAGTATTTGATGCAGCTGCAGAGCAAGAACGAAGGCAAATTGCAGAGCGCGGAAAGCCAGTTGATGGCAAAGGAAAACGAGCGCACGATGACCGAGGCGGAGCTCAAGAGCCGAGTCGATAATCTGTGCGAGCACCCGCCGTATGTGGGACTCGCGCCGCACAAAATGAGCTGGAGCGATGCACAGCGGCATTTGGTGGGCGAGATTCAGGATAGACTGAGAACGCTGCAAAAGATTGATAAAGAGTTGGCAAAAATGCTCAACGAATTCCAAGACCTCAAGGGAATTCAAACGTCGCTTGAAACCAAAATGGCGGATATGCCTAAGCAAATCGAAGTCAATATTTCGGATATTCAAAAAGAGATGGATACCGTGCGCCAAATGGCAAAAATGACCGTCGGACGAAAGGGAAACCATTTCCCCGTGTATTCGCGCGAGTTTTTTCACTGCGTGCCGAACGCGACGGGCTTCCGCGAGAACGTGATTCAGGTGTTGACGTGGATTGAGTCGATTGACCCCGATTGTTTTGTGCGTGTGCACAAGAATCAGCACAACCGCATTGTGCCGTACACGATTTTGCTTCCAACCTATGGCGATATGGGCATTTGCTGGGAACCGTTCAATCGCTATAACCGCCTCACGAGCCGCGGGCGCATTGCAATCCCGATGTATCCGCGCGACCTTAAAATTGCGTGCTTGGCAGCGGTTGCAGATTTGAGATGGCAAGTTGCAAAGGCAAAGGCGATTGACTGGACGGCAGACGGCTTGACAGGTCAGTATTATCAGTGGATTGAAAGCCAAAAGCTCAAGGGCGACCTCAAAACGTATTTCATCGCGGATTATATTTTGTGGATGACCAAGGAATCAACGGGAATTCAAAAGCTCACGAAAGAAGTGCGCGGCATTTTCTGGCGATACTTGCCGTTCCCGCAGTCGCTCAAAGACGAACTCGGGCGCAGAAGTCCTGTGTACGCGGATTTGCTCCAAAAAGACCGCAACCGCGAGATGAGCGACGGATATTGATGCACAGCGTTTGTTGATAAAAAGAAAGCGGAGGTGTAAAAGCCTCCGTTTTTGTTTTGTCTAAAAATGTGCTAAAAAGGAATATCGGGCGGAAACTCGACGTTGCTTATAGAATCAATCGGCGCAGGCGTTTTAGGCTCGCCGTTTTTCCCCGCAAAAGACCGCGCTATTTTTTGCGCTTCATCTTCATCATCAGAAAACTCGTCTTCTTGCTCTTCGTTATCGATGAAAACGCCGTTTTCGTCCGCGTGCCCCTCGCTTCTCCACATATCTCCTTCGCAGTCGGCGGTAAAGCGGAACTGCCAGCCCTGCGATGCAAGCGTTTCGTACAGTTTTACAGGCGCGCCCCACGGAGTCTCAAAGCCGATTTGCCGCTTTTCGCTGTTGACGAAAGAATTGCTCGCGTCCCACTTCACGCCCCAAAAATCCATTTGCCAATCGTACCAATTAAACCATTCTTTTCCCTTTACACGTCCGAGTTTAAGCCCGTCTTGGCTTTTTCCGTCTGCGCTCAGTATGTATTTCTCGCCATACTTTTCGCGGCATTCTGCCTCCGTTTCTGGCTCGGCGACGACAGAAGCAAAACTAAATGTCAGTCCCTCCTCTTCCTCTTTGCAATACGCTTTGCAAAATGCGCTAAACGCTTCCGCTGTGTCAAAGTGCATTGTGTTATAAATCCAATTCGGCATTTTTAGAATAATGCCAGTTTTTATCAATTAGTTTATATCCTTTTTTCTGCAAATATTCAAGAGCCTGCTGCTCTCCAATGGTTCCTTTTTGCCTGTTATTCATAATTTTATTTTACTGTGCGAATATTTTCCCGGCATAATGTTAATAAATCTTAATATTATTAACTATATCAAGCATCATGAAATTACAAATGCACAGGTCAGCTCCCGATTCATCCAAAGTCCTTGACATTTCAAGCAACATGTTATCGCAAAAAAGGTCATCAGAATCAAGAAAAATCGTGTATTTGCTGTCAACCAGTGTCAGACCTGTATTCCTACAATTTGCTGCTCCCGTATTCTTATCCTGGCGATACAATTTAAACCTGTTATCAAAACGCTGAAACGTTTCCTCTGTTTCTATGGTAAGGGCATCAGAAGAGGCATCATCAATCATTAAGACTTCAAAGTCTTTTTCAATTTGCCCCATGATACTCATCAGCGTTTTATATAACTGCTCTCCCGTGTTATATATGGGCATTACTACAGATATTTTAGGCATAGAATTAGTCCCTTTCAATGGCTATCATCAAAAATTCCCGCAACCGCATCGGGATGGTTACTGTTCACTCGCATATAGCTAGCTCCATTAACGAATTCGCGCATTCATAGATCGGAAGAGCGTCGTGTAGGGAAAGAGTGTAGATCTCGGTGGTCG
>CALBGU010000292.1 GCA_937893155.1 uncultured Treponema sp. | reverse complement strand
CCTAAATTACTGCGCGAGAAAAAGCCAATCAAGCACATCGCTTGAAAGTCCCACTCTACACGTTTCGTAATGGTCTGCGCCATCGATGATTTTGAGATGAGCCTCTCCTCCCAGTTTTTGCACTTTTGCCACAATCTCGCTATTTGCCTTGATTTTCGGTGAAATCCCGCCATTTTCCTCCACTTCCTTTTTATTGCTTCCCACGGTGTCAAGCTCTCCGACAATGGCATAAATCGGGGTTTTCAAGAGCTTTTTTGCGTCAATATTCTTTGGAGAAGTTGCCATAGCGACCGCCTTTGAAGCGAAGTCTGGGTATCGGTTGACCAAAGACCACACTCCGACTGCGCCCTTTGACTCTCCTACAAGAAAAATCCGCGCTGATGCTGCGCCGTGTTCTTTTGCGAATGTTTCTACAAGGCTCTTCACGTCGTCGCCCAAGGCAGTCCACGATAATTCAGAAGGGCTTTGCGGAGCTAAAACAAATACATTGAGCTGTTGCTTTTGTATGTAAGAAACGGCGTTCAAAAGCGTGTCTTTCTCAAGTTGCTTTTTGTTGTCCGTGCCGCTTGCAGAATTCCCATGCAAAAACACAAACAAAGCTACCTCGCCGCTTGCCGAGTCAAAATGCTTGTACCGATACGGGATAACGGCTTTTTTACCCTGAAACTGTGCGGCGGCAAAATCGTCCGTGCTTACTTTCTCTTCTGCAAAACTGTACACCGAAAAAGCTAAAAACAGTGCTGCCATAAAAAAGAATGTGCTATATCTATTCATATTTTTATTTTAGCACAGTTCTTCTTGTATATCATTAACGCACGATGAACAAAGATGAATCAATTTTAATAAATCACACAGCAGGCGATTGAGAGGATTTTAGAAGCATAGATATTCCGTTTTATTGCATAGAAATGCTTTTTTGCACTGAAATGCTTGTAAAATGCCAAAAGTGTACTATAATTAACTTACTATGAAATCTGGTACATTGTTAAAACTGCAAAATGGCAGCGATGTCCGCGGAATCGCGGCAGAAGGCGTGGAAGGAGAAAAGGTCTTTCCGTCTTTTGAAGCTCTGAATATTCTATAATAAGCAATCTTTCTCAAACGTCTTTACAACTGTTTGCTTCTCGTATAACTGCACCAAACATAGAATCATCGCTGAAAAAGCAAGTTGCTTAACACTTTTGAATGTATATTCCATATCGTTATGATGCAACTCTTTTTAGATTTGCTAGTGCTACAAAAATTTCTTGTACTCAAAAGCGATTTTATTTTTGATTAAAAATGCTCTTTTACAAAATTCCCCACATACGATAAAAAATCTTCTTTCATTATTTTTCTTGTTTCAAAAATAGAATTCGATGCATTTCTTAAAAATAAATCAGCTGGATTTATTTTTAACACATCAGAAATCTTGAATAATAAATCAAACGAAGGAAATTGTCGACCACATTCAATGCAGCCTATAGTCCCTGGTTGACAATTACACTCTTCTGCAAGTTTTGCTTGCGAGTATCCTTTTTGATTACGATAATACTTCAAATTAGAAATAAAGTCTTCCTTGTATGACATTTAATAACAAGTATAGACAATGTATTTTTATATTTAAATTGCTCTAAAATTAGTGAAAAATAAAAATATATGTGTTAAAATTAGTAAAGGAATGATTTTACTTTGTATGAAAAGGTAAACGGGAGAAAATTCAATGCGAACTTACTATTGTGAATTCTGTGGACAGAAATTTTTATCAGTGCAGGCATTAACATCGGGAAAATGTATTCATCATCCTAATGGTAGTTTTAAAGGAACTCACAAACTTTATGAGGGAAATGAAAAATCGCAGTACATCTGTAAATATTGCGGACAGAAAGCATCTTCATTAGCTGGATTAGTCGTGAACAAATGTATACGACACCCAAAGGGAAGCTTCAAGGGAACTCACAGTCCTGCTCTGTAAGTTTATAAAAACTATGTCTTTATAAAGGAGGATTCTCTATGATACAACATATAAAAGTATTCATTTGCTTTTTAATTATGCTTATTGCAAAGTCTGTTTTTGCTGATAATTTTACAGATATAATACATTCTATTGGAGTTTACTCTGCTTGTTTAGGGCAATATTCAGCAACACAGTTTGGAGGAACTTCTGAAGATGACCCAGAAGATTTTTATACTCCTCAAGTTATAGCTTCTTATTTGGCTGAACAATCAGGAGAACGAACTAAAACAGACACATTTTATGGCATTTGCTTTGATTATGCTAACTGTGCGTATGAATTTTTAAAAGAGAATGCATCTGAGGAGGATTATGCACATGGAGGACTGCGTAAAAATCAATTTTTTATCGCTGTTTCTGCCGATGACCCGAATATTATCGAGTTATCATCTCCTGTACCAGCAAAAGAAGGTGTAAAAAAGTGGAATGGAGTTCATGTTAAAACGTACGGTGATGATAGTTATAAAGAAGTTAGAACTCATTATGATTGCACATGTCATGCGTGGTTATGGATTCAACGATATGATGGCGTTTGGTTTTGGGTTGATCCGACATGGACTGATAACTTAGGTTATGTTGTTTATGGGTATGTTGGTAATGGCAAGGAAATACAATGCCGTCCAGATAAAGATTGGTGTGTAAAATATCCGTCAGAATTGGACTTACTACCAGAACCTCCAAAGTGTGGAGAAAAAAGTAGCACATATAAAGATCCCGTTTTAGAGCAACAAGAAGTTTATATAAAAGACAATGAACTATACTATTGGGAATTCACAGTTCCTAAAGCTGCAAATACCATAGGAATTCATTGTGTGAGTGATGCACTTTTTTATAACATAATGTCTTTTGCTGTGGTTTCTACAGAAGATGATATAGAAAAGTTTCATCAGCAATGTTTAGGTTACTCAGATACTGTTCGCTACATACCTGGGTCATATAAACCAAAGACTCAAATATATAAGGTAAATTTCGATAACTTGAAACCTGGTAAAACATATTATTTTTGTGCTTTTAAGGGTAGTGCATTCTTTGCAAGCACTCAGTATGTACTTCAAATGCTGATTACTTGGTAAACAATAATAATTTGGAGGTCTTTTTTATATGGGATTAATATTTTTTGTGCTAACAATAGTTTTAATTGTTCGCTTTTTTTCTCGCAAAAATGAAAAATGTCCATTTTGTGCGGAGAAAATAAAGAAAGGTGCAACTGTTTGTCGCCATTGTGGCAGAGAAATTCCTGTAACAAAGGAATTCTCAAAGTCTAAAACAAATGCTCGTGGTTCTGGAATAGAATCAGGACGGAATGTCTTTTTTCAAGAAATTAAGTCAAACAAGCAATCTTTATTCTTGTTTCTTTCTTGCGTATTTATGTTTATTCCTGTATTACTTTCTCTTGGTAATTATGAAAGACAATATTTTTTTGTATTTCATGAGGATATAATTATTCGCCCTAGTTTAATAACTACTATGGTTGCAGTTTTTATGTATTCATCATTGCTTATAAGAGGAATAGTAAATATAGATTTGAAAACTGAAAAAACTCCTATTCTAGTTATGAGAATAGTTTTGCTTTCTCTGAATGTACTTTTCATAGCTTCCTTTTTATCTATTTTTGTTAAGGAAAAAACATTTTTGGGAGTCAGTTCACAGGGATTTCTTATATTTGGTATAGCACTTTCTTGGCTTGGTGTAAAATCCATTGCAGGATATGTATGGGTACTTTTATTTTTTCTATCACTTGGGAATGTGTCAAAAATAAATGAAGCAATGGGTTTTTATGGTGCTATATATGTACTTTCTGCTTTCATATCGATTGTATTTCAGTTTATTCCAAATAACAAGTTTTCTGAATTGGCACAAGCATTCAAGTCTGATTTCAAGCTTGCAAAAACCGAAATACAAGAAGATTTGAGTGAAGCAAAAGAAACTACAGAAAAGATTATAAAAGCAAGTGCAGGTGCTGCTGTAAATTACTCTTCCGCTTCAAATGGTACTCCTGTTTTCTCATCAGAAAAAGTAACTTCAGATTTGGTAGAGAAGCAAGAATAAACTCTATTGCTAACGCAAAAATTCCTTGATTACATCACTAGGTAACCAAGGAATTTTTTATTGTTCCTACTAATTAGCTTCTTTTCATAAAGTAGGAATAATCTTTTTTTTCACTCATAGAAATGCTTGTAAAATGCCAAAAGTGTACTATAATTAACTTACTATGAAATCTGGTACATTGTTAAAACTGCAAAATGGCAGCGATGTCCGCGGAATCGCGGCGGAAGGCGTGGAAGGAGAAAAGGTCAATCTCACTCCAATCGAAGCAAATGTGATTGCGCAAGGCTTTGCCCTGTGGCTTTCTAAAAAGACGGGAAAGAGCGTCGAACAACTCAAAATCGGCGTTGGTCGCGACTCTCGCATTACGGGAGAAAGTTTGTCGAATGCGGTGCTTAGCGGATTGGGCGCGCTTGGCGTGGAAACCGTCGATTGCAAAATGGCGACAACCCCTGCAATGTTTATGTCGATTGTCTTCGATGAAACGCATTTCGACGGCTCGGTGATGATAACCGCAAGCCACCTTCCGTTTAACCGCAACGGCTTGAAATTCTTTGACGCGGACGGCGGTCTTGAACACGACGACATTACGGCAATTCTTGAGAGCGCACAGGATTTGAGCGAAAAAAGCTCAGAGAAACAGGCAAGCACGTTCGATTTAATCGCTTTGTACGCTTCTCATCTGTCAAAAACAATCAAAGAGGGCATAAAGGGCGCGCCGAACAGCGACAAACCGCTTGAAAACCTCAAAATCGTGGTGGACGCAGGCAACGGCGCAGGCGGTTTCTTCGTGAGCGAGTTGCTCGACAAGCTCGGCGCGAACACGACGGGCAGCCAGTTCCTCAATCCCGACGGGCTTTTCCCCAATCATATCCCGAACCCTGAAAATAAAGCGGCGATGGAGTCGATAAAAAGCGCAGTCCTTGCCAATAAAGCAGACCTTGGCTTGATTTTCGACACCGACGTAGACCGAATGTCCGCAGTCTTTAGCGACGGCACGGAGGTCAACCGCGACGCAATCATTGCGCTTTCTGCGGCAATCCTCGCGCCAGAGTATCCGCACAGCACGATTATCACCGACAGCGTAACGTCCGACCGCCTCACGCGCTTCCTCGAAAACGAACTGGGGCTCAAACACCATTGCTTCAAGCGCGGCTATAAGAACGTTATCAACGAGTGCAAGCGGCTCAATAGCGAGGGCATCGTTTCACCTTTGGCAATGGAAACGTCGGGACACGGCGCGCTCAAAGACAACTATTATCTTGACGACGGCGCATTTTTGGCGGTGAAGATAATCATTGCGCTTGCAAATGCACGGCTTCAAGGAAAGAGCCTCGAAAGCCTTATCGAAAAGCTCGAACCGCTCGTTGAAGACAAAGAAATCCGCTTCAAGATAAACTGTGAGGATTTTTCTGGCTATGGCGATGAGGTGCTTTCGGCGTTCAAGAAGAGAGCCGAAGAGAAAGGCTACACCTTGCCGAAATCTTATGAAGGCGTGCGCATTTCGTTTAACGACGACGAGAAAAAAGGCTGGCTGCTTTTGCGAAAATCGCTGCACGACCCTGTGATGCCGCTGAACATCGAGGGCGAGCGTACAGGCGATGTCGATAAAATCTTTGCGGCGGCAAAAGAGCTGTTAGCGGGATTCGATAAGCTCTGTTAATCG
>CALBGU010000291.1 GCA_937893155.1 uncultured Treponema sp. | reverse complement strand
TTTGAATCAGCCGTTTTGTTCGGTCAAGCTCATCTTGAAAAACTGATTTTAGCAATTCTGAATTCATATGCATCTTACACTACAAAAGCATGAAAAATATTATTCTGTAGTGTAAAATATCTTACACTACAAATTTATAATATTCAATATACTGTAGTGTAAAATTCCTTCCCTAAAAATAGAAATGTCAAAGAACAATGCGCTTTTTTTGCGCTAAAAGTCTGCAACGCAGGCTTATTTATATATTTACCGAGGCTACTTCCCCAGCATTTTTTTTCAGCTTAATTGCGTTTTCTTTTCCGATAAGGACTTTCACACCTTTAACTGCACAACGACGGGCAAATCTATACCCGCGAAGGTAAAGCGGAGTTGTCGCATATTTCTTTACAATTTGCTTGAACTGTCGTTTTTCTAAATCTGCATAAAACACATCTCTCTGTTTTGGCTTCTTTGGGGAACTTTCTGCCGCAGAATTGAATTTTGCGCCATCAGAAACAGGTATTTCTTTTAGCCCACAATTCTGCAACTCACAAAGCAAATTTTTGCCCTTATCAGAATGAGAAATAACAAAACTCGTTCCTTTGTCGTCGTCCATTTCGGGCAACACATTCTGCACACCCCAAAAATCTGCAAGAGTTATATCGCTGGGTCGTGCAATTCCTCTGCATTTGCAGTCATAGCAAGATTCTCTTAATGCAATATCCTTTAGGAAAATCTGCATATATGGGTCTTTATTCAGTGTGGCTCTGTATTCACTATCGTTCGCGAATGTGAACGATAGTGAATACAGCTTCCAGCCGTCATACTTCCGTCTGAAAGCTGTTTTCACGATTTCTCCGCGCTTTGCGCGGCTTTTTTCGGCACGGTAATCTATATATTTTTGCCAAAGCAAAGGCGACGGCACTCCGTGACAGATAAAATCCACTGCCAAAAGATTTTCATATTCCTTATCAAGATATTTCTTCAATCCTTGAATCTGACAAGGCGTACCGCTGAAAAGCACTTTGCGTCCGCTGGCTAAAAATGATTTACAGTCCTTGTAGCTGTTTCCAATCACACTCTGCAAATACTTTGAACCGCGGAACTCTGTCAATCCTTCTACGTTTTCTGTCCAGCCGTGAACCACTGAAAAATCAGAAGCAAACTTTGCGCCAAATACTACGCCGCCCTCTTCAATCACTTTTCCTGCAAGAGCCGTAAAAATGCCGCCGCTAGACGAATCAAGTCTAATCGCTTCATTCTTATTTATTGCAGCATAAGCCTTTGTGTCTTCACATTCTTTCTTGATTGGCTTTATGTCAGGACAAACTTTCTCGCACAAGCCGCATTTTATGCACTTTTCGCCGTCTATTTTCGGGTACAAAAAGCCTTCGTTATTTGCGCTCATCACAATCGCAGACTTTGGGCAAATCGAGAAACAGGCATGACAGGCTGTGCAATTCACAAGATTTTCAATTCTCATTTTTCGCCTCGTAACCTGTTCTTTACAGTCGCAACAACAGCAATTCTTTCAGCTCTATTCATTCCGACAAACAGCACAAAGAAAGCTGTAGAACAGAACGAAAGCAAGGTTGTAATGCACAACCGCAGGAAGTTTTCTACAAAATGAAGTGAAAACAATGCTGGAACTATCACTGAAAACAAGGCAACCGCCACACAAGGCAAAGCTGCTTTTAAAACAAAATCCTTTATCGAAAAGCGGGCAAGATTTTTTATAATCACAAGGCGCACTAAAAACGCTGTGAATGTTATACAAATTGCCGCAACCATTACAGCATAAGCAGGCGCACCAAGTTTCAGCACAATATAAGCTACAGGAAGATTGCACAGCAATATTCCGCCGACCACTCCCTGATACAGTTTTATTTTCCCTGTTGCCTGTGCAAGCGTCATCAGGGGATAGCTGATTGAATCTACCACTGCATCAATCAAAGCCAGCTGAGTAAAAGTAACCGCATATTCAGGAGGATTTTTGAGCCACAGATTCAGTATTATTTTCATTTCAAGACAGAGGGGAAGCGCAAACAGATACATCAAGTAAAACGTGAACTTACACCCTCTGAAAACAAGGTTCATTGTTTCTTTTTTCTGCCCCGCTGCATAAGTCTTTATGATTTGAGGCCGAAGCGCAGTGGAAAAGTTCTGACTGAAACTAACTACCGCACTATTTACCTGGCTTGCAATTCCTCGAGCAGCATTTACAAGAGCACCGAAGTTCATATTAAGAAGAATGTTTATTATCTGATTTTTTACCACACCAACAGCCGCACCAAACAAATTCCATCCGCTGTAGCTTACAATCTCTTTGAATAATGCTCTGTCTTTCACAAATACAAAGCGACATTCTGCGTAATGCTTCCTGCAATAAAATCGATATATCGACGTGTTCACCAGTGCCACAAACGCAAGCAAGGCACCGTACACAATCAATTTATCATACGGCAAAACACGAAGTAAAAAGACGATTCCCAATTTCAACGCGACTTCAACAATGCTGACATAGGCGTACACATTCATATTCTCATGAGCGATTATGCTTGCCATATACGGCGTTGTAATCAGCGTAAGCAAAAATGACACAATCGCCGCTTGAAAAATATAGTTCGCCGCCGTCAGCCGCTCTACTGGTATCACGAGCCTATGATTCACGAACCACACCCCGACCGATTCTGCTAAAATCACAATAACAAGCGCAAGCAAAACATAAATCTGGAATGTAACCGAAAATGTCGTTTTAAGATGTTCTACGTTCCCTTTTCCCATGTCATAAGAAAAATACCGCTGGCTTGCCGTTGCCATTGCACCCGACAAAAAGCCGAACATGGTAACCACGCCCGCAACCACGTTGTAAATGCCGTAATCTTCCGCGCCCAGCACATTCAGCACCACGCGTACGGTATAGAGCGACACCAGCATAATGAGTATCTGGCGAAAATAGAGCATTAATGTATTGCGGGCTATGCGTTTTGTATTTGATTCAGAACTCATGATAATTAAACTATGATAATTTTTGTAGAAGGATAAAATCCTTTCTAAATATTAAATTTCTATTTTCTAGGCGAATCTACCAACAACGGCAAATTTATTTTTATACTCTTTTCCAAAGACATAAAAAATAGTTTTTTCAAGGACTATTCAAATGAAAGTTTTACAACCAAAATAACACTTACGTATTTACCCTCTTTCCCAAACACTCTGTTAAAATCTCTAATAAAAATTCATCTTTGAATCAGTGCCATTATACGGTAATTTCCAAATGTCGCATTCTCGACAGGCGTAAAACCATCTTTTTTTCGAATATCATAAAGAGATTGAAAATCGCCAACACAGTTTTTTCAAAATCACATCCAACTCAGCACAGGCATTTTGTAACTTTTCAGCAGATTCTTTTGTCTTTATTTCTGCCACATTGATAAGCCCCTGTATATTATTTCTGCAATTTAGAGCTTCACTAAAAATAAAATCTACAGCATAAAAAAAATCAGAAAACACATCAAAAGCACTATTGTAGAAACCATTAGGGAAATATTGTTGTCGCATTTTATTGTAATCATCAACAATTCGATTTTTTTCGTTATAGTATGTTTGGAATTTTCCTTGAGATGTCAACGGCATGGCTTATTACTTCCTAGCACAAAATATGCTTACAAAAAAATACAGCGTCTACACCTCGCCCATTGGCAGTCAGACAAAAAGCCCGTCACCCTAAACAAGGTCTAGACGCTGCACTTATTCACGTGCCCATTCGCACCCATA
>CALBGU010000290.1 GCA_937893155.1 uncultured Treponema sp. | reverse complement strand
TTGTTTTTGAGCAGAACGGCTTTACGCAAGACGGCGCGAAAATCGTATTGCGCACACGGGAAAACCTTTTAGGCGCGTTACGGTTTAATGCGTCGTCAAAGATTTTATAAAAGATAAGACCCTGCACGCCTCTAGCTCAAGGATAGTAGCAATGCGCACCCAGCAGGGTTATCGGGAGAAAAATAATGGATATTAACGATTTGGCAGAAAAAGCGTATGAAATCGCTGTGAAAAGAGCGCAGAAAGGGCAGATTGAAGACCCGTGCGATACGGAAGCGATGTTGAAACATTGTGCAGGGGAAGTCGTTGAAGCAACGATAGCATATAAGGACTGGGACGAAGTTGGTCGCCTTTCGGATTATGATTGTGCTGTCAAAAAGATAAACCGCATTGACGAAATTGCACACCGATTTACAGATTTTGCAAGAGAAATTGCAGATGTGATTATGTGCTGTCTGATTGTGGCGAAGAACGAGAATATTGATATTGAGGTGGCATTAGAGAAATGCCTTGAGAAAAACAGAAAAAGAGCGGAGGCAGAGAATGAGTAAGAAGATGTATAATTTGATTGTGGGGATTTTGGGCGGCGTGTCGGCTATTGCAACGGCAATTGTGTCGTATGTATAGCCCACGAACACGCCAGCGATTATTGCGGCGATTGGTATTGTGAACACGGCGGCGGTTGAGGTGTGCAGCCTTTTTCTTGACAAAGAAGCTGTGCTTTTAGAAACGTTCGACGATTTGGAAGAAGTATGAGTGAAAAAAGAGAATGTACGATTATTTTGCAAGGAGAAACGCCAAGCAAGAAGAATAGCAGGATTAACACAAGAAGCGGGCGGAGTTTTCCTAGCAAGAGATACGTTAAATGGCACAATGACGCTATAGGGCAGATTTGTAAACAACAAATGACAGGTAAAATCTTATCTATTGGAAATGACAAACAGGCAAAATTGACGGCTGTATTTTATCACGGGGATTATAAGAGGAGGGATAGCGATAATCAGCTTTCGTCTATCCTTGATACGCTTGTTGACGCTGGTGTGTTGGTTGACGATTGCTGGAGTGTGATTCCCGAAAAGCACATTTTGACATTTTCGACAAAGACAATGCGCACTGTGTGATTACGTTAGAAGTAATGGGAGAGAAAGAATAGTGTTAGATTTTGCGCTTGCTTTTATGAGTATCTGCATAGGCGTATATTATCTGTTTAGGCTTGTTTGTACCATATTTATTTTATATTGATTAAGGCGGTTAAAGAAAATGACTGGAATAAACTTTAAGCCTTTAGACGAAGCGACGTTTAACAACTTCAACGCCCGCACGGTAAGAAACAAGAATACGCAATATTGGATTGACCGCAATTTTAGGGCGGTGAAAGAGGGCGAGAAAAAAGCCAATGAGTTTTTGCGTGATATGCGGAAAGTCTATGAAAAATCGCTTGCTGATTTGCAAAAAGAGATTGAGGCGTTTTATGGGCGGTATGCAACAGAAAACGGTTTGACGCTTGCAGAGGTAAACAAGAGGCTTGTCCCAAAACAGCTAAAGAGCGCGATTGAAGAGATAAAGCGATATTACGAGTTTGCAGACCCTGCGAAAATCGGAGCGGATATGAGCCGAGAATATCGCGATGAGTTACGCAGATTGTCGGCACGAGCGTATATGTCAAGGCTTGAAGAGATAAAGGCGCGATTAAAGCACGAAATGGTGAAACTTGCCGCCGAGCAAGAAGCGGCTATGACTGAAAAGCTCAAAGAAGTGTATGAAGAATCCCACGCCGAAGCGTCTTACAATATCGACTATGAGCGTGGATTTACCGAGGGGTATTCTGCGCCGAATAACGATGTGCTTGAAAAGGTCGTGAAAGAAAAATGGCTTGAAGATAATTATTCAAGTCGCATTTGGAAAGACAAAGGGCGGCTTTTAACGTCGATTGAAACGGAATTGCTGTCGGGAATTGCGCAGGGACATAACCCAAAAAAGATAGCCGAAGCAATGGCGAAAAAATATGAGCAAAATTACAAAAACTGCGAGAGAGTAGCACGAACCGAAACAATCCACACAATGAACGTGGCAACAAGCAGTGCATACAAAGCGCACGGAATAGAGAAATACGAGTATGTCTGCGATTTGTCGGAGCGCACTTGCGCGGTGTGCGGCGCATTGGACGGCAGCGTTCACGATTTGAAGTACAAGCAAGAGGGCGTGAATTATCCTGTTATGCACCCGAATTGTCGATGTACAACGATTCCGCATTTTGAAAAAGACGAAATCGACGCGATGTTTGACGAGGACACGCGCCTTGCATACAACGAAAACCACAAGCGGTATGAAGTGAGCGCAAGTATGACGTATCGGGAGTGGAAAGAGGGAAAGTATAAAGGTAAGATATACGGGAAAAATACCGATAATGAAAAGCGGTCTAATATTTTGGAGAGAAATGTGGATATAAAAATAGAGAAAGTCGAAAATGAGATTTGCGG
The DNA here is from genome assembly GCA_937893155.1 of uncultured Treponema sp. Classification (GTDB taxonomy): domain Bacteria; phylum Spirochaetota; class Spirochaetia; order Treponematales; family Treponemataceae; genus Treponema_D. Next base: position 8,559 of record CALBGU010000290.1, on the reverse strand, counting down.
TATCAAAAAAGCAAAAACTATGACTTTCAAAGAAGCGGATAGCGGAAAAGTAAATCCGAATTTCAAATTAAGAACACCGACTGCTGAAAATTGTCAATCGTGCGTTGTCGGCTTTAAGGCTCGATTAGATGGTTTTAATGTTAGAGCAAAACCATTTGACGAAGCAAATGAAATTATGACGGCACTTTCAGAAAATACTTCACTTGCTTGGATTGATAAGGAAACGCTTGCTTTTCCAAAATATATAAAACCAAAAGAAAACTATATGCCTCGTTTGCTTGCTTGGTTTGACAATAATCTTGAAGAAGGCAAGTATTATACGATAGAGTTTTACTGGCGAGAATTTATGGACGGTCATATTCGCCTTATTTTTAAGGAAAATAAGAGTGTTATTATGTATGACCCTCAATCTAACGAATCTTTTCAGAATAAATCTTTAGAGGAGGAATTGTATTTAATAAGGCGAAATTCTATTAAACTTATCAATATCTCTGATTGCTTTCTAAATAAAAGTGTTGTAGAATCTGTACTGGAGGCACAGAAATGATAGGATTGAATGATTATATCGATTTTTCAAAGGCTCACGGGCGTGATTCGGCAAAGTTTCTAACGACTTTTGAAGGAAAAGATATATACGCAGGTATTTTCCTAAATAAGAAGCCTAGAATTATTGGTTATCCTTTATTGATGACAGAATCTCAAAATCAGGTTATTCCTTTAGAACTTCCAGATATAAAAGCGGTCTTACGCTCTCTGCCTGATGATGAGTAGAAGCAATAAAAAAGAGTGCATAAATTAGCACTCTTTTTTATTGCAAAATATTTATTGCTTTATCAATTTTGTTTTTTAATTCTTTATTTTCATTTGCGAGTGGGTTGTTTTCTCTTCCCGTAATCAAATATTCTACCGATGTATTCAAAAATTGCGCTATTTTTACAGCGTCGAAAATATCTGGTGCAACTTTTTTTGATATGCGCCCTCGGTGTGATTGCAGATTTATTCCGCAAGAATTGCAAAGTTCTATTTGATTAACACCTTTTTCTTTACAAAGAGTTTTTAATCTATCATAAAAAGCAGAAATATCGTCTTTCATAGTTATTGCTATTATCATATATTTTTAGAATAAATGCAATGAAAAATAGCCAAAAAGAAATTATTTTATCAAAAAAATATTGACTAAATTTCTAAATAGAATAATAATACTAAATATAAATTGCTATATAGCAATTTTATAAATAAAAGCGGCTAACAGAGAAAGTTTGGAGACCGACACTATTAGCCGCAAGGAGAATTGCGTATGCAAACCTCAATTACAGCATCGGCAAATGCCGAAACAGGTTTAGCGAAAAATCAGTACAACGTTATTACGTTTAACAGTGCTGATTTTGGGAATGTGAGGACGGTTCTTATCAATAATGAGCCGTGGTTCGTGGGTAAAGATGTGGCGAAAGCGTTGGGATATTCGGATACGCGAAAATCTGCCATTATGCACGTTGATGAAGATGATAGGACACGTTATCCTATCATCGACACAATGGGGAGAAAGCAGGATACAACCGTGATTAACGAAAGCGGTGTGTATGCGTTGGTGCTCGGCTCGAAACTGGAAAACGCAAAGAAGTTCAAGCATTGGATAACAAGCGAGGTTTTGCCGTCAATCAGACGAACGGGTGGGTATCGTGTTCCGCAGACTTACTATGAGGCTCTTGCGCTTGCAGCAAATCAAGCAAAAGAGATTGAGATTCAGAAAAAAGAGATTGCTGTTATCAAGCCAAAAGCGGAAGAATACGACAAACTTGCAGGGCGGGATTATTGCCGCAATTTCCGCGATACAGCTGAAACGCTTGGAATCGGGCAAGCAGCATTTATTGATTGGCTTTTGGTGAGCAAGTACATTTACAAAAAAGTACTGAAAAATGGCGGCATTGAGTATCGCTCGTATGCACAAATGCAGAAGTATTTTAAGCTTGTGCCATTTGTTTCTCGATGCGGACACAAAGGAAATCAGCTACTTGTTACGCTTGACGGGATTGCGTTTTTTAGAGCGCAGTTGAAACTGGAACGGGAGAAATTCCTTGCGCTCAAGGGCGAACAGGAAAATGTGCTTTTTAACGGAGGCGAGGAATGACATACGGGAAGGTATTTGCAATGGCATTACAACCAGAGAACTTATCATCTGAGGAATGGGACGCTTTCAATGCGTTTTTTGACGAGGACGATGTATCAGGAGTTAAAATTAGAGAAGAGTCTCCTGTGTTGTTTTCAGCATTGCTTCGCTTGAAAAAGAATCAAGCAAAGTTTGAAACAATGGATTTTATTGGTTCATATGCGTCAACACAAGAAGAACTGGATAGATTTTTCCCTGCAGCAAATCCGTTATATAACGTAAAAATCGGGTGTGCTTGGTAATTAAGTAAAGTTTTTGCAAGCGTCGGTTTCTTTTCTCTTAGAAAGACGAAATCGACGCGATGTTTGACGAGGACACGCGCCTTGCATACGACGAAAACCATAAGCGGTATGAAGTACCAGCTAGTATGACGTATCGGCAATGGAAAGAGGGAAAATATAAAGACAAACTTGCAAGTGCAAATCAAGGCTATCACGCCACATATTATTTAGAACCAAAGCATAATTCAGAAGAAGAATTTAAAGCATTTACCCAGAAAGTCAAAGATGTTTATAATTTTAAGGTTGTAAATTCTAAAATTAAACAACTTGATTTATCTTTAGTTGAAGAAACTTTACAAGGTATAAATGAGATAAGAAGTCGTTTTCCTAAAATAAAGACAATTTCTCTTTCTATTACTGATAATTCTATAGCAGGGTATGGACACGGTTTATTTTCTGTAAACCCGCTTGATTATTCAAATCGAAAAGCTACAGAAGATTTTTTACGCAATGAAAAAGGCTTTGTAAAAGGAATTTCGATGAAAGGAATAGGAATCCACGAAGCTGTACACGCTGTTCAAGAAACTATAGCAGAAGCTCAGAAAATATCTGTGGAAGAGTTTGCGGAAAAAGTGGTTTTAACAGCTATAAAAGAGTGCCAAAAAAAATCTTTTGGAAAAGGAAAAAATGAAGAAGAATTGCTTGAAACGATTTCTCTTAATTCTCTTTTGAACAGAAAAGAAACTATATCTGATACATTTGTGTACAATTCTAATTTTAATGATAATCCTTTTGCTATTCTTATTGAAAAACAAATAGAAATAGAGTATAATTTAATTAAGTGAGGTAATTATGTTCAGAGTAAGAAAATGGCTTAATTATGTTGTAAGAAACCCTAATACTCTTGAAGTAATTGGCTGGAAAGACGGAACACCTCAGGCAATTAAAGATGAATACGAAAAAGAAATTGAAGATGATAAAAAGTTTGAAGAATTCGCGAAAGCGGAAATAATGAAATATGGGTATTAAATTTTTTGAAAGAACCTTTAAGGTCTATTGATGTAAGTCGATAGACCTTTTTATTTGAGTATCTGTTTTACAGAATTACTAACAGTAAAAAGGTTATGTAAAGCGAAATAATCTTTTATACTTATTGTTATGGAGCAAAATAATTTTAAGTGGTTTAAGTGTCCGAAATGTACAAAACCGCTGTTAAAATTGACAGATAAATCCATTGTAAAAAATGAGATTTATTGCAGATGTTGTAGAACTTCATTTTATGTGAATATCGTCGGCACAAAGCTGATTGATTGCAAAGAGAACCTTTAAGGTCGGTAGAAATAATCTACTGACCTTTTTTATTGGTTGTTTGAATGAAAAAGCACTGGGCGTGGCGGTTTAGAAGTAGTAGAGCTTGGCGGCGTTATTGGCGGTTCTTATGGCGTGAAGCATTTGCAAAATGGCGCAGAAAAGGGCGGTCAAATCGCAAGCAAGCGATAAGAGAAATCGAGAAAGATTTTTCAGATGAAAATATAGAGCGACAACTTGCAAGAGATTGTTTCAGCAAATATCGCGATATAGGTTATATAGATTGAGGGTGTAGACAAGTGGTAAGTCGGGAGTCTGCAAAACTCCTATGCGGCGGTTCGATTCCGTCCACTCTCTAGTAGGAGCTTTTATGGAAGAAAACACAACGGCAACGCCAGCCGATAAGGGCGGAAAAACAACGGCAACGCCAGCCGATAAGGGCGGAAAAACACCAGCGAACGCAACCGCTGAACAGACACAGACAAATAGTGCGGAAAAGCCTTTCAAAGTTTTTGCTTCTCAAGAAGAATTCGACAAACATTCTGCAAGTATCGTTCATAACGCACAGAAAGCGGCGGAGAAAGAAATCCTTGCAATGCTTGGCTTGAAAGCGGACGAGAAAGAAAAACTTGCAAAGTTCAAGGAAGCATACGAAGCGACTTTGACCGACGCAGAGAAAAAGGCAAAAGAACTTGAATCATTGACGAATGAAACAAGTACGTTGAAATCGGCTATTGCGGAAAAAGACGCAATTATTCAAGCAATTACAAGAGCAACAGGCAAAAAGCCCGACGATGTTTTGAAAATCGTCAAAATGGCAAAAGGGCTTGTTGACGAAAATACGACAATGGAACAGGCGATTGAGCAGGTTTTTGCGCTTTCAAACACGGCAAAAACAGAGCCGCCAAAAGCATCGACAGGTACACCGCCAGCGGAAAGTAGTACGGAAAATCCTGAAGTGAATCCGTTTGACAAGAAAACGCTCAATTACACCGAGCAGGGAAAATTGTTTAAGGCAGACCCAGCAAAAGCGCGTGCGATGTACAAGGCGGCAACAGGCAAAGACGCGCCGTTCTGATTGTTTTTAGGGGGTAAAAGTGGCAAACGAAGTAACAAAATTGGCAGATGTTGTTGTTCCCGAAATCTTTACGCAGTATGTTTTGGACGAAACAACGGAAAAAAACGAGCTTATCAATTCGGGTGCGATTGAGAATAATCCGCAGTTAAATCAACTTGTAAACGGCGGCGGTACAACGCTGACAATGCCGAAATGGAATGACCTTACGGGCGAGAGCCAGGTTTTGAGTGAGGGAACGGAAATTGAAACCGCAAAAATCACTTCACACAAAGAGATTGCGACGCTTTTGCTTCGAGCGAAAGGCTGGAGTTCTCACGATTTGGCAGCGGCACTTGCAGGCGATGACCCAATGCGCAGAATTGCGGAGCGTGTGGCTGATTGGTGGATTCGCGACGAAAAGAGGATTGTAATGGCAATTCTAAAAGGCGTTTTCGCGTCTAGCGATATGGAAGACCACGTTCTTGATATTACAAGCGAAACTGCAACAGGCATTACAGCAAAAACCGTTCTTGACGCAAAACAGCTTATGGGCGATGCCGCAGATGATTTAACAATGATTTATATGCACTCGGCAGTTTATACCGAATTGCAGAAACAGCAGTTAATCACGTTTACAGAGCCGTCTGACGCAAAAGTGCGTATTCCGACGTATCTCGGTTACAATGTGATTTTTGACGATAGCGCACCAGTTGAACTCGGTACAGGCGGCGCAAAAGACAAGTTTACAACGTATTTGCTTTCTCGCGGTTGTATTCAGCGCGGCGTTGGTACACCAGTAGGATTTGTACCGACTGCGATTGACCGCAAAGAAGAGTTGTCAACCGATAGACTTTTCAACCGACAAGCAAAGGTTTTGCACCCGAAAGGAATGTCTTGGATTGGCTCGGCAAATATCGCAAAAGAAACACCGACGAATGAAGAGCTTGCAGTAGGAACGAACTGGGAAAGAGCGGCGGCAGAAAGCAAGCAGGTCGGTATGGTCGCACTTGTTCACACATTGGAATAGCGGAGGGCGCGAATGGTTACGGAATACAACCGTAACACGATTATAAAGCGCAGAATGGCAGAGCTAGAATGCAAAGAAAAGGCTTCTAGCCCTGCCGAAACGCCAATCGTGGAAACAACGGCAAAAGAAACAAAAGCCGAGAATGAAACGGCTGTAGAAGTCGAAAAACAGGTTATTTCTGAACAAACTGAAAAGCCGAAAAAGACGGAAGCCGAAAAACTTTCTCGCAAAAAGAAACAAGGGTAGAAAATAAATGGCAGACGACAATTCTGATATTATAGAAGTTGAGAATACCGAAAGTAACGAACAGACATTTAACCACCTTGAAACTGTAAAAGCGTTGCTTGGATTGAGTAATGACGATAGCACGGATTCACTCCTTAGCGTGTATGTCGAAATGACAAAACAGTCCATTCTCAATTTCTGTAATATTTCAGAATTGCCGTCTGAACTCAATTACACCCTTTGCGCAATGGTTGCAGATACATACCGAGAACTAAAGAGCGCAAATACAACAGGCGAGGTTGTCGGGAATGTGTCTAGTATTTCAGAGGACGGCAGAAGCGTATCGTTTTCTAGCGGTCAAGAATACAAGCGAAGCGTGGAAGATAAAATCTCACGCACAACAGAGCTTATTCGATACAAAAAACTGTACAGATTGGATTAAGAGGTTTTTATGAAATCTTATATCGGTTTGAAAGCTGTAAAAGCAGAACCCCAGACAAAAGACGGAAAGGACGGTTATAAAGTCGTTTACAAAGACGGCTATGAAAGCTGGTCGCCAAAAGAAACATTTGATGAAGCCTATCACGAAAGCGGTAATTTGTCATTTTCAGAAGCTCTGTATCTTTTGAAAAAGGGAGAACGTATTGCACGAAAAGGCTGGAATGGCAAAGGAATGTTCTTGTTCCTTGCGCACGGAGAAGATTTGACAAATTGCATTTGCACTGGTGATATGCCGCCTTGTGTTGACAGCATTGCTATGAAAACAGCACAGAACACTGTTGTTATCGGTTGGCTTGCAAGTCAGACAGATATGCTTGCAGATGATTGGTGCGTGGCGAAGTAATTTATGAATGGAAAGACATCACGGCAAATACGAAAAGGCTTTAAAGCCTTACAGCAGAGCAGAAAAGACACGGCTAGAGATTTGATTGCAGAACTCGAAGCCGCACCTTTTAAGTACAGATTTCGTTTTGAAGTTGCTTTTTGGTAGGAAGAAAAAGAAATAGGCGAAAAAATGGATTTTGGGAAAATCGGCGGTGTATTGCACAAATACTTTGATACAGATTATATCGACATAAAGCGAGATGTAGCAGGAACATTGAGAGAGATTTACTCAAATATTCCTTGCCACGTTGCATATTCGAGTGTTGATAATCCCGACCCGACAAGTGTAGACACAAAGCCGATTATCCAGTCTATCACAGTGCATTTAGAAAACTATGTTGATATTCAAAACAATGATTTCATTATTGCAAAGAAAATCGGTTCGGACGGTTCTTTGATTGCGACATACAGCGGGCGTTGTGGTAATCCTGTTGTAAGTCAAGGCAGAAAGAAAGTTTTAATGCAGATGAGCGGCACACAAGCCGAAACCCCGACACCATTGCCGCCGAAAAGCCCTGCGATAATCACAGTAGAGTATTTTTGCAACGATTCTGCAATTTTGGACAGCGAAAAGCAAGAAGCAGAAATAGGTATTACTTTTGATTTAACAGCCCCCGTTATTGAGGGTTATAAAGTCGCAGAGTGCTATATTGACAGCATAAAGCAAGAAAGTGCAACAGCACACATTGACAGCGTATTGATGAGCGGACACACAATCCGTTTTGTTTATGCTGTTTCTGATATTCCAGAGTTCTTTAGATTTTTGGTCAATGGTCTTTACACGAAAGACAGCGGAAGCCTTGCAAAAGGGTATCACTTATATAAAAAAGTAGACATTGAGAATATTGAAATTGACGGCAATGAATACACGATTACAAGCGATAATGTAGAGTTGACCCACGCCGACAACGGAAAACTGCTCACGGTTACAGAGGGCGCAGAAATGCTATTGATACCGTCAAATGTGTTTGTAAGCGTGAAAGAAATCGTTAAGAGAGAAAAAGGTAAGGTTACATTTACAGCAACGGCATTTGAACCGACGGAAAAACAAAAAGACGCATATATTTGCGGTTGGTATGACTAGGGAAAAAAATGGGCTTTGCGATTGATTTTTCTGAAATAGAGCAGTTCGTAAAAAATATGGAAATTGCCGAGCAGGATTTTAATCAATTTTTGTACAATTTTTTGCTTGAAATGGCATATCGAATAATTGCAAATACAAAAAAGAAAACACCTGTTGATACTGGTGCGCTTCGCAATGCGTGGGCGGTGGAAACAGACAAAGTTACAGAAAAAACAGTATCGCGCAAAAGTAAACGAACAGGCAAGCGCAAAAAGGTTTCTGCATATACGCAGGAGGGCGATGTTATTGTTTCGGGAGAGGGAGCAACGCTGGCGGTAGTGCTGACGAACCCAATGGAATATGCAACGGATATTGAATACGGTCATCGTATTGTGGTAGGCACTGGCGAGAACAAAAGAGAAGTCGGGTGGTTTAATGGCGTGTTTATGCTGAAAACTTCGATTGAGTATGTGCAGAAAGAAATGCCGCTAAGGTTTGAAAAAGAGTTTAAGGAATTTTGCAGACAACACGGAATTGAAGTATGAGAAAGGTATTTAAGAGCGAAGACGTAAAAAATGCGATTATCAATAAGCTATTAGAGATAGC
>CALBGU010000289.1 GCA_937893155.1 uncultured Treponema sp. | reverse complement strand
GCTACAGTGTGGTATAATAAAACTATACGGAGGGTATTATGTCTGATATGGCAGTCGCAACTTTAACGAAACAGGCTATTTCTTTGCCTTATGAAGCACAACGTGAGCTTTTAGATACACTTGCTTTGTCGGTTCGTAAAATAGAGAACACGAAAAAAAGGCTGTATACACAAGAAGAAGCAGTTTCGATTTTGAATTCTTTTATGGGACGCAGCCACTGTTGGCACGATGAAGATGCTGTTGAGTATCAAAGAAGAATGAGAGAGGACAGAAAAATTGTATAATCGAATATTCATTGATACTAATCCTATTGTGTATCTTATCGGAAATCAGCTTCCTTATTCCTTGAAAGTTCGAGACTTTTTATCGCACGAGATGTTTGAGGGAGCTGAATTTTATACGTCTACTATTACAGATACAGAGTTTCTTGCAAAACCATATAAAATGAACGACTATGAAGCGGTGGAAGCATACAGAGAGTTTTTAGAACGATTGAATGTGTTGAAATGCTATGTGAACGAGCCTATTGCCGTAACTGCCGCAAAAATTCGTGCGCAATATGACGGCATAAAAACAGCGGATTCTATTCAACTTGCCGCAAGCATTGAATCTCGTTGTGATTGCTTTTTTACCAATGATGCACAATTACGGCAAGTTATACAAGCGAATGTAGTGTATCTTGGTGATTTATGAATAACTCGATGAGCAGGAAATCGCCTTTATTGAATCGATGATTAGACCTATGGAATAAAAAAGGGCGCGGAGAAAAGAATGAAGAATGAGATATGCTACTTGCTGAAAAGGTCGCTATGAGAGCCTGTGTCTACCATTTCCAAAATCAAAATGTTCTCAATTATGCGATAAATCAAAAGCAAATCGGGCAAAATATGACATTCTCTGTGTCCTGCCCAATTGCCGATGAGTTCGTGGTCGTGATAGCGTTCAGGAAGTTTCTCACCTCGCTGAAGCATATCAGACACTTCTTTTATCTTTATTGCATTTTCAGTTCTGCGTTTTGTAACAAGTTTAAGATGTTTCTTGAACTTGCTCGAAAATTTGATTTCATACTTGAAAGGCTTTTCCTCAGCGTCGCTCATACTTCTATTCCCAATTCATCAAAAAGCTCATCAATATTCTTGTACGCTTTGTATTTCTCAGGGTGCTTTTCCATATATTTGGATTCACGCAGAGCGGCTTTTAGTTGTCTTGATGGTCGATGTACTCCATCAAGTGTGTCGTCTTTGTGCGAAAATATGCGGGAGAAGAAATTAAACAACTTTGAAAGCGGAGCTTTTTCTGGAAGCACAGTCCATTTTTCTCCGTTTTCCATAACGCAAAATGGCTCGTTTTTGTATTTTTGCGGATTCGCACTAAAATCTGCTAATGAAACTACAAGCATTTTTTCCACCTTTATTTGTGATTATGAGTGCAGCACTGGATTATTTCAACATAATTTTCCTCATTGCTTTCTACAATTCGATAAACAATGCGATTATACTCATCAATTCTGCGACTCCAATAGCCAGATAAATCCTCTTTCAAAGGCTCAGGCTTTCCGATTTCTGCATAGCCGTTTCGGACAATATCTTTTTAGAGTTCATTTACTTTTTTCAGCAATTTCTTGTTGCTTTGAAGCGCAAGATAATCATTCCAAGCAATTTCAGACCAATCTAAATGCATTATTACACCTCAATAATATCGTGTCTAAAGTGCTTTCCAGATTCAATCTGCTTAATAGATTCCTGAAGAACAGCTTGATTTTCTTCACTCCAAAAAGGGTCTGTGCTGCCTGTAATTTCAAACGGAATGCGGTTCTCGCGCACAACGATTTTTGCAAACATATTTACAGCAGCAGAAACTGTAAGACCAACAGAATCGCAGAATTCTTCAAAAGCAATCTTTGTACTGTCATTCATTCTAATGCTAAGTGTAGCCATATACATACCTCTTACATAAAATCTCTACATTCTTGCAAACTCAACTTTAAGAGTTCTTCCCATACCAGCTGCAAGCCGCTTGAGTGTTCTAAGCGAAGGATTTGCATTTCCCTTTTCCAACTTGCTGATGTCCGCTTGCGCAATTCCTGTTTTTGCAGAAAGTTCTTTTTGCGTAAGCCCACATTCTTTTCTTACATTGATTATCTCTTGGATAATAGCAAACTCTGGCTCAAGAGCGTCATATTCTGCCTTAAATTCTGGGTCTTTGAGTTTTTCTGCAACATAAGCATCATAATCTGTCATTTCGTTTCTCCTCTGGATTTATATTCTTCTCTGTATTTTTTCGCCAATTCTATCTGGCTTTTTGGGGTCTTTTGTGTCTTCTTTACAAAACCATTTGTAAGAATGATTTTTTTGCCCACAAAGAAAAAATACAAAACTCGTGTGATATTAGAACCTTGCTTAGCACGAATTTCAAAAATGCCGTCATCAAGATGTTCTGAATACGGCAGACGCAAATTAGGTCCAACTTGCTGTAACAATACAATAGAGCGTTCAAGTTTTGCTCTCATTTTTACATCAAGCGATTTTAGAAAATCCAAGGCAGGTTCTTCACCACTTGGAAGGTCATAAAATATCGCTTCATATTCGTAAGTATCCATAATTTCATTATATGGACTATATCCTATATTTGTCAATGAAAGGAGAACAAAGAAAATGGCTTCAATAAATGAATATATTTCGCCTAAACTGGAAAAAATGCCTACGATTTACGCATACAGCGATAAGGCGTATCCAAATATGCTCAAAGTCGGCTACACTACTCGCGATGTTGCCACGCGTATAAAAGAGCAATATCCCACACTGCACCCGAATGAAGTGCCGTACAAAATAGAGCTTGTGATGAGCGCGATGAGAGATGACGGTTCTTCTTTTACTGACCACGATGTACACAGGGCTTTAGAGAAGAAAAATGGATTTTATCGCTTAAAAGACGCTGACGGCAAAAAAACAGAATGGTTCAAATGCAGTCTAAACGACGTGCAAGCCGCAGTTATAGCCGTTCGGAAGCGAATCGACAACACAGAAAACCGTACGCAAAGTTTTTCTATGCGCCCCGAACAAGAAAAAGCTGTGGAAAAAACTATTGCGTATTTCAAAAAGACAAAAGCAGAAGGATACATCAAAAGCCCAAAGTTTTTGTGGAACGCAAAAATGCGCTTTGGAAAAACATTCGCGTCGTATCAGTTGGCTCGTGCAATGGGCTTTAAGCGTGTTTTGATTTTGACTTTTAAGCCTGCTGTGCAATCGGCGTGGAAAGAAGATTTATCGTCGCACATCGATTTTGAGGGCTGGCAATTCATTAGTCGCCCCGAAAACGCAAACGAACCAGACATAAACGAGCAATACCAAAAAGCCGACAAAACAAAGCCGATTGTGTGCTTTGGCAGCTTTCAAGATTTTCTTGGACGCACAGAAAGCGGCGGCATAAAAAGCAAAAATGAATGGGTACATACAACCGCTTGGGACTTGGTTGTTTTTGACGAATACCATTTTGGCGCGTGGCGGGACAATGCAAAGCACCTTTTTGAAAGCGACAACGAAGAGGATTTTGAAAAGAGCGAAAAGCAACAAGCAGCCGAAGCGATAGAAGACAAAATAAACGAAGAGTGGCTTCCGATTTCTACGCAATACTATCTTTATTTGTCTGGAACGCCTTTTAGAGCCTTGAACTCAGGAGAGTTTATTGAAGAGCAGATTTTCTCTTGGACTTACAGCGATGAACAGTCTGCAAAAGAAAATTGGTATAAAGAGCATAATATTTCTGACAAAACAGCCTCTGGCTGTCCATATGCTGCATTGCCGAAAATGGTGATGTTGACTTACAAAATACCAGATTCTATAGAAGAGATTGCAAAAGGCGGCGAATATGACGAATTTGATTTGAATAAGTTTTTTAGCGCAGTGGGAACAGACGAAAAGGCGGAGTTCAAGCATAAAGATTATGTGCAAAAATGGCTTAACTTGATTCGAGGGTCATTCACTCAAACGGCTGTCGATGATTTGAAGCTGGGAGCTGAAAAGCCGCCTATGCCTTACAGCGACACCACGCTTTTAGGCTTATTAAATCATACGCTTTGGTTCTTGCCAAATGTGGCGAGCTGCTACGCGATGAAAAATCTGCTAAAAGAAAAGCAAAATCTCTTTTATCAAGAATACAAAGTCATCGTTTGCGCAGGCACAAAGGCGGGAATTGGAATAAATGCGCTTCCTCCTGTTCTGACGGGCATCGGTGGCGATGAGTGCAATCCGCTAAAATCGAAATCGATAACGCTTTCTTGCGGAAAACTCACGACTGGCGTTACAGTAAAGCCGTGGACAGCGATTTTTATGCTTCGCAATTTGAACTCGCCCGAAACATATTTTCAAAGCGCGTTCCGTGTGCAATCTCCGTGGACAATAAAGGGCGAAGACGGCAAAACTGAAATCGTGAAAAAAGAGTGTTTTGTGTTTGACTTTGCGCTTAATCGTGCATTAAAGCAGATTTCGGATTATTCTAGGTCGCTCAGCATAAACACAGGAAACGAAAGCTCAGACAACAATCCAGAAGCAAAAGTAGCGGAGTTCATAAAGTTCTTGCCCGTTTTGGCTTTTGACGGCTCTTCTATGAGAAACGTGAACGCGACAGAAATTCTCGATATTGCGATGGCGGGAACGAGCGCAACAATGCTTGCAAAACGCTGGGAAAGCGCGCTTTTAGTCAACGTGGACAACGAAACGCTAAAGCGGCTTATGGCAAACGAAGAAGCTATGAATGCACTGAGCAAAATCGAGGAATTCAGAAACCTAAACAGCGAAATCGAAACGATTATCAACAAGAGCGAAACGATAAAAGAGGCAAAGACGAAAGAAAAAGAGCTAAGC
>CALBGU010000288.1 GCA_937893155.1 uncultured Treponema sp. | reverse complement strand
ATTCGATTCGCACGGCTTTTAATTCGCAATCCCAGTTCCCGCTGTAATTTTTTTGCCGTCTTGAAGCGTCGGCGGGCAAAAAACAAATTTTTTTCGCGATTTTCTTTTGTGGACGGCAAAATCTCAAATTTTTTTGGTCATTTTCTTTCAAAAACGTGCAAAAAAATTTTAGTTTCTGTCATTTTCTTTCAAAAACTTCCAAAAAAATTTTTGTTGCGGCACTTTTTGCTCAAAGACGCGAAAAAAATTTTTGCGTCTTTTGTCATTGCCGAGCGTGATTCGGAATCTTCCCTCTGCTGCGGAAACAATGGGCAAAAATCCCATTGCCTCGCACAGATAAAAAGTTAATCGCCGATTTTATGAAGCGCAAAAAGAACCGCCGTAAATTTTTTCTTCATAGTATTCTCCTTAAAATCGCCAGCCGAGGTTTATGCCGAATGATGAATAAGATGCGACGTGAGAAAGACGAGTGTATTTTGTCATTGCACCGATGACGAAATGATTTTTGTAGCAAAAATCCAGCCCTGCGCCTGTTTCCAGCGAAAATCCTGTTGCGCTGTTGTTTCCCAGTTTTCCTGTTCCCCCGCCGATGCCTACAAAAGCATATATCTCAAAGCCAACTTGCAATCGGTGCGGACTGCACGAACGGACTTATCGGGCAGATTGAGGCGGGCATTACCAAACCGTCATTTGACCGCATTGTAAACATCGCGAATGCGCTGGATATTCACCCTGCCGATTTATTTTTGCGAAATGCGTCTGCTTCGGTTTGCCGAACCCGCCGCGTGCTGAAAACCGAATTGCTTCCGCAAATTGAATGTTTTATCAACAATCATTTTTGAGATAAAAAAGCAAAACAGATACGGTAGACGTTCACGGCGTTTATCAATATACTTTTCGTATGGCAAACATAAACGAAACAATCCCCGTAGAGCTAAAATCAGCAGAACAAAAGGTGCACAGCGAGATTTTTGCAAAAATCATACCGCTGTCGCTGGCGATTACCGTGATTTTGCTCGACCAAATTTCAAAAATTATGGTCATCAACAATATCCCTGTGAACAGCATTTGCGCTTCGTTTTTCGGCGATTTTTTGCGCATTATCCACGTTAAAAATCCCGGCGTGGCGTTCAGTCTTGGACATTCGCTTTCTCACTCTGTGCGGGCACTTCTTTTTTCGGCAGCACCGCTTTTGGTCATCATCTGGGCGTTGGTGGTGTATTTTCGGAACAACACGTTTACCGCGCTCCAGCGCTGGACGATTTGCGGCATTATCGGAGGCGGGCTTGGCAATTTGTACGACCGCATTTTCCGCATAGACGGCGTGGTGGATTTTATCGACGTGAAATTTTACGGGCTTTTCGGCTTGGAGCGTTGGCCCACGTTCAACATCGCAGACGCGGCTATTTTAATCTGCGGTTTTATTCTCATCGCGTCGTTTCTGGTGAGCATCAAAAACGAAAAATAACGATTTCCTATTAAAAAATGCAAGACACATCTGTTGAATATTTTGATTTTCTTCTAAAAAACGATTCAGGCGTTCGCTTGCTAAAATCGCGGTCGGCAAAAGCGGTGATTTCATTTTTGTACGGCGTTTTTCGCCCAGAGCACAAAGCGTTTTTGCCGTCGGATTCGCTGGAAAATGCGCTTGCTGTGTTCTTGAGCGAGAATGCCGACGATGAGCGCGAAATTGAGGAGGACGCGGAACTTCCCTCGAATCTGACCGACAGCGAATTTCAAGAAAAAGCGCGGCTTTTTGTGAATTATTGGTGTTCGGATTCTCGCGCTTATCTGCGCAGATTTCAGGACGTAAACGGAAAAATGGCGGTGGAACTCTCGCCGGGCGTGGAGCGGCTTTTTAACTGGATTGAAGACATTTCGCGCACGGATTTTGTGGGCACGGAATCGCGCTTCAAAAATATTTTGTCCGAGCTAAAAGATTTGGAATTTCACGTTAAGGCGAATCCCGATGAGCGCATTGCCGAGCTTGAGGCGGAAAAACAGCGCATTGAAAACGAAATTGCGGCAATCAAAAAAGACGGCAGCGCACCGACATATTCGGCGGTGCAGATTTCGGAGCGATTGGAGGACATCAGCCGCCGCGCCCGCGATTTGCTGAGCGATTTTAGGCAGGTGGAAGACAATTTCCGCGAGATTATGAAAGAAATTTACCGCGCGCAAACCGAAACGTCGTCTTCGCGCGGGCAGATTTTGGGCTACACGCTCGACACCAGCCGCCGTCTCCGCGAAAGTCCGCAGGGGCAGTCGTTTCAGGCGTTTTGGCGCTTCATTACTGAAGATGCAAACGACCAAATCGGTTCAACCGTGCGCGATATTCAAAGCGTGGACGGCGAGTTGAAACGCGATGATTTTTTGGTGAATCTCAAAAAATATTTGTACCAAGCGGGGCACAAAGTCGTTGAGCAAAACCGCACGCTGTCGGAGCGAATCAACAAAATGCTGTCGTCGCAGAACGTCGGCTCTCCGCGAAGGCTCGATGCGCTCATTGGCGAAGTGAAAGAAAAAATGCTCGAGTACGTTAAAAATCTGGAAAGCGGCGCAAAAAGCGCGGGCGATGATTTTATGGAAGTTGACGGAAAATGCGACATCTTTTTCCCGCAGGCGCGCTATCCTGTGTATCCCGAGCAAAAATATGACGCGCTTTCTATCAACGAATTTTCTGCCGACGTGCTGTCTAGTGAGGCGTTTCGCGGGCTTTTCAACCAATTTTACATCGACGAAAAGCGGCTCAAAGCAAATCTTTCGGCGTTCCGCTCTCAGAAAAACGGCGCAGCATTTTCGCTCGGCGAGTTTTTGCGCTCTTACCCGATTGAACAGGGACTTGCCGAAGTCATCGCGTGGTACGACATTGCGCAAAAAGAAAAAGGCGCAAAAATTATGCGAAACGAAAAAGAAACCGTTACATTTTCAAAAAATGGCAACATCGTTGCAGTAACTTTGCCAAGGATGATTTTTGTATGACAGACAATTCCATTTTATCAGATACTCAATCCGAAAGTGTTTCGCGCACACCGGCGTGGGGCGGCGTTTGCGTTAAACTGCTGCAAGGACCGCTGTACCGCTCTGGTGCGGACGACGCGAATTGGAACGCGCTTTCGACGTGGCTTTCGGAAATCAACGATTATTTTTCAAAAATCGGTCTGGTTGCGCTCGTGAACCAAAGCGATGGCTATGCGTATCTTGCGCAGACGGACGACCACCGCGCCAAAGCGGCTGTTTTGGGCTTTGAGCAATCAGAAAGCGACGATGAGCGCACGGGCGAAGATGAATCGGGGAAAATTCCGCGGCTCATCAAAAAAATGCCGCTGTCGCCGGAACTTTCGATGTTGTGCGTGCTTTTGCGCGAGGCGCTCGACCGATTTGAAGCGCAGGAAGGCTCAAGCGCGCTTGTTTTGCGCGAGGGCGAAATCAAGGAAATGCTCTCTCCGTATCTCAAATCGCAAAACGACCAAACGCGCGTGCTCAAGCGGCTGGACGAGTATATTTCGCAGTTGGTGCGCCTCACGTTTATCCGCGAGGTGAACGAGGCGGAAAATCAGGCGGCGCAAAAAGAGCGCGAGTTTGAAATTCGGCGGATTATAAAAAGCAGAATCGGTCCTGATTTTTTGGCGGAATTCAAACGGCGGCTTGAAGCGGAGAACGAGAAAAATGCAGGCGACGGAGAGAAATAATGGCAGATAATCTTTTTGCAGAAAATGCGCCAGACGGGTTTCGGCTTGATTTTTTCCAGCTGTACAACTGGGGAATTTTTAACGGCACGATTTACACCGTGGACGCAAAAAATAAATCCACGCTTTTGACGGGCGAGAACGGAAGCGGAAAAACCACGCTGGTTGATGCGCTGATGACGCTGCTTGTGCCGCAGAATATGCGCTTTTACAATCAGTCTTCCGGCTCGAACCACAAACACGACCGCAGCGAAGAAAGCTACGTTCTTGGCGCGTACGGCAACAAGCAGGAAGGCTCGGGCGAGGCAAAAACGCAGACTTTGCGTGACAGCACGGCGTATTCCATTTTGGCGGGTGCGTTTACCAACGAGCGCACGCAAAGCACGGTGAGCCTTCTGCAAGTGCGATTTTTTTCGGGCGATTCGCTCCAGCGCGTGTTTGCCGTCACGAAGCAAAAGCTGTCGATTCAGGACATCAATGCGGTTTTGAACGGCGCGGGTGTGCGCATTGACCGCACGAGTGCGTGGCGAAAAGTGCTTTCGGCAGAAAAAGGCACGGTGTTTTTCGGCGACAATTTCAAAAAATACAGCGAATCGTATTCGGCTCTGTTCGGCTTCCGTTCCGACAAGGCTTTGCGGCTGTTTTCGCAAATCGTGGGACTCAAAGTTTTGGGAAATCTCACCGATTTTATCCGCACGAATATGCTTGAGGAGCAGGACACGATTGTGCGCTACGAGTTGTTGCGCTCCGGCTACCAAAATTTGATGCAGGCAAACCGCGAAATCCAAAAAGCAAAGGCTCAGATTGAGCTTTTGGAACCGATTGCAAAATCGGGGGAAAAATGGAAAGATGCCAAAGCCGAAAAACTGCGCCTGTCGAGCCTGCGCGAATATGCGCCTGCGTGGTATACTGCCCGCGCGCGCGAAATTATCAGCGATGAGTTGGAGCATATTCGCGAAACGCTTCAACATTCCATCGATTCGCGGGACGAAGAACTTGCCGTTCAGGACGAAATCCAAAAGGAAATCGATTCCATAAAAATTTCGATTGCGCAAAATGCGGCGAGCCAGCGTCTGACGCTTATCCGCGACAAAATCGATTCGCTTTTGAAGGAACGGCGGCACGTTGAAGAAGAAAAGCAGAAATACAATCAAAAATTGGCGAGTTTGGGCATTGAGCCGCCGCTTACGCCGCAGGGATTCGAGGACGCAAAAAAAGCCGTGAAAGCGCGGCAGAGCGAGGCGCAAAGCCGAAAAACCGTGCTTGATAAGCAGCGAATTGAGCTTTTTACTGCCGAGCGCGAAGAAAATCAGCGCATTGAAGAAATCCGAACGGAGCTTTCGTCTCTAGGCACTCGTCCGTCGTCGAATATTCCGTTTGAGAACATCGAAATCCGCGCGCGAATCTGCGAGGCGCTTTCGATAGACGAGGAAAAATTGCCGTTTGCGGGCGAATTGCTGCGCGTAAAAGACAGCGAAAGCCATTGGAGTTACGCGATTGAGCGGCTGCTGCATAATTTTGCGCTGACGCTGTTGGTCACGAGCGACATTTACGACGACGTTACCGATTTTGTGAAAAACACCAATATGCGCGGGCGCGTGGTGTATCTGAAAACCGAGGACGAGTTTTTTTTGAGCAGCGACGAAGAGCCTGCCGAAAATACCGTGCCGGGCAAAATTGAGGTGCGGCAGTCGAGCGCGTTGTGTGAGTGGCTGTCGCAGTATGTGCGCACGCATTTTGATTTTCTGTGCACGGACGATACCGACGAAATTGCGCGGGCAAAACAGGCGCTGTCGTCGAGCGGCTTGGTGAAAAAGGGCTTGCGGCACGAAAAGGACGACCGCCGGCATATTCAGCAGAGTTCGCAGGTTTTGGGCTGGGATAATTCGGCAAAGCGGCAGGATTTGAGCGCGGAACTGGACGAGCTTTCGACTTCGGCGGCGCAAAAATCGCAGAAACGCCTTGCGATTACGGCGGAGTTGGACGACATTGAAGAGAAAATCCGTGCGGTGAAAAATGCCGGCGAAATCACGCAATGGTCGCAGATTGATACCGACGGTTTTGATGACGAAATCGGCGGTCTTCGCGTTGAGGAAGCGCGGCTTTTGTCTGGCGATGAAAACATCAAGGAATTGCAAAAACAACTTGACGAAGTGCTTGCCAAAAAAGAAAAAAGCACCGAGCGCGTCAACACATTTACGGGCATCATCGCGGTTTTGCAGGACAAGCAAAAAGGCAGAGAAGAAAAACTTTCGTCGTTTAACCAGACGTTTGAGCTTTTGCGTTCGGTGGTGGAAAGCGAGAAAGGAAACGCCGTCCGAGCGGATTTTGAGGCGGAATACGGGGAGTTTTTGGGCGCAAAAAATCTGGAGGAGCTGGAAAAAGCGTCCGGGACAATTTCGGCGCGCATTGAGGAAAAATCGGCGGATTGCACCAAAAAAGAAGCCGAGCTTTCGCAGTTGCTGGTTCGGCTGATGAGCGCGGTGAAAAATCCGAATATGGCTTTGCGCGAAAAATTCGGCGATTGGTCTGCGGAATTTATGGATATGGACTCATCGACGGATTATCTGGACGATTATGTATCGGTGTACAATCGCCTTTTGACCGACAATCTGCCGCGCTATCAAGCCGAATTCAACGAATATCTGCACGAAACGATGAACAATGACATCGTGGATTTTCACGAATACATCGCTTCGTGCGCCGAGGAAATCCGCAGCGCTGTTTCTGCGCTCAACGAAAGCCTCCGCACGATTGCGTACGAAAGCGCGCCCGAGACGTATTTGCAGCTCATTGCGCGCGATTCTTCCGATGTGCGCATTAAGGAAATTCGCGCCAAACTGCACGCGGCTCTGCCCGATTCCGAGCGGCTCAACGCGGAGGGCGAAGAGGGCGAAACATACCGCGAGGAGCTGTTTTCGCGCGTCAAAGAGCTGTTGGATTATCTGGATTTGAACGAGGCGAACCGTCGTTTTGTGCTCGACATCAGAAATTGGTTTTCGTTTGCGGCAAGCGAAAATTACGCGCTGGACGGCACGCAAAAGCAGTATTACAACGACAGCGCAAGCCTTTCCGGCGGCGAAAAAGCCAAGCTCACCTACACGATTTTGGCTTCGGCAATCGCGTATCAGTTCGGCATAAACCGTGCTGGCTCGTCGTTCCGTTTTGTTATTGTGGACGAGGCGTTTAGCAAAAGCGACATTTACAACAGCGAATACGCAATGCGGCTTTTCAAGCAAATCGATTTGCAGTTGATGGTCGTTACCCCGTTTGACAAAATCAACATCGTGGAAGATTACATTTCGTCTGTGCATTTGACCGAAAACAAAAACACAAACGATTCGCGCTTGCTTTCAATGAGCATTCAAACGTATAAATCCGAGCAGCAGGCGGCAACAATGTAGAAATGGCGTTCTGGGGCGGAAAAAAGGTTTGTCAAAACGCAAAAAAAATGAAAAAACGGCTTGATTATTTTTTTGACATCGTTTATAGTAACTCTCGGTACGTCATTTTGTCATAGGCGGCCTCCTTTTTTAAGATTTTGCAACCCTGTCCATTTCCGTGCTGGACGGGGTTGTTTTTTTGTCTGCCGCATTATTTTTCGCGCATCTGGTATTCTTTGTCGTTGTCAATTAAAATCAGCATAATCGTGGCAAAAGTGGGGTCAAATTGCGTTCCAAAGCCCTTTTCAATTTCGGCGCGCACGATGTTTTGCGGCAAAATATCGCGATAGCTTCTCTTGCTGGTCATTGCGTCGTAGGTGTCGGCAACGGCGATTATGCGGGCAATTTCGGGGATTTCTTCGCCTTTGAGCCCGTCGGGATAGCCCTTGCCGTCGTAGCGTTCGTGGTGATAATGCGCGCCGAGCGAGATATATGGCGATTGCGTGATATTTTGCAAAATCTGCTTGCCGATTTCGGGGTGGCGTTTTATCATCTGGAATTCTTCGTCAGAAAGGCGGGTTTCTTTGTTGATAATGCTGTCGGGGATTCCGATTTTTCCCACGTCGTGAAGCAATGCGGCAAAATACACCTCGCGGCATTCTTTTTCGCTTTTGCCTGCCTTTTGCGCAATCATTTTGGAATACTCGGCAACGCGCGCCGAATGTCCGTGCGTGTAGGCATCTTTTGCGTCTATTGCGCTCGCAAGCGATTCGGCGGTCTGCACAAACATCAAGTTCATATTGCGCTGTTCTTCGCGCAGAAGGTCGATTTCGTGCTGTTTTGCCTGCGCGACCGTTTCGTTCATATCAAAAATCACGAAAACATAAAAAAGCACCGCGTCAAACACAATCGACATATTCGTAAGCGAAAGCCCGTAGGAAAAAATCTGCGCGGCGGTGGCAATCACAGGAAACGTGGTAAACAGCAGCATCGGGAACCGCGCGCGGAAGCTCATTGTGCGGTAATACTGCACGATGATAGAAAATTGAAGCGCCATCATCACAAAGGGAATGGCGTAGCTGAGCAAAAATCCCGGACCGCGCACATAGCGATTCTGCTCGTCAAAATAATAATAAAAATGGAAAATCTGCGACAATAAGAGCAAAACAGTGCCGATGTACGCAAGGTTTTTCGCCAGCAAAAGCCGCCGTGGCGTGCGCTTTAAGCCGCCTTCGTTCGTGCAGTAGTCGATGAGATACATATTGAACGAAAACAAAATGAACAGCGACATAAAAAACACAAGGAAATTAGAAAGCCGCGTTGCCGCGTGTGCAAAACTGCTCAGATTTCCGCGGTATATATACGCACAGCGGTCGGAAAGCAACAGCAAGACCGCGCCTGTTTCCATAAACAACAGCGATTGCTTTCGCTTGGGGCGGAGCGTTTTGGTAAACAGAATCAGAATTGCCAACATACCGCAGATTCCGTTCATAACCAGCATAATATTAAGTTGATGAAGCCGTAAAAATTCAAACATTTTTGTCCATTTTTGTTATTCTTTCTCGGTTGCTCCTCCGCAAAAAAAAATTTTTTTTCACCGAATCCGCGTGGAGTAAGACCGCAAAAAAAATTTTTTTACTGAAATCCGTGCGAATTGAGACCACAAAAAAAATTTTTTGCCCTCAATCCGCGTGAAGTGAACGCAAAAAAAATTTTTTTTTATCAAATCCAAGCGAAGTGAGACCGCAAAAAAAATTTTTTTGTCAAATCCGCGTGGAGTGAGCCCACAAAAAAAATTTTTTTACTAAATCCGTGTGAAGCAACCGAAAAAATTTTTTTTCACCGTGTTTCAAAACGGTATCCGCAACACTTCCTGTTTTTAATTATATCTTTTTGCTGCTTAAAATTCCAATAAAATTGCCGCGTATCTTTTGACCGATTTTGTGTTATGTATAATTGAAAGCGAAAAATGACAGAAATGTGCACTTTGTGATATAATCAGAACTATGAAGCACACGATTTTTGCGATGATTTTTGCGATGATTTTTGCTGCCTCTCCGCTTTTTTGCCAAAATCTTGACCGCGGAATGAGAGATGGTCCTGAGCGCGGAGAGCGAACCGAGAGAGCAGACGCGCCGAAAGAGCCGAAAAAAGAATCGGCGGAACAAAAAGACCAAAAAGAATTGATGGAGCAAAAAAACACGCCTTCCCGCAGCGAAAAAAAGGAAAACGAATCTGTCAATTATCACGGAATGCGCCTGCCGTGTTCGCACGAGCCGTTTTCGGTGGTGGCAATCGTCATCGGGAAATCCACGGTGAGCATTTTTTTCAATGTGCCGATAAATCCGCGCTCATTTGAAAAATCTGATTTTTTTCTGAACGGAAAGCCGCTGCCAAAAAATGCGTCGCTTAAATTTAACCGCTCGGGGAAAATGCTTGAAATCACGATGCCGCTGCCTGACGAGATAAATCTGCGGCTGTTCTGCATTTCGTCTTACGACGGCGAGGCGCTTTCGCGGACGGATTTTTTTGGACTGCGAAAAGATTCAAGCATCAAATACAAAATACAGTAAAAATCGGTGGGGAAAAAAATGAAAATGAAATCACTTGCAAGAAAAATTGCGTTGCAGTTTTTTCTTGTTATCGCGGCAATTTTTTTTGTTCTAGCGATTATTTTATTGATTATGACGAGTCATTTTGCGCGCAGTCAAAATGAACGCGAATTGCAGTGGGCGTTGCAACAAATTGAGCTGGCGACGATAAACCACGGCTTTGATTTGAATCTGGAACTTACCGAGGCGAAAATCCCGCCGTATATCAATTATGTGGTGTTTAACGCGGATAATCCCGAGCAGATTTTCAGCACGGACGACCCGTTTTTGCACGCGCTTCCCGTTACGAACGGCAAAGCGAAAGAGTGGTATGAAAAGAATTATTTTTCAGACGGCGATTTGTTCATCGTGTACACATCACAAGCGCTCAAAACGCACTACGGTACGCTGGTGATACAGGTGTCGATGTCGCTTGAGCGCGATGATTCACCGCAATACAAAATCCCGATTTTTGTGAAAATCTTTTTGATTTTGCTGTTGCCGCTGCTTGCGGTGTCGTATCTTGCGGCGTATATCATTGCAAAGCGAACGCTTCGCCCCGTGGTGCAGATGACCAAAATTGCGTCCAAAATCAGCGCGTACAATTTGGATACAAAATTGGCGATTTCGGAAAATCACAACGAATTGGATTCGCTTGCAAAAACGTTCAACGACCTTTTTGAGCGAATCAGGCACGATTTTGCGGAATTGCAAAAGGCGAATAGGGCAAAATCGCAGTTTTTGAGCAATATGAGCCACGAAATCCGCACGCCGATTAACGCGATTTTGGGTTTGGACGAAATGATTTTGCGCGAATCGGGCGAGCAGAACATTCGGGAATATGCGGCGGATATTCAGTCGAGCGGAAAATCGCTGGTGTCGATTATCAACGATATTCTGGATTTTTCTAAAATCGAAGCGGGCAAAATGGAAATCATCTGCGCGCCTTACGATTTTGCGCTCTCAATTTCGGATTTGGTGAATATGATTTCGCCTCGCGCAAAAAGCAAGTCGCTGGAGTTTTTTGTCTGCGTCAATCCCGAGCTTCCGCGGTTTTTGAACGGAGACGAAATGCGGCTCAAGCAGTGCATTTTGAATATTTTGACCAATGCGGTAAAATACACGCCGTCGGGAAGTGTGCAGCTCAACGCGGATTTTGAGCGTGCGGGCGCGGACGAAATCCTTTTGAAAATCAGTGTGAAAGACACGGGAATCGGCATAAAAGAGTGCGATTTACAAAAACTGTTTTCGCCGTTTGAGCGAATCGAAGAAAACCGAAACCGCACGATTGAGGGCACGGGATTGGGGCTTTCAATCGTGAAAAGCCTGCTTGGTGCGATGAACAGCCGCCTTGAAGTGCAAAGCGTGTACGGCGAAGGCTCGGTCTTTTCGTTTTGTGTGCGGCAAAAAGTGTGCGCGGAGGAAAAAATCGGCGACTGGAAGACGAAACATTCCGAAACGCACCGTTATACCGAGAGTTTTCAAGCGCCGAACGCATCGGTGCTGGTGGTGGACGATACGGTGCTGAATCTGACGGTGTTCAAGGGGCTTTTAAAATCCACGAGAATCCAGATTGATACGGCGGAAAGTGCGGCTGACGCGCTTGAAATGGCAAAATGCAAAAAATACGATGTGCTTTTTATTGACCATCGAATGCCGATAACCGACGGCGTGGAAATGCTGCACCTGCTCCGTGCCGACGAATCGAGCGCGAATCAGCACACGGTATGCGTTGCGCTCACTGCGAATGCGATTTCGGGGAGCCGCGATTTTTATCTTTCGGAAGGCTTCGACGATTATCTTTCCAAGCCCGTTGAGCCGCCTGAGTTGGAATCGATGCTCAGAAAATACCTTCCGAGCGAAAAAATGGTGTACAAAGGCGATGCTGCTTTTGCGGAAAATCAAAGTGCGCAGACGCGTTCGCTTGAGACGGGCGCGCAAGAGTTGTGGCAAAAGATTTTTGCGCAAGACATAAACGGGGCGCTCAAAAATTGCGGTTCGGCGGACGTTTTTTTGGAAGCCACGCGCAATTTTTACACCGAAATCGCGGAGAAATCAGCGGACATCGACGAGTTTGCCCGCGCGCATAATTGGAACGATTTTACCGTGAAAATACATTCCGTAAAGTCGTCTGCACGGCTTATCGGCGCGCTTTCGCTTTCGGAGCAGGCGGCGTTTTTGGAGCAATGCGGAGACGGGGCAAAGGCAGGCGATGAGGAGGCAATGCGGAAAATCGAAGAGAATATGAGCGATTTCCTGCACTGTTATCGCGCGTATTCTGACCGCCTTGCGCCGCTTTTTGCGCCTGAAAAAAACGGGGCGGCAGAAGCAAAATGCGCTATCGACCAAAAAATGCTCGATGACGCGCTCTGTGCGCTCAAAGAAGTTGCAGAGGTGTTCGATTTTGATTGCGCTGATTCAATCATTGCCGACCTTGAGCGGTTTTCTCTGCCGAAAGAGTTTGCTCCGACCTTTTTGCGCATCAAAAAAGCAGTGCACGCCGCCGACCAAGCTGCCTTGCTTTCGCTGTTGGGTTGATTTTGCGAGGAAAAGACAAAATGAGTTATGCGCCTTGTCAGTTGTATAAAAAGTTTGGTATACTATTCTTACTATGAAAGGCAGTGCAGTAAAAACATTTGGTATTCTTACCTCTGGCGGCGACGCTCCCGGGCTGAATGCGGCTATTCGAGCCGTGTGCCGCACCGCAATTTTGCAATACGGAATGAAGGCTATCGGTATTCACAACGGATATCGGGGATTGGTAAAACTTGATGCTGCGGAGTTGACGGCTGCCGATTTGCGCGGTGTTTTGGCGCAGGGCGGCACCATTTTGGGCACGTCGCGGGAAAAACCGTTCAAAAACACCGAAGCCGACGAAGAAACGGGATTGACGCAGGTAGAAGCAATCAAGGAAAATTACCGCAAACTGGGGCTTGATGCGCTCGTTGTGCTTGGCGGAAACGGCACGAACACGACGGCGGGGCAGCTTTCTCGGGAGGGCTTGAATGTTATCGCATTGCCGAAAACAATCGACAACGACATCGTAAAAACCGATATGACGTTCGGCTTTCATACTGCGCTCACGGTGGCGACGGAGGCGATTGACCGCATTCACACCACCGCGCACAGCCATTCGCGCATTATGGTCATCGAAACGATGGGGCACAAAGCAGGCTGGCTGGGGCTTTATTCGGGGGTTGCGGGCGGCGGAGATGTTATCCTCGTGCCTGAAATCCCGTACGACATCAACTCGATTGCGCGAAAAGTGCTCAAGCGGCGAGACGAAGGCTGCAAGTTTTCGATTGTTGTGGTGGCAGAAGGCGCAAAGAGCATAGAAGAGGCGAAACTTGATAGAAAAGCGTTCAAAAAGGCGCGCAAAGAAATGCAAAATTCTATCGGCTATCGCGTGGCGCACGAGCTTGAAGAGGCGACGGGGCTTGAAAGCCGCGTTACCGTCTTGGGCTATTTGCAGCGCGGGGGAACTCCTGTGCCCTACGATAGAATTTTGGCGACGCAGTTCGGTGTAGAGGCGGCGCATTATTTGGCTGAAGGTAAGTTCGGCTATTTAACGGCATTGCAGAATAATCGGATTGTTGGCGTGCCGCTTTTTGATATTGCAGGTCAGACAAAGGTTATCCCTCAGGATAATCAAATGCTTTTGTCTGGTCGCGAATTGGGGATTTGTTTTGGTGACTGATAATTTTAAGTGTCATAATTGCGCTGTGTGCAACGGCAAGGGCTGTCTTGGCGAACTTCCGGGAATGGGCGGAGTGAGAGAGAGCGAAAACTTTATTTTGAACTGTGATGGCTGGAAAATCACGAGGGAAATGCTCACCGAAATCCCTGATTTTCCGCACGATGATTTGATGCTCAAAGGCGGGGAAATCCCCGGCGGCATTTTGCGGCTTGCCCCGATTACGGGCGCGGTGGAAAACATTGGCTTTGGCGAGGAAGTGCCGTATTACCAGCGTATGATTTTTGCGGCGTGGAAGGCGGGCTTCAAATTGTCTATCGGAGACGGGTGCCCCGACGAAAAACTGCAATCGGGCATTCAGGCGGTGAAATCTCTGCAAAGCGATTATCCGAACGCAAAAGCGGCGGTGTTTATCAAGCCGTACGAAGACGCCAAGTTTTACGAGCGAATGGATTGGGCGGACGGCGCGGCGGAGGTCATCGGCATCGACATTGACTCATACAACATCGTAACAATGCGCAATCTGGTGCATCTTGAAAAAAAATCCGCTGAGCAGCTCAAGGCAATCCGCGCGCACACGACGCTCCCGTTTGCAATCAAGGGCGTTTTCACTCAAGAAGACGTGCAGCTTATTCGCGACGTTAAGCCAGACATCGCCTATATCTCGAACCACGGCGGGCGTGTGGATACCCGACGCGGCTCTACGGCGGAGTTTTTGCTCCAATACGCCAAAGTGATACGACAGAACTGCGGTGAGCTGTGGATTGACGGCGGCATTAGAACCCCCGACGATATACGCACGGCATTGAGCCTCGGCGCGAGCCAAGTGCTTATCGGTCGCCCGCTCATTACGGCGTTGTGCTATAACGGCGAAGAAGGTGTTGCGGCAAAGTTTGCAGAGTTTTCGGCATAGCGTAACGGGGAGTTCTCAAAAGAGCATCGGAAACGGTGCTCTTTTCGTTATCTAGGCTCGTCATCAAGGCGGCGGGAAGGTGCGCCTAGCCTAGAAAATATCTGCGCGTAGCCTAGGCGCATACTTGCGCGTAGCCTAGGCGCATACTTGCGCGTAACCTAGGCGCACATTTGCGCGTAACCTAGGCGCACATTTGCGCGTA
>CALBGU010000287.1 GCA_937893155.1 uncultured Treponema sp. | reverse complement strand
ATAAAGGTTTCATCATACAAATCTGCAAGGCTGTCGGCAGAATGATTTGACCGCGCGTCCAAAATCGCCTGAGCTGTCTTTTCTATAGCGAGTTTCTGCTCTGCTGTTGGGCTACACCATGGAAAATTATTGTAGACAATGCTTCCCGAATACTGATAATCGCTTTTCATTCTACCTGCAACAGTCCTCATCCAAGCATTATGCACAATACTTGTTAAAATCCCGAAATCATATAAAGAAGCATCAGGAATTATTAGCGCACTTCCGTTTATAATGATGTCATCGCACAAAAAAACTATCGGAATATATTTTCTGCGCTCTGAAGAAACCTTAGGAATTACAAGCATATTTTTTGAGCTTTTCGCATACCACCCAAAAAGCCACGGTGTGTCAGCAAGTTTTACAGTATCTTCGCGCTCCGAAGAACGTCTGTATGCTTGAGTAGCCTTTATGCGCTCTGTGATTAACTTGGATTTACGCATTTCCGTTATAGTTGCGTCTTTCAGCCAAAGGCAATACCGCTCTTTTTTCTGTAGCAATTCCACTCCGCCCGCATATCGTTTTACGAACTTTTTATTATTCTTGTTTTCAGCGATTATCGCTTTTGCTTCCTCTTTCGTCAGAATAAGATGATTGTCGTCAATCGGCATATTTCCATATCCAATTTTCTCAACAGCACAAATTGGGTTTGCTCTGCGTTCTATAAAAATATCTTGGCAAGCAAGCAAATAGCCGTTTATATGCTTCACTTTTTCATACGAGCCATCATTATTGAAAATATATTTTTCTTTCTCGTCGTTTACGCTAAAACCAATGACAACACAATGAACTGCCGCCATAAGTTTTTTCTCAGGAGTTTCGTTTTCCCACTTAAAAGTGCGCCAAGCAAAGTTTATCTTTAAGCCTTTTTGCAAAAGATAACGCCATAAAATAGGCACTTGCTCGCCCTGCGTAATTGAATTTGTGGAAACAAATGCGCATTTTATATTTGTATCTTTTATTGTTTCAATGGCTTTTACATACCAGCCTGTAACATAATCGAGTATCCCTGTACCCTTTAACGTTTTTGGAAACAAAGAAAGCAACTCATTCTTTTTATCTTTTTGCTCTTTCTTTCCAATAAATGGCGGGTTTCCTATGATAAAATCATAATCAATCACTTTTCCGTCTAATTCCGTGGCAAAACCAGCAAAAAGCCCCTCAGTTAAATCAGTTTCATCAATCGGCTTTAAAGTCTTCCAATCGATTTTAAGTGCATTTCCTTCAATAATATTTGCGGCAGTTTTCAGCGGCAAAAAAGATAATTCCTTGCCTAAAATTTCTGCGGTTTCCTCTGCCATTTGGCACTCTGCAATCCACATCGCAGTCTTTGCAACCGTAACCGCAAAATCATTTATCTCAATGCCATAGAAATTCTCGATTTTCACCTGTGGCTCAAAGTCGTCGCCTAAAACATCAAGTGCAGTTTGCTGTGAGCCGAGTCGCAATTTTATGCACTTGTTTTCGAGCCGCCTAAGCGAAAGATATGTTTCAGTTAAAAAGTTTCCAGAACCACACGCGGGGTCAAGAAACGTGAACGAACCGAGCTTTTTCTGAAATGCGAGTAGTTTTGCATTACGCATTTTTTTCGTTGCAATAGAACAGATTTCGTCGAACTCCGCACTCAACTCGTTAAGAAATAGAGGCGCAATGACTTTATGAATATTCTCGATACTCGTATAGTGCATTCCACCTTCTTTTCGCGTTTCTGGGTTTAAGGTCGATTCAAATACTGCGCCGAAAATCGTCGGTGAAATCTCCGCCCAATTAAACACTGCACAATGATTTATCAATACGTCAACGATTTCTTGTGTGAAGTTTGGGATTTCGATATTTTTATCTTGAAACAACCCGCCGTCCACATACGGAAAAGATTTTGTCGCTGTGTCGTATTTATCGCGTTTGTCGGGCGTTGTGTCGAGTGCATAAAACAGTTTTATAAGAGCGTCGCGCATTGAAAGAAGGTTAAATAGCGTTAGATAATCTTCAAATGCTGTTCTGCTTTCAAATAAGCCAGATTTTTCCGCATAAAAGCAAAAAACAATGCGCACACACAAAATATTTAAGCTCTTTAAACTACTTGCGTTAGGATTTATATATTGCGGAAAAAGAGCGTCATACAATTTGCCTACGAGTTTCCCCGCCTTAACCGACAAGTCTTCTTCAAGTCTTATGCGCTCTATTTTCTCATCAATCAAGAACATAAATGCAGAAGATTGCTTGTCGAGTTCCGTGAGTTTTATCGTCGTAAAATCCTTTTCAGGCTCTTCCCTATTCATATCGTGAATACGAA
>CALBGU010000286.1 GCA_937893155.1 uncultured Treponema sp. | reverse complement strand
GGGGGGGGGGACAATTCCTTAACCAAAGGTTAAGGAGTTCTTTATGAAGAGATTTTTCAACGTATGTGCGATTTTGCTCGCAATTTGCCTTGCTGCGTCTTTCGTTTCCTGCAAAAACAATGACGATGACGATGACGACTCGTCTGTTGTCGCGGGTGACTCGTCTGTTGTCGCGGTTTATACGTATTCTGACGGGCACGATACAGAAACATTGACGTTTTATGATGATAATACGGTAACAAGCGTAATTATATTTGAAGGAGGACAAACAGATTCAAAGACAGGGACGTGGAAGGGCAACCTTTCTGAAGGGGGAACGATTTCTATACGTAATGGAACGTATGACTTCTCTGTTTCTGGTACTGGAAATACAATGACTTATATTGGTAATGAGTTTACCAAACAGTAAAAGCAATGGCTGAAAACAGCGGCGGGCAAAGAAAATAGTGCTCGCCGTTTTTTTGTGCGCGCGAGCGCATTGGATTGGCGCACAAAATGCTGTTTTTGCCATAATCTGCACGGATTGCACGGGGTTCACGGTTGTTTTTGCCATAATCCGCTTGGATTGTGTGCCGCACACGATTTTTTCGCTATAATCCATTCGGATTGTGTGGGAAACACGATTGTTTTCGCTATAATCCGTTCGGATTGTATGGGAAACACAATTGTTTTGCCGCAATTTGTGCGGATTGAGGTCAAAATTATTTTTTCGGTCAATCCGCTCGGATTTTCTGCCGCATTATTTTTTCGCGCGGTACAAAAACAGGGATTCAATTTACAAAAGGGCGGGAAAATTGTAAAATAAATCCTTATGCAGTACGACAATCCGCTTATTATTCAAACCGACAAAACGATTTTGCTTGATGTTCACGCTCAGCGCGCCGAAGAGTGCCGCGACGCTCTTTTGCCGTTTGCCGAGCTTGAAAAATCGCCCGAGCATATTCACACCTATCGCCTTACGCCGCTTTCGCTGTGGAATGCCGCCAGTGCGGGATTTTGTGCCGAAGATGCGGTGAAAGTCTTGCGCGAATACGCCCGCTACGACGTGCCGCAAGCCGTGGAAGCGTGGATTTTTGAGATTTCAACCCGCTTTGGAAAAGTGCGGCTCGTGTGCGCACCTGAAAGGCAAAACGAGGGGATTGCCGAAGAATATCTTTTTTTGGTAACGCCGTCCGAGGCGGTCTATCGCGAGATTTCGGCGTTGCCTGCCGCAAAAAAATACATTGTGCCTTGTGCTTTTGTGCCGTGCGAGAAAAACGAGGGGCAGGTTTCGGACGCAGAAAAGGCGCATTGCTTTTTGCTCAAACTGACCGACCGCGGCATTGTAAAGCAGGAGCTTTTGAAATCGGGCTGGCCGGTAAAAGACGATGTGCCGCTGGTGAACGGTGAGATGCTGGAAGTGTCATTTAGAGAAACGACGCTTTCGGGAAAGCCGTTTTCACTGCGCAATTATCAAATTGAGGCGGCAAAGGCAATCGTGGGAAACGGAGGGGCGGGAACGGGCTTCGGCACGGTGGTTTTGCCGTGCGGGGCGGGAAAAACCGTGGTGGGAATGTCGATTATGGAAATGCTCAAAACGAGCACGCTGATTATCACGACGAATATCACCGCGGTGCATCAGTGGATAAACGAATTGCTGGATAAAACCACGCTGGAAGCCGACCAAATCGCCGAATACACGGGCGAAAACAAGGAAATCAAAAGCGTAACGGTGGCGACGTACCAGATTTTGACGTGGCGCGAAAAAAAAGACGGACCGTATCCGCATTTTTCGCTGTTCAAAAGCCGCGCGTGGGGTCTTATCATCTACGACGAAGTGCACACCCTGCCCGCTCCCGTCTTCCGCGTTGCCGCCGAGATTCAGGCGGTGCGCCGCGTGGGGCTTACGGCGACGCTCGTGCGCGAAGACGGTATGGAGGGGCACGTTTTTAGCCTTGTGGGACCGAAACGCTACGATGTGCCGTGGAAGGACTTGGAGCGTTCGGGCTGGATTGCAAGCGCGGAGTGCGTGGAATTGCGGCTGGATTTGCCGTCCGAAATGGAAATCGATTACGCGGTGGCGGATTTGCGCAAAAAGCACCGTCTTGCGTGCGAAAATCCCGCAAAAATTGCGGTGGTAAAATCGCTGGTGGAACGATTCCCCAACGACAAAATCCTCGTCATCGGGCAGTATTTGTCGCAGCTTTCGGAGGTTTCCAAATTGCTGGGCGCGCCGATTATCACGGGAAAAACGCCGAATAGCGAGCGCGACCGCATTTATAGCGATTTCCGTTCGGGGAAAATCCGCGTGCTGGTGGTGTCAAAAGTCGCTAATTTTGCCATCGATTTGCCCGATGCGTCCATCGCGATTCAGATTTCGGGCACGTTCGGTTCTCGGCAGGAAGAAGCCCAGCGACTCGGTCGCATTTTGCGCCCCAAAGAACGCGCGGCGCGGTTTTTCACACTCATCACACGCGGCACGGTGGAAGAAGATTTCGGCGCAAATCGGCAGAAATTTTTGGCGGAACAAGGCTATGCGTATCGCATCATTCGCTTTGAAAATGAAAGCAGTCTTGAAGAACTGTCGCAGTGTTTGATAGGATAAAGAAAGGGCGATGTTACAAAACGTCTGCTCAATAAAAATGGGAAAAAGGCTCTTTTAGGGGTGTTTTTCATGGCAAAATTGTTTTTTATCGGCTAAAATAGGATTGGCAGGAAGATTATGATTGACCCACATGTGCAACAGATTATGGATTGGCGCGAAAGTATGACGCTGTTTCCGGAGGATAGCTTTTTTGAGCTTGTTAGGACGTATCTTGGTGCAATTCAAACACCGTATAATAAGCAGAAAATCGTGGAAGAATTAGGGGCGTTCCTCAAAAATGCTGAAAACCGCGAAAAAATGCTTTTGATGCTCGACGACACCGACCGCACGATTTTATGCGCAATCAATATGATTGCCGATTGCTCCAGCGCAAAGCTCACGGCGTTTTTCTCGGGCGTTTTTACGTCTATGGAGCTGTTTAATCATTTGGTCAGTCTTGAAGAACGCCTGTTTATCTACAGTTTTGCGGATTCGCGCTCGGGCAAAAAAATCATTCGCATTGTGCCGTATATGAAAGAACTCGTGGCGGATTTTTCAAACCTTGACCGCCTCATTCCCTTAAAAACCGTAAAAACCGCGGCGGAAAAAAACGCGCCTATGCTGTCTCAGAGCTTTATCGCCGTGCTTCTTTCGTACATTGCCGAAAACGGAGATGTGTGCAAGGCGGATTTTACGCTCAAAAAAAAGGCGGTGCAGGCGTTTATCGAGATTTTCCCGTCGCTTTCAGAAGACGAAATCAATGATTTTGTGTGCAAAACGATTCTTTCGCTGTTTCGCTCGGGCGTGCTGAAAAATAAGCCATCGGTGCGGCGGCTCGAGGGCAATTTTATCGTGGATTTTGAGCGCGCCGCCGAGTTTGCCAAGCTGGAGACGCTGTATCAATACGCCATTTTGGGCGCGTCGGGTGCGGGGCAAATGCGGAGCGAAACGCAGGAATACGGCGAGCTTTTGATTTCGATTCTGCTGTTGCTCGAGGGCGCAAAAGCAAAAAATGCGGGATTGACAAAATCATCGCTTTTGAAAGCCTGTTTTTTAATCAACGAAAAAAATCACGAACATTCCGTGTTCCGCCGCAATTTCTCGACCAGCCGATTTTCGCAGCTCATTTCGCGCGGAAAAGGAGAACAGAGCGAAAGCGAAGAAAGCGCGTTTATGCGCCGTGCCGATGAACTCATCTCGAATGCGATTTCGCTGGGCATTCTGAAAAAAATCGGCGCGGACGAAAACGGCGAAAGTCTTTTTGGTGCCGCTGAAATTCCCGAAAATTCCGCGATGGGCGACGGCAAGGTGTTGAGTGCCGACGCAGAATTTTCGGTAACGATTTTGCCCGGGCTTTCGCTTTTGCAGCTTTTGCCGCTTATGCGCGTGCTGATTATCCGCCGATTCGATACCGCCTGCGTTTTTGAATTGACCAAAGAAAGTGCAATGCGCGGATTTTCGAGCGGGCTTTTGGGCGAGGAATTGATTGCGCTGCTGCAAAAACATTCGCAGTATCCGCTCCCGCAAAACGTGAGTTCCAGCATTGAAGACTGGTTCTCGTCGTATAATTCGGCGACGCTGTTCAAGGGATTTGTATTGCAAGTCGTGCCCGAAAAAGAATTGATTATCCAAAAAAATCCGAATCTGTCGCGGCATATCGTCAAAAAAATTGCGCCCGGCGTGTTCTTTATGGATTTTGAAGACGACAAGGCTGCCGAAATGGTGCTCAGCCGAAGCCGTTTGGATTACATTTCCAAGGTGGAAGCGGTCAAACAGCGCGATTTTGGTCTGTCGTTCCCGTTCTTGAGCAAAAATCCGCCCGCGTTCCACATCGAAGAAGCGGCGGACAATGCGGAAAGCGAATCGCACAAGAGCGAGCGCGAAGCGTATCTCAAATCGCTCGAAGAAAGCGTGCAGGCAAAGCGAATGGACAGCGACAAGCGCGCGGAATTGATTTCCCGCATTCATCGCCGCCTCATTTCCAATCCGTCCCAACTCACCGCCGACAGCGTGCGAATCGAAAAACTCGAAGCGGGCGCGATGGATTACATCGGCAAAGTGCATGTGATTGACCAAACGATTGCAAGCAAGTCGATGCTTGAAATCAAATGCGATGGCGAGACGGTTGCGGGCAAACCCGAATCGATTGAAAAACGCGGTTCGGATTCCGTGCTGACCTTGATAACCGAGCCGGACGAAATCAGCCGCACGTTCAGCGTGAGCAGTCTTTTGCACGTCAAGCGCATTCACAGCGCGCTTTTCTCGTCGTTTTTTTCTGATGAAGACAAAAAATAAATAAGCGGCATTATCAAGGTATGTGCTGTTATTATCGGGTTTGGAGGTGTATCATTATCTCGCCTTGACCCGATAATTTTTTAAATGCCGAAAAAGATTGCCGTATCAAGTACGGCAATGACAGAATGGCTCGATTATCGCAGAAAATGCTATTGCGCGAGTTGTGCGATGAATTGCGCCGTGCCGTCCATACCGAGCAGCGCGCTGTTGATGAGCACATCGTAATTTTCGCGCGCGCCCCATGTGCTTTCGGTAAAGATATTGTAATGATTTGCGCGGTATTTATTGATTTGGTTCACGACCTGTTTTGCATTTTTTTCGGGCACGTCCAGTTCTGTTATAGCGCGTTTGATTTTGAAATCCATATCCGCGTAAATAAACACGTTGAGCAATTCACTGCGGTCAATAATGTCGCTGTTTCGGAGGATAAAATCGGAGCACCGCCCCACGATGACGCATTTTTCGATTTCCGCGATGTTCAAAATCACTTTGCGCTGGGCGGCAAACACTTGGTCTGCGAGGGGCAAAAGCGGTTTTCCGCCCGAAATCCCGCGCGCGCTGTTGGTGTAGCTTGAGCCGAGCAGCAGATTATACAGCCACGCCGAAGAAATATTCTGCTCGGTTTTTTCGATGAAATCCGCAGAAAGCCCGCTGTTTTTGGCGGTCATATCAATAAGTTCTCGGTCATAATATTTGTAGCCGAGGATTTTCGCAAGTTTTTGCCCGATGGTGCGACCGCCCGAAGCAAATTCGCGGCTTATTGTAATAATTCTTTTCATAGAGTTCCTCCGTACAAAATTTTGTTTGTCTTTATTATGGTATCGTGATGTTCAGAAAAGCAAGGGGCTTTCTCGTTGTCGGTGCGTTTTTTTTTCGATTTCCGGAGGTGTTACAAAAGGTATGCTGGAAGAAGAAATGATTTATGATTAATGAAATATAAAACAGAAAGAAAGACTTTGAAATGATAAAACAACTTCTTTGAAAAACAGCAAGATTTCCTAAAAAATCTTCTGCATAAATGCCTTAATCTACAATTATTCCCTTCAATTCCTT
>CALBGU010000285.1 GCA_937893155.1 uncultured Treponema sp. | reverse complement strand
AAAAACGCCCCATTGCCAATTTCTGTTACGCCCGCAGGAATTTTCGCAGACACAAAAAGGGGAATTATACTTATCTCTACAGCCCGAGGCTCGACAGGTCGAAATTGCCCGCGCCGCCGGTCGCATTTGCCGCCGCAGTTGCGTAGCGCGCCGTCAACTCGGCAAGACGCTTCGTGTGCTGAGGCTTCCATTCTTCCGTGCCCTGCAGTTCGGAAAGTTTTGCCGCAACCTCAACCGCCGACGCCATCAGGTTCGACAGCGACGCGATGTCCTGCTTTTTCAGCGCCTGCTCCATTTTGCCGATGTACGAATCGTAAGAATCGAGAACCTCGCTGATTTTGTCCTTCTTCTGCCCGCACGACGCGAACGAAAACACCATCAGCCCTGCCAAAATCACCGCGAAAATCCGCGCCGCCAATCCGTTTGTTTTCATAGAAAACTCCTCAAAATAAAATATATTGCGTGCCGCCCTGCCCGTCTTTGAGCGCAAGGCGGCAGAAATTGCCGCTAGCAAGGCTGGCAGAATTCACAGTCGGCGTTGTCCGCTCTGCCGAGGCTCAGGGCGCACTTTTTTGCGTCCGCATAGGAAGAGAACGCGCCGTGCCACTTGTCGTTTCCGCCCTCGCTGGTGCCGCCGCTGTGCCCGTCGCCGTTATTGCAGTGCGAGCAGGTGCTGCGGTGGATTCTCGTTTTGTTGTGCGTCCAGTTTTCGTAGACGTAAAACGTTTCGCTTGTCAGTTCTGCCATACCTGCCCTCCTATTGTGCATTGCGCGCCACACGGAAGCCTGTTGAAGTGCTCCATGTGTTGGATTTCTTATCATCACTGGTATCAGTAATTCCCAGCGGCTGTGAATACCACTTTCCTGTAGACACGCGGTAGTTTATCGTAATTCCTACCGCTCCTTTATACGCACTGCTAGTTTGCTTAATCTCAAACCCGACAATCGGCGTGCTCGTCCATTCCTGTACGTTGCCGCTCATATCGTACAAGCCGAGCGCATTCGCCTTTTTCTGCGCCACGGGCTTTGTGCCATAGTTGTCGTAATATTCGTTCATAGTTTGCAGTTCTTTGTCCCAGCCGCATTCTTCGCGGAAATAGCCGACCGCAATGCCCTCGTCGCTCCCCGAAAACTTCATGTCCCAGTCGTAGCCGTCGGGCTTTCCGCCGCGCGCCGCAAACTCCCATTCGTACCAGCTCGGCAGGCGGTAGCCGTTCTTGCTTTTGTCCTCAACCACTTTCATCGCGAAATCGTTTGATTCGGGGTATAGTTCCTTCAGCAAAGCAAAAGCGCTTACTTCGTCAGAGCACACCTGCAAAATATCGTCAAAGGTCGGCGTATTTTTATCATAT
Organism: uncultured Treponema sp.; assembly: GCA_937893155.1. Classification (GTDB taxonomy): domain Bacteria; phylum Spirochaetota; class Spirochaetia; order Treponematales; family Treponemataceae; genus Treponema_D. Next base: position 3,290 of record CALBGU010000285.1, on the reverse strand, counting down.
TTCGACGTCGCATCCTTGCCTGCTTTTTCGCAAAAATAGTTATAGGCAGTTACACCATTCTGGTCATACGGTCCCGAAATTTCTCCGTAGCCCAAAGCCTCCAGTTTTTTTTCATCGCGGAGAACCTTGCCGTCCAAATAATACACCGGCTCCAGCCCCTGCTTTTCGCTCAAGGCGTTGCACCACAGGACTGCCTGATACATCGTGATATGGGTAACGGGGTGATTGCTGTTCGCGGTCGGCTCCGCGCTCTCTTTCCCCTGACTGCCCTCCTTTTCTTTGGTGGTAAAGCGGTAGCGGTTGTCCCCGCGCGCCTCGTCAACCGCCCACTGCTTTACGTCGTACCAGGTCTTGTAGGTGATTTCCGTAGTGCCAATCTCAAAATCGGCGAGCGTTACGCTTTTCGGCGTACCAATGCTTTTATACGTCGCCTTGTCGTCCCAAAAACCCTTCTCATATTTTTTAAGGAATGTCAAACTCGGCGTATAACTGCCGCCCGCCACCTTTACCATCGTAACGCCGTCTTTGGCTTTTGCGCCTTTGCCGCCTTTTGCGCCTGACGCAGAACCGCCGTCTTTTTCTTTGCAGCCCGCAAACGCAAGGCTCAAAGCCACTGCCGCAGCACAGAGCGCGGCAACTTTTCTTGTTGTCTTCATCGCGAAAACTCCTTGATAGATTATATTGTATGTGCAAACTATCCAACAATTCCCGCCGTTTGTCATGAGCAAAAATCCCGCACTCGTTCGGGATTTTTTCCCGACTATTCTCGTCAATCCAATCATTTTTGACGAGATTGATTAGAATGAACAGCAAATGCGGTATTTTGCAAAATAAATAAATGTGCTATACTATGCTTATGCGCTGCCGTGTCCTTTTCCACATTGAATATATCCTCATTCTTATCGCGGTGATGATTTTCTGCGCCGCGGTGTTTTTCAAGTCGCGCGCGGAGCGGGATTTCGACAGCCTCGACCGGAAATTCATCGCCTTGCAGGAAACGATTGCAAAAGATTCGGGGGGGGGGGTATTATATACTCCTTCGGGAAGTCGAGGCGGAATCGCAGGCGTACATTCTTTTCAGCAAAAACATTGCGCACGCGTTTTCCGCGCTTTATTCGACGAACGGCGAGCGGCTCGGCATTGAGGTTTTCAAAATCCAGAACGAAATCCACAAAATGCAACGGGAAATTTCGTTCGGCTACGACAGTTTCTTTTATTTTTCGATGATTCTGCTTCTGATTTCGCTCGGCGTCATCATCACGAAGGGCATTTCGCAAAAGGCGGAAGCCGAGCGGATTGCCGCGCTCAGCGAGGAGCAGAAAAACTTCAGCCGCAATCTGCACGACGGCGTGGCGCAGGATTTGGCAGCAATCAAAATCTGCCACAAAAAAGGCGACGCGGAACGCCTCTCGTTTTACACCGACCGCGCATTGAACGAAGTGCGCTATCTCATCGACTCTTCGCGGGTGGAACTCGGCGGGGAAATCGAGGCGGCGCTCAAGGAAATGCTCGGCGCGTTCGAGGCGAACCACGGCATTAAGACGGCGTTCATCTGCACTTCCAATTTTCTTCCCAAACTCAAAGCCGAATATCACGCGGAAATTCTGCGGATTATGCAGGAGGCGCTGAGCAACATCGCGCGGCACGCCAACGCAAGCGAGGTGCGCGTGCGAATCACCGACGTGGGCGGCGAAATGCGGCTTTGCGTGAGCGACAACGGCACAGGCTTTCCTGCGGAAATGACGAGCGGGCAGGCTTCTGGAGGAAACGGCACGCAGAGGGCGCACTGGGGGCTGACCACTATCCGCGAGCGCGTCGAAAATATGCGCGGCACGGTGGAATTTATAAACAACGGGGGAACGACAGTTGCAATCAGAATTAAAAATCCTCTTTCTTGACGACCACGCGGGGCTTCGCGACGGAATCGGCTACCTGCTTTCGCAAAAAAACGGGCGGCTCTCATTTTTCTACGCCGAAAGCCGCGAGAAAGGCGAAAAAATCCTCTCGGAACACGAAGAAATCTCGCTCGCCATAATCGACTTGAACCTCAACGGCGGCGGGGACGGGCTTTGTGCGCTCAAAGCGTTCCGAAAAATCAGGGCAGACCTCGCCGCAATCGTATTCACGATGTACGCCGACCCGCTCCACATCGAGAGCGCGCTCAGGGCGGGCGTGCAGGGCTACATCACGAAAGACGCGGAAATCGAAGAGCTGGAAAGCGCGATTCTTGCGGTCGCAGAGGGCGGGAACTGCTTCAACAAGGCGGCGCAGAAAATCATTCAGTCGCTCCTTTCGCCCGAGAGCGCGAAAAACGGCGGGGATTTTTCGTATATGAACTACAAATCGCTCACGAAAGCCGAGCAGGAAGTCTTTGCGCTCCTCGCGCAGAAAAAGGAAGTCGGTGAAATCGCGAGGATTCTGCGCAAGAAAGAAAAGACCGTGCAGAACCAGAAATCGCTCATCTGCCAGAAACTGAATGTCCGCGACCGCCTTGAGCTGATTGAGTTCGCAAAGCACATCGGGGTACTGTTTTGAAGCGGTTTTTGTTCTGCGCCGTGTGCGTTTTTGCGGGCACTCTGGTGAATTTTTCCGGCTCGGTTTTCGCGCAGCACATCGCGCTTCCGCTGTATCTCGACTCGCTCTTAACGTTTGCGGTGGTCGCGCTCGGCGGGCTGTGGGCGGGGATTGCGTGCGCCGTTTTCACGAATGTCGCCCTGTGGATTTTCTGCAAAATGGCGCTTCCGTTCGCGCTCTGCCACGTTCTCACGGCGCTCTTTGCGCACTGCACGTTCCGCCGCTGTAAGCGCGGCACGCCGGGCGGTCTTTCGATAGACGCATTTTTGTGGGCGGGGCTTTGGAGCGCAATCGCAAACGCAGTTTCGGGCAACGGCATAGTCAGCCTTTTTGTTTCCCCCGCGGTAAGCCCGAACATCAGCACCAGCGTTCAGGGGATTTTCGCCGCGGTGCCGAATCTGACGTTTGCCGTCTATTTTTCGGGATTGCTCACGAACCTGACCGACAAAATCATCAGCGCGGCAGTGAGTTTTTCGCTGTACAAAGGAATAACGCGCCTGCGCTGATTGCAGCAGGGAGGGTGCCGCATCTCCCGCAGAAAGTCAACAGGGATTTTTTATCAGCGCCGTTTTGAAAATTAAATCACAAACTTTTATGAAAACGCGCCGTATTTGTACCGTAAAAGCACTTTTAAAAGCCGAAATCGCTGCGGGCGATTTATTCTTAATGGCAAAAAATTCGTTCCGCGCGGCGTTTCTCCCCGAACATAAAAAAGC
>CALBGU010000284.1 GCA_937893155.1 uncultured Treponema sp. | reverse complement strand
ACGCGGCTTCTATAAAAGTCTTAAAGAAGGAAGGTGCAAAATGAGAATAAAAAATAAAAAATTATTCGCCCTTCTTTTTGCCGCTTTTTTCGCTTTTGGAATTTATTTTGCCTTCTCTCATTTTGCACCAAAAGAGGAGGTAATCACTTATTCGCAGTTTTATAAACTTGTGCAGGAAGGGCAGGTAATTTCCGCAAGAATATCGCCTGATAAAATTTATTTTTCGCTTGTTCAAGAAGATTCTGCTGCCTCTACAGCCTCTGCTGACATGGCAAAAAATGATTCAGTTTTTCTCCGCACGGATAGCAAAGAATTTTCCACTTCTAACCCTAACTCGCCTGTTTTGCAGGAATTTTTAATGCTGAACGGCGTTCAGGTTAAGATTGAAAAAGATGCCGCAAAGGGCTGCATCTTGAACAGCAGGATTTTGTATTTCTTTTCCGAGGCATACAGAATCTTAGGGGATGAGCGGTGCCGGGAAGGGGCAAAGGCCGCCTTTGAATTTTTGCAGAATAATTTTCTTGACGAAAGATACGGCGGAGTTTTCTGGTCCGTAGATGCGGAAGGAAAAAAACTTGACACGACCAAGCACACGTATGCCCAGGCGTTCGCCGTTTATGCGCTTTCAACATATTACAAGGCAACAGGAGAGAAAGAGGCAATTTTTCTTGCGGACAAGCTTTTTAACCTGATAGAAGAAAAGAGCTGGGACGGCAGAAGTTACAGGGAATCTTTTACGGAAGATTTTGTTCCGCAGGAAAATGACAAGCTGAGCGAGAACGGCGTGAGCGCGACCTATACGATGAACACCCTGCTCCACGTTTTTGAGGCCTATACCGCGTTCGTTGCGGCTACGGGAAATGAGAAGGCAAAGCGGGCCATGGAAAGAATCCTTGACATTTTTGCGAGGGATATTTGGAATGAGAAGAAAAAGCGGCAGGAGGTTTTCTTTGATTCTGATATGAAGAGCCTTATAGACTTGTATTCCTACGGGCACGATATTGAGACTTCGTGGCTTTTGGACAAAGGCCTCGGCGTGCTTTCGAATTCTGAATATGAGAAAAAGATTCTGCCCCTGACTTCCGCAATGGCAGAGAATGTTCTTGCGGCGGCTTTTTCTGACGGAGCGGTCGCTACGGAAGATGAGCGGGGCAGTGTTGACGGCCGCCGCGTCTGGTGGGTGCAGTGCGAAAGCATAGTGGGCTTTGTAAACGCCTGGCAGAAGACTTCGGACGAGGGCTATCTTAAGGCGGCGTATGATGCGTGGGATTTTACGAAGGAGCATATCATAGACAAACGGAGCGGCGGCGAATGGCTTTGGCGGACGTACAAAAACGGAGCCGCCGACAAAACGCTGCCGGAGGTCTCGCCGTGGAAATGTCCGTATCACAACGGCAGAATGTGTTTTGAGCTTATGGAGAGGATATAGACCTCACCCCCTGCCCCTCTCCTAGCAGGCGAGGGGAGAAAAAACACAAAAGAGAGATGTATCTACGCCCCCTCTCTTTCTAGTCGAGAGAGTCGGGGTGGGAGAGGTTAAGAAAAGCGATTGTTTTTTGGAGGAAAGAGAATGATTGATGAGTTTGAAGAGAATGTTCGACGGGAAAAGGCGAAGTATGAGGCGTTAATTACGCGAAAAAACGCAGAAAACACGGATTTTTACAACGGAATTTACACGCGATACAAAAATCCTGTGCTTACTCGCGCACATATTCCGCTTGAATGGCGATTTGACTTCGATAAAAGCGCAAATCCGTTCTTTATGGAGCGGCTCGGCGTGAATGCGGTGATGAATTCGGGCGCGATTTACTTAAACGGCTCGTATTTTCTCGTAGCGCGCGTGGAGGGAGCGGACAGAAAGTCGTTTTTCGCGGTCGCGGAGAGCAAAAGCGGCGTAGACGGCTTTCGATTTTGGGATTATCCCGTCGTTTTGCCCGACACCGAGCCAGATGAAACGAATGTATACGATATGCGGCTGACAAAACACGAGGACGGCTGGATTTACGGCGTGTTTTGCAGCGAAAAGAAGGATTTTTCTTCAAAAGATTTGAGCGCGGCGGTCGCAGAAGCAGGAATTGTGCGCACAAAAGACCTCAAAACGTGGGAACGATTGCCGAATTTGCGCACATTGCACAGCCCGCAGCAAAGAAATGTGTGTCTTTTACCCGATTTTGTCGGCGGAAAGTACGCATTTTACACGCGACCAATGGATTCGTTCATCGACACAGGCTCAGGCGGCGGAATCGGCTTCGGCTTGGCGGACGACATCACAAAACCCGTGATTGACGAAGAGAAAATCACGAGCAGACGACGCTATCACACGATAACCGAGGCGAAAAACGGCGAGGGCGCGACACCGATAAAGACTTCCCGCGGCTATATTCACATCGCGCACGGCGTTCGCAACACTGCGGCGGGCTTGCGCTACGTTTTGTACTGCTTTGCGACCGCTTTGGACGACCCGAGCCGCGTGATTGCCGAACCGAGCGGCGTTTTTCTTGTTCCGTTGGGCGAGGAGCGGACGGGAGATGTGTCGAATGTGGTTTTCACGAACGGCGCGGCGGTAAACGAGGCGGGCGAGGTGTTTATTTACTACGCTTCGAGCGATACGCGGCTGCATGTGGCGAAAACGACGCTTGCAAGGCTGGAAGATTACGTCTTTTCCACGCCGCGCGACCCGCTTAGAAGTGCAGATTGCGTAAAACAGCGCATTTCTTTGATTGAAAAGAACCGCGCACAGCGTGTTTTGTAAAAAATACTGCAAAATCAAGGGCAAAATCCTTTGTTTTTGCGAAAATTACGGAGGAAAACGATGATTAAGGTATTTGGTGAGGCAATTCCGAATATGCCATGGGAAGAAAAGGGCGAAAACTGCACGGCGAGCGTGTGGAGATACTCAAAAAACCCCGTTATTGCACGAAATCCGCTGCCAGATGTGGCAAGAATCTTCAATTCTGCGGTGTGTACGTGGAAAAACGGCGGATTTGTGGGTGTTTTTCGCGCAGAAAAGACGAACGGAATCCCGTATTTGTACTATGGTTTCAGCGATGACGCGCTGAATTGGCGATTTTCAGACGGCGGCATCAAAATTACGGACGAAAACGGCGCAGATGTAACGCCAAGCTATGCTTATGACCCGCGCTTAGTGCGAATCGGCGACGTGTATCACATTATTTGGTGCACGAACTTTCACGGCGCGTCAATCGGCATCGCGACGACGACGGATTTCAAGACTTTCACGAGCCGCGGCAATGGATTTTTGCCGTTCAACCGAAACGGTGTGCTTTTTCCGCGAAAGTTCGGCGAAAATTACTATATTTTGACGCGCCCGAGCGACAGCGGACACACGCCGTTCGGCGACATCTTCCTTTCTGAGAGCAACGACCTTTTGCATTGGGGAAATCATCGCTTTGTGTTCGGAAAATCAAGCGAATGGTGGCAAAGTTTGAAGGTGGGGGCTGGGTGCGCGCCGATTGAAACCGAACGCGGCTGGCTTTTGTTCTATCACGGCGTAACAGGGACGTGTTCGGGCTATATTTATTCGATGGGCGCGGCGTTGCTCGACAGAAACGAGCCGTGGAAGGTGCTGAAGCGAGCCGATTCGTACCTGCTCACGCCCGAAACGGAGTATGAAGAGCGCGGTTTTGTGCCGAGCGTGTGTTTTCCGTGCGCGGCGTTGGTCGATTCTGCAACAAATCGGGTCGCAATTTACTACGGCGCGGCGGATACGAACACGGCTTTGTGTTTTACGACGGTTGACGAGGTGATTTCGTTCATCGACAAGCACGATATGGAGCAAAATCGATGAAAAAACTCACTCCGATTGAGATGAAAAAGGTGTGGGGCGCAGAATATTGGCTGGCAAGCACGCATAAAGCGGCAAAACAGGCAGATTTTGCGCAGATTGCTCCCGATTTTCCGCTTATCGTGAAGATAATCGACGCAAAAGAGGCTCTTTCGGTGCAAGTTCACCCCGATGACGAGGCGGCGCGGAGGCTGGAGGGCGAAAATGAGCGCGGAAAGACGGAATGTTGGCTCGTATTGGACGCAGAAGAGGGCGCGAAGCTGGTAGACGGCATTTTTCCGCAGGTTACGCGGGACGAAGTCGCAAAATCGATAGAAAACGGCACGCTTGAGGCGAAATTGCACGCAGTCGAGGTGAAAAAAGGCGATTTCGTGTTTATTCCTGCTGGAAAAGTGCACGCGATTGGCGGCGGATTGCGGCTTTTGGAGGTGCAACAGTCGAGCGACACGACGTATCGGCTCTATGATTACAATCGGGGGCGTGAATTGCACGTTAGAAAGGGATTGGAAGCGATGAAAACCTTTCCGATACGCAATATTGAGCCGTTTGGCGAGTCATTTTCGTGCGATTATTTCAGTTTGGAGCGCGTAGCGGTGAAAAATCGTGCAGAAATCGCCGTTTCAGAGGGCATACAGCTCATTTTCATCTTGCAGTGCGAGAACTGCGAGCTGATTTCTGGCGAAACGAAGCTTTTTGCGCACAAAGAAGAGCTCATCGCGCTGGAAAAAGGCGAAAAAGCCACACTTTCGGGTGAATGTGAAGCCATAATCATCAAAGCAAAGTAATGTTTAGATAAAACCTTTATCACCTTCCCCCTCCCCCCTCTCAATGAGGGGGATTTTTTCTGCCATTGCAAACGTGATTTGAGGTAGGCTGCCACTGTGTCATTTCCGTGATTCCCGTGTTTTCCCCTTTGCCATTCCCGTAATTGATGCGGGAATCTTTTTCATAACCGCTCGTTGAGCAAAGTCGAAACGAGTAAAACAGATTTTTTGTCTTTCCAAAGTTCATTCGAAACCTGAAAAACGATTTTTCGACTCTCCAAAGTTCATTCGAAGCTCAAAAAATGATTTTTTGCCTCTCCAAAATTCATTCGAAACCCAAAAAACGATTTTTTGATTCTCCAAAGTTCATTCGAAGCTCAAAAAACGATTTTTCAGCTCTCCAAAGTTCATTCGAAGCCTGAAAAATGATTTTTCGACTCTCCAAAGTTCATTCGAAGCCAAAAAAATGATTTTTCGATTCTCCAAAGTTCATTCGAAGCCTGAAAAACGATTTTTCGGCTCTCCAAAGTTCAATATTTCAATAGAAAATTAAGATTCGAGTTTCGATGAAATAGTATCGCGGAGAAAAAAGCGGCGCGAAAGAAAAAAAAATTTGACTTTTGGTCAAAAAATGCTAGAATAATGAATATGTGCAAACGGTTGCGCAAAAAAATGATTTTGGAGGTCTTAAAATGTTCAAATCAAAAGTTCTTTGTGCTTTGTCGCTTTTTGGAGCGGCATTTTTTGCAGGTTGCGGCGCATCAACGAGCAATTCTGCGGCAAAAAGCGTGGAGTCGTCGATTGCGGTCAAGGCAATTCCGAATTTGTCAAAATCGTTTATTTTTGGAATGGACGCTTCAAGCGTGCTTGTGGAGGAAAAAAGCGGCGTCACATATTACGATTTTGAGGGCAAGGAACAGGACGTTTTTAAGACGTTTGCAGATTCTGGCGTGAATTATATTCGTCTTCGCGTGTGGAACGACCCGTTTGACGCGGAGGGACACGGCTACGGCGGCGGCAACAACGATGTGGCGACGGCGATTGAGCTGGGAAAACGCGCCACAAAGTACGGTATGAAGGTGCAAATTGATTTTCATTATTCGGACTTTTGGGCTGACCCGAAGCGGCAAAATGCACCGAAGGCGTGGCGCAATCTGAATATCGACGATAAAGCGGCGGCTCTTGCGGATTTTACGCGGGAAAGTCTCGACAAAATCATCGGCGCGGGCGTGAATGTGTGTATGGTGCAAGTGGGGAACGAAATCAATAACGGGCTTGCAGGCGAGACGACGGCGATTAACAAAATGAAGTTGCTCAAGGCGGGCACGGCGGCGGTGCGCGAGTGTGCGGCGGCGCACAAAAAAGACATCAAGGTTGCGCTTCATTATACGAATATTTCGGACGCGGCGGGTATCGACAGAATCGGTGCGATTTTGGCGAATTTTAAGATTGATTATGATGTGTTCGGGCTTTCGTATTACGCATTTTGGAACGGTCCTGTGGAAAATATGCAAAATGTGGTGCGCAATTTTCGCGAGAAATACGGCAAAGAGGTGATGCTTGCCGAAACGTCGTACTGCTACACGGCGGAAGACGGCGACGGATTCGGCAACAGCGTTTCGGGCGCAGGCGACACGGTTGCAGGCTATCCCGCCACGGTGCAGGGACAAGCCTCTCTTTTGCGCGATGTGTATGCGGCGGCGGCAGAGGCGGGCGCAATCGGTGTGTTTTATTGGGAAGGCGCGTGGATTCCCGTGGGCAAAAACAAGGACGAAAATCAAAAGTTGTGGGAGGAATTCGGCTCAGGCTGGGCTTCGAGTTACTGCGCGGAATACGACCCCGAAGACGGCGCGCTGTATTACGGCGGTTCGTCTTGGGACAATCAGGCATTTTTCGATTTTGACGGGCACCCGCTTGAGTCGCTCAAGGTGTTCACCTATATGCGCACTGGTTCAACGGCACCGCTTGCCGTGCTGGAAGTGCCGAGCGTGAATGTGGAGTGCAATCTCGGGAGCGCGCTCAAAATGCCCGAGACGGTCGCGGTGTTCTACAACGACAGCAGCAAAAACGGCGAAGAGCGCGTAACGTGGGACGCTTCTGCTATCGCTTCGGTGAATACCGACACCGACGGCGAATACGATATTACGGGCACGGTTGCAGGCGCTTCGGTTACTGCGCACGTTAAGGTGCTTCGCTTAAATCTTGCCAAAAACGGCAGTTTTGAGGAGTCAGACCGCGCAATGTGGACAATTTCGCACAGCGGCAATAAAAATCCGACCGATTTTCAAGAAAAGGCGGACGATGCGCACGACGGGGCGGTTTCACTGCATTTTTGGTCGGAAAGCGATATGGATTTTTCGGTGGCGCAAGAGTTGAGCGGGCTTGAAAACGGGACGTATCGGCTCACCGCCTTTGCGCAGGGCGGCGATGTAAAGACCGAGCAATGCGATTTTGCGCTGTTTGCAATCACGAGCGAGGGGGAAAAGAGAGCGCCGTTTATGCTCTCTGGCTGGTGCGATTGGAAAGCGCCTGTAATTGCCGACATCACGGTTTCTGACGGAACGCTGAAGTTCGGTATTCGCGCAAAATGCAACGCAAAGAGCTGGGGCACATTCGACGATTTTGTGCTGAACAGAATCGGGGATTAAAAGGCGTTAAAAAGGCGGCAAGGGGCTTTAAGCCCTTTGTTTTCAGCAAACGGCGCGTTTACTGCCGTTTTTTGATTGCTTCATCGTATTCTGTTTCACTGTTGCAGAAGCCTTTAAACTAGAATTTTTTGTCTGATGCAAAGTGCAGCAGCCTTTAAACTGGAATTTTTTGTCTGATGCAAAGTGCAGTAGCCTTTAAACTGGAATTTTTTGTCTGATGTAAAGTGCAGAAGCCTTTAAACTGGAATTTTTTGTCTGATGCAAAGTGCAGAAGCCTTTAAACTGGAATTTTTTGTCAATGAAGTCTTTTTGCGCTTGCTTTAGACAAGAGTTTTTGTATTGGACTTTTCGCTTTATTTCTGCTATGCTTTTTGTGCTATGAATACAAAGATAAAGATGTTTTTTTGCGCTTGTTTTTTGCTCGCGCTTTCTGCATGCACCAAGCATTTGGGCTACGGCGTGCTGCTTTGGAATTTAGACGATAAAAATCTTTCTGACGGCGAAATTGTGAAAGTGTATATCAAATCGAATATTTCAGGAACGTATGTCGTTGAAAAGATTGACAGCGATGAAAAATTTGAAATTCCTCTCTGGCAGATAACAGAGCCGACTTCAAAGAAAAAGGCGGAGGATACTTCAAAAAGGTACGGCGATTTTACGAATGTGTATGCGCGGGTGCTGCTCGATGGGCTTCCGATGCGCGCCGAATCGCAGAATGTGTCTAAGCAGGTGTATCGTCTTCGCGAAAACGAGGTTATCCGCGTTTTGCGGCAGGGGCAAGGCGAAAAACCGCGCACGGGCAACAAGGAAATCGAGGGCGAATGGCTGTATGTGCTGGCAAAAGACGGCACGGAAGGGTGGTGTTTCAGCCACAGTCTCAAGCTGTTTAAGATGAAGGCAGACGAAAAGGCGTGGACAGACGAAAGCAAAAACAACATCACGGAAACGAAGGAAGATACGGTTTTGCAGGGAATTCTTGAAGCAAAATGGTATCCTGAAAGTTTCCAAGAAATGATTGACAAAAAGATTATCGACCCAGCGTTGATGAAAGCAACGTATGGTTTTGACTCAGGCGCAAAAAGCGGCACGATACGGCTTCAGGACAGCAATACCGATGTGAGTTTTGCATACAGCGGCGTGGAAAAAGTCGCGAAAAATCGCTACAAATTCACGGACGCACCGATTGAAGTTACCGTCCGCAGCGATAGCGCAATTTCCGTGTCTTACACCGACGAGAGCGGCAAGCCGAAGATGTACAAAATGGTTACGCTCAAGGAAAATATCGATGAATTGCTGGCGTCGGAGGTTTCGCGCAGGCAAAAACTCTATCGGCAAATCGTCGCGGCGGGTCCTGATTTTACGAGCACGAATTACGGCGTGTTGACGTTCAGTGCAGACGGGCGATTTACGTGGAAAAAGTTCAATAAACTCATTCCGAGCCTGCTTGATAAGGGCACGAAAGGAGCGGGAACGGTCGGGGTCAAGTATTTTGTGGGCGAAAAGCTCGCGCGCGAATATGACGGCGTATTGACGTTCAGTTTTGAAAATATGAATCGCGAAGTGAACTTCCTGTACAAATTGGAGAACGGCGGAATCAGATTGGAAGACACGAATAAATCGCACATGAACGGCAACATCGTGGAAGAGCGAAGCACCAATCCGCTGGTGTTGTACTTCGCAAAGTAAAAAAAAGGAGCATATATGGCATTTGTACAATTCTCGCAGGTGTCTCTGGCATTCGGCGAGCGCGATATACTCAAAGATGTGTCGGTGAATCTGCAAACAGGCACGAAAGCGGCGCTGACGGGCGCAAACGGTGCAGGAAAATCAACGCTGATAAAAATAATGGCAGGCTTGGTGGAGCCTGATTCGGGTAAGCGCGTGGCGCAAAAAGATGCCCGCATTGCCTATTTGCCGCAAAGCGGGCTTGTGCACCACGGCTGTTCCCTTCGCGAAGAGGCAGACAAGGCGTTTCAGTGGGGCTACGAGGTTCAAAACGAAATTGATGCGCTGGGCGATGAGCTGAAAAAAAACAGTTCGCCCGCACTCCTCGAAAAGCACTATGCGCTTATGACAAAACTTGAAGAAAGCGGCTGGCACAGGAGGAGCAGTCTTGCCGAAAGCGTGCTTCTCGGTTTGGGATTCAGCCGTGAAGATTTCGACAAGCAAACGGAGTTGTTTTCTGGCGGGTGGCAAATGCGCATTGCGCTGGCAAAAGCACTGATGGCAAGTCCGGATATTTTGCTTCTCGACGAACCGACGAACTATCTCGACCTTGAAGCGCGCGAATGGCTGGAAAAATTTCTGTCCGATTTTACCGGCGGATTTTTGCTGGTCAGTCACGACCGCTATTTTCTTGACCACACAATAAACGAAGTCTACGAGCTTTTTGGCGGCGAACTCAAACGCTATCCGGGCAATTTTTCGCATTACGAGCAGGTGCGCGAACAGGAATTGCAGACGCTGATTGCCGCTTACGAACAGCAGCAGCAAGAAATTGCGCATCTGCAAAGTTTCATCGACCGTTTCGGTGTAAAAGCAACGAAGGCATCTCAGGCTCAAGAGCGGCAAAAGCAGCTCGATAAGATTTTGGAGCATAAAATTGAAATCCCCGAATCGCTCAAAAAGATTCATTTTAAGTTCCCCGCCGCGCCGCATTCTGGCAATATCGTTTTAACGCTCGACGGTTTGTGCAAAAGCTACGACGGCGTGAACAATGTTATCAACAAACTCGATTTAGTTTTGGAAAACGGCGAGCGAATGGTGGTTGCGGGACGAAACGGCGCGGGTAAATCAACGCTGCTTCGCATTATTGCGGGCGTGGATTCTGCGTATTCGGGCGCAATCAAACTCGGCTCGGGCGTGAATATCGGTTATTTTTCGCAGGACAGCGCCGAAAGCATTACGGGCAAAGAAACAATCCTTGAACGGCTGGAAAGCCGCGCACCGCTGGAGCTGATTCCGAAATTGCGCGATATGCTCGGGGCATTTTTGTTCCGCGGCGACGATGTGTTTAAGAGCATCGATGTGCTTTCGGGCGGCGAAAAAAGCCGCATTGCGCTCATCGAATTGCTGTTGCGTCCGGTAAATCTGCTGATTCTTGACGAACCAACAAACCATTTGGATATGCACAGCAAAGATGTGCTTCTCCAAGCGCTCAAAGACTTCGGCGGCACGGTGATTTTCGTAAGCCACGACCGCGGATTTATCGAAGGTTTGGCGACGAAGGTTTTGGAGCTGTCGAACGGCTCGCATCGCGAGTTTAAGGGCGATTATTTCTATTATATGCAGCGTCTTGAAGACGAAAAAAATGGCTGTGTCGGTGCAAGTTCGTTCGATACGAAGGCGAAAGAGAGCAAAAAAGAAGCAGAGCCGATAAAAACCGAAACGGTGAGCGCGGGAAAAGCGAGTTACGAGGAGCAAAAGCGGCTTGCTTCGGAGCGCGGCAAGCTGGAACGGGCAGTCAAAAAGCTCGAGGAGGCTATTTCGCAGGCTGAAGCGGAGAAAAGCGAGCTGGAAAATCAGCTTTCGCTTCCCGAAGTGTATTCAAACGGCGAAAAAGCAAAGAGCGTACAGAAAAAAATCGAGGAAATCGAGGCAAAAATCGATGATTTAACGGCGCAGTGGGAAGAAGCTGCGGAAAAATTAGGCTAAATGTAATGGCAATCAAGCCAAAATCATACACACGGAGGAACACAATGAAAGTTCTTGTTATTGGTGGCGCAGGATACATCGGCAGCCACGTTGTTAAGGAGCTTATGGCAAAAGGACACGCGGTTACGGTGTTCGACAATCTTTCGAGCGGGCTTTTGCAAAATCTTTTCCCAGAAAACGATTTTATCGCTGGCGATATTTTGCACCCCGACACACTCGAGGAGGCTTTTTCTCGCGGATTTGACGCATTTATTCATCTTGCGGCGTTCAAAGCGGCGGGCGAAAGTATGATTAAGCCCGAAAAATACTCAATTAACAACATAAATGGCACGCTCAACATCTTGAATGCGGCGGTCAAGCATAATTGCAAGCTGATGGTTTTCTCTTCAAGCGCGGCAATTTTCGGCGAACCGCAGTATCAGCCGCTCGACGAGGAGCACCCAAAGAACCCGATAAATTATTATGGATTCACCAAGCTCAAAATCGAGGAATTTATGAGCTGGTATGACCAGTTGAAAGGCTTAAAGTTTGCGTCATTGCGCTATTTTAACGCGGCAGGCTACGATGTGGACGGCGTTTTGTACGGCTTGGAGAAAAATCCGGCGAATCTGCTTCCTGTGATGATGGAAGTGGCGGCAGGACAGCGCGAAAAGGTTTCGATTTTCGGCAGCGATTATCCAACGCGCGACGGAACGTGTATTCGAGATTATATCCACGTTTCCGACTTGGCGAGCGCGCACGTTTTGGCGCTGGAATACATCGCGAAAGAGCAAAAATCCTTAAAGCTCAACTTGGGCACCGGCAACGGCGTTACCGTTACGGAAATGCTCGAAGCGACGCGGCGGATTACCGGCAAGGAAGTCAAGGCGGACTATGTGGAGCGGCGCGCGGGCGACCCTGCACAGCTTACGGCAAGTTCCGCTTTAGCGCAGAAGGTGCTCGGCTGGACTCCGAAATATTCGGACGTCGATACGCTCATCGATTCCACGTGGAAAGCGTACAAAAAATACTATAAGCTCTAGCGTTTACGACACGCCCCCCTTCGCCAAATGCGCAAGGGGGATTTTTTTGCGCTCCACTCTGTCTTCGCCGTATTTGACACGAAAATCTATTTTACAGCCGCTCGTTGAGCGAAAAAGATTCTTCACATCAAGATGAAAAATGACACGCTATTTTTTTTCAATCATAATTCCCCCGTAACACCATCGAACTTTTTTTTCTAAGTTCCTTGCGCGGAAAAAAACAGGCATCTTTTTTCTCAGATGCCTGAACGGGAACAGCGCGAACAGAAAAATTATTCGCCTAAAAACGCTACAACTCTTCGCCGTTAGACGCAATCACGTTTTTGTACCAAAAGAACGATTTTTTGCGGCTGCGCGAAAAGTCGCCCGTGCCGTCGTCGTATTTGTCCACATAGATAAAGCCGTAGCGTTTGCGCATTTCTCCCGTCGTGAACGACACGAGGTCAATGCAGCCCCACGGAGTGTAGCCCATCAAATCCACGCCGTCTTCTTCCACGGCTTTTTTCATCTCGGCAATATGCGCTTTGAGATATTCAATGCGCGCTGTGTCGTCACACGAGCCGTCCGCTTCTTTTTTGTCAATCGCGCCAAAGCCGTTTTCCACGATAAACAGCGGCTTTTCATACCGTTCGTACAGCACATTCAGCGCGTATCGTAAGCCCACGGGGTCAATCTGCCAGCCCCACTCCGTCGCTTTTACATACGGATTTTTCACGCTGTGCACGCCCGTCGCCTCAATGCTCTTCGACGTGTCAATCGTAACCGAAGAATCCACCGCGCTCGACATATAATACGAAAATCCGATGTAATCCACCGTTCCCGCCGCCAAAATCGCCTCGTCGCCCGCTTCGGTTTTGATGTGATAGCCCTTGCGCGCCCATTCTTTTTTGGCATACGCAGGAATATGCCCGCGAACGTGCGTGTCGCTGAAGAAAAACCGCTGGTGCATTGCGTTCACGCTTTCCATCATATCTTCGGGACGACAGCTGAACGGATACGTCGGCACCATCGAAATCATACAGCCGATTTTAAAATCGCGATTGATTTTTTTGCCTTCCGCCACCGCAAGCGCGCTCGCCAAAAGCTCGTGATACGCGCTTTGATACATCGCTTCTTCGGGCTTTTCGTATGTTGTGAAAATCACGCCCGAATTCGTCCAGCCGAAAATGTCGTTCGTGTAATTCATCTGATTGTTGATTTCGTTGAACGTCAGCCAATATTTCACTTTGTTTTTGTATCGCTCAAAACACGTTTTTGCAAAGCGCACAAAAAATTCCACGAGTTTTCGGTTTGTCCAGCCGCCGTATTCTTTTGCAAGCGCAAGCGGCATTTCAAAATGCGACAGCGTAATCACAGGTTCAATGCCGTGCGCCAAAAGTTCATCGAACACAGAATCGTAAAAGCGCAAACCCGCTTCGTTCGGCTCAGTTTCGTCCCCTCGCGGAAAAATGCGCGCCCACGCAATGCTGGTGCGGAAACACTTAAAGCCCATCTCGGCAAAAAGCGCGATGTCTTCTTTGTAGCGGTGGTAAAAATCAATCGCTTCGTGATTCGGATAAAATTCGCCCTCCAAAACGCCGTCGGTAATGCGCCGCGGAACGCCGTGAGCACCGCCCGTCATCACGTCGGTAACATTTGCGCCCTTTCCGCCTTCGTTCCAGCCGCCTTCAAGCTGTGTTGCCGCAACCGCGCCGCCCCACAAAAATCCTTTTGGAAATCCCATTTTTTCCTCCCGCAATTCGATTCAATTCCGCCCGCATTTTTTCATTTTCACCGTTTACGCGGGCGGATTTTGCAAAAATTGCTAGTTTTTCGCCTTGCTCTCAACACCCGTAAACTGCACCGCGATAAAACCGCCGACCAGCGCAATGATAGTGCCAACGATACAACCGATAATTGATGACATATCGCCATTTGGATTCATCGAATTCGGAATAGAAAGGATACCGCACAATCCTGCGTAAGCAAAATATTTTGAGCCGAAGAACAAACAACTCACCAAAGACGCGATTGCTCCCACCGCACACGCCGCAAAGAACGGCTTTTTGTAACGAAGCGTTACGCCGTAAATCGTCGGTTCGGTAATGCCGAAAATGCCGGTAATGCCTGCGGAAATCGCCGTACCGCGAATATTTTTGTCGCGTGTCTTGAGCGCACAGCCGAACACCGCGCCCACTTGCGCCACAACCGCAAATCCTGCGTACAACTGAAGCGAGTTAAAGCCGTTGAGCGCATAATCGCCCAGAACCACAGGCGTTGTAGCCCAGTGAACGCCGAAAACCACGAAGCACTGCCAAAAAAATCCGATGAGCAAAGCAGTCAGCGGCGGCACAGTCTTGTCAAGGAACGCATAGCCTGACGCGATTGCGTTTGCAATAATCTCAGAAATCGGTCCGATGATAAGAAGCACAATCGGAATAACGATAATGTAACACACCAACGGAGGCAAAAGCTGGAGCAACGCCTCAGGGCAATGCGCTTTTACGAATTTTTCGATTTTGGAAATAAGCCAAACCATAAAAATCGGCGGCAAAACCGTGGAATAATACGAAGTTGAAGCAAGCTTAAAGCCAAAAAGTCTGAACTCCTCGCCTCCTGAAACCTTGCTGATAATTCCCGCAAGCGTTGGGCTGACCAACACAAACGAGCAGACCAAAGCGGTTTGCAAATCGCACTTAAAATATTTTGCGCCCGCCACCGCAACAAACACAGGCAAAAACGTAAACGGTGCCCAGCTCATCAAGTCGAAAATCTGCACCGTGCCGTTGTCGGCAAGCGCGGGGAAAATCGTGCGCAAAATGATAAGCAAGCCCTGCAACATTCCCGCGCCCGCAAGAATATACACGCACGGAGCCATACACCCCGCCATTGTGCCAATCATTCGGTTTATAATGCTCGGCTTGTCCTCGCCCAGCTCCACATTGCTTCCCGTGTCGCCGACAACTTCCTGCACACCCGCGTACACATCTTTGACGTGCATACCAATGACCACCTGAAACTGTCCGCCAGCAAGCACCACGGAAATCACGCCGGGCATCTGCTCCACTTTCTCCTTTGCTCCCGAAACCTGCTCTTTGAGCACCAGACGCAATCTCGTCGCGCAATGCCCCGCCGATACGATGTTTGCCGTACCGCCCACCGCGTCGATAATGTCGCGCGCCAACTTTGGATAATCCCTTACTTTTGTAGCCATAACAAGCTCCTTTGGATAAAATGCGGAATGCACAAAAAAAACAGGCAAAACCAAATCTTTCTTACGCTCGCCACTTTCGCATTTTCTGCGCTGCGATGAAAGAAACATAAGGTTTTGCCCGCCTTTGCGGTAACAATCCGATGTATAAAAAAAGCATAAAGGCACTTTTTTAATCTGTCAAGAAAAAATTTTGCAGGACTTTGCAAAAAAAATGAGGAATTGTCAAAACTATTTTTCTCCCGTCAAACTAAGATGCTGACACAGACAAAATGTTATGTTGAACTTGATTCAGCATTTCTTTCGCCCTCGCCAACAAAATGAGATTCCGAATCACGTTCGGAATGACACGATATTTTTTAATCGAAGGTCAATTCTTAAAAGCGCATTGAAAAATTATTTAATTGAAGGTCAATTCTTAAAAGCGCATTGAAAATAAATGTTTACGAAGGTCAAAAACGTTTCGCGCAAGCAAAATAAATGTTTACGAAGCCTGATTCTTAAAAGCGTATTGAAAATAAATATTTACGAAGGTCAAATCCATTTCGCGCAGAGAAAAAAAATGTTTTTGAAGGGCAAAACGGGGCGGACGGGCGCGAGCAAAATAGTTTCACGGCTCGGATTTACTTGTATCGGCATTGTGAGCGAGCGCGAATGTGTCGATAATTGCTGTATGAGACGATTTTTTTGTTTTTTGACCGCAATTCTTTTTTCTGCGGTGCTTTGTGCGCCGCTTTTTTCGCTCGACCGCCACGTTCGGCTTACGCTGGGGCTTGGCACGGGCTACGTTTTTTATGGCGACA
The DNA here is from genome assembly GCA_937893155.1 of uncultured Treponema sp. Taxonomy (GTDB): domain Bacteria; phylum Spirochaetota; class Spirochaetia; order Treponematales; family Treponemataceae; genus Treponema_D. The sequence continues at coordinate 33,859 of CALBGU010000284.1, read as the reverse complement.
GCGATGTGGACACGTCGCTTCCCGATTCCACGCGGGTGATTGCCACAACCGACGCGCTTTTGCACATTCCGCTTGCACAGAGGCTTGATTTTTTGACGGGTATGGATTGCACGGGCGATTTTGTGGTTTCGGGCAGCGAGCATTTTATTCGCTATGATTATGCGTTTTTGGGCGGGCTTGAGGTGCACACGCCGCTTGAGGGGCTGTCGTTTTCGGTGTCGTATGCCCTCGGGCGGCGCACGGATTTTATCGCGCTCAAGGATTCTGACGGCGATTTGCACAAATGGAACGGCAGTACAAAATGGGGAAACGGCTTCAAGTTTTCGCTTGATTACGATTTTGGCGCAATTACGGGCGGCTGGGCTCCGACGGTAGGCGCAAGCTGGCGAAATATGCCGAGAGGCGGAAGCCGCGATAATGCGCTCTCGGTGTATTTTAGGATTCCGATTATTTTCTAAATGCTGTGTGAGAAATGCCACCATTGCGGGCTGTGCGAGGGCGACGGAAAAAGTGAAGACAGTTCGAATATGCAGATTTCCGTCGATGGATTGCTTCCGTTTGAGCCGCGCGGCGGGGCAATAGCAGACGCGCGCATTTGTATTGCCGTAGACATCGGCACGACGACTATCGCGGCTTCTTCGTATGCGATGAGCAGTGAAAAACGGCTTTCATATGTGTGCGCGGTGAACGAACAGCGCTCTTTTGGCAAAGATGTGCTGAGTCGAATTGCATTTTCGTCGGAAACTCACAACGGTATTTTTGGGCAACAGATTCTTCACGAAAAAATCGTGCTTCAAATCAATGCGCTTCTTTCAAAACTGATTTCTCAAACCACTTTTCTTTTGCCGCGCGGGTTTCGCGCCGAGGTTGCCGAAATCGCAATCACGGGGAACACGACGATGCTTTCGTTTGCGTTTAATCTTGATGCAACGCCGCTTGCGACCGCTCCGTTTACGCCGCCGTCGCTTTTTGGCGCTTCGTTTTTGTACGGCGATTTTCTTGCTTCGGTTCGTGTGCCGTTCGCGCCCGTGCCGCTTTCCACGCCGATTTTTGTGCCGCCGTGTATCAGTGCGTTTGTGGGCGCAGATACGGTGTGCGCGCTCACTGCGTGCGGTTTTGGCGCGGATAATTCGGCGAGAATGCTTGCCGATGTGGGTACGAACTGCGAAATGGCAATTCAGTCCTCCGCGGGAAAAATCACCTGCACGGCAAGCGCGGCGGGTCCTGCGTTCGAGGGCTACGGCATTAGTGCGGGAATGAGCGCGGCAAGCGGTGCGATTGCCGATGTTTCAGTTCACAGCGACACTCTGGGCGGAAAGGCGCTCGCGTGTTCGGTGATTGGCGGGGCGCGCGCGAAAGGGATTTGCGGGACGGGGCTGCTTTCGGCGCTCGGCGCGTTTTTGGAGCTGGGGCTTTTGTCTTTTGACGGCGCAATTTTAGGTGATGCAGACCGAATTTTGCTCCGAGATGGCGTTTTTCTTTTGCAATCCGACATTCGCGCGGTGCAGCTAGCTAAATCGGCGGTGAAAACGGGCTTGGATTTTTTGGTGGAACGCGCAGGGGAAAATGCGGGAATCCAAAAATTCTTTTTGGCAGGCTCGTTCGGCACAAAGCTCAAGATTACAGACGCGGTAAAAATCAAGATGATTCCGTCTCAACTTGCTCCAGTCGCGCTTTCTGCGGGGAACGCTGCGCTTTCGGGTGCGACTGCCGTTTTGCTCAGGAAAGAGTTGCGGGTGTGCGCAAAAAAAATTGCAGAGAATGCCGAATGTGTCAATCTTGCCGAAGTGAGCGATTTTCAAGAGCGATTTTTGTCCAATCTCGCCCTGTAGCGCTGTTTTTTCTGTGCCGCCCGTTTTGGTGCAGAAAAAAATAAAATCATTTCTAGCTATTCCATTAAGTATGTTAAACAATGTTGACAATTACTTTTTTACGATATAGACTTTTTCATATCTTTAATTAAGGTGGTATAAATTGGAGATTAACTATGATAATGCTCAAGTCGAAAAATTATTTAGAGATTTAAATGATGTGAAAAATTCAAGGAATTTATTACAGAAAAAAATTGGGAAGGAAAAGGCAATAGCAACTAAAAAACGGAAGAATCAAATAGAAGCAAGTACAAATTTTCAAGCATATTTAGACTTGCATATAGGAAATCCTCATTCTTTAACAGGTAATTTGGCAAGTTGCTATGCTGTTGATATAAATGCACATATTCGATTGATAATAAAACCTATATCAAATGATTTATCAGCAGAATCTTTGAAATTGTGTACATCTGTAATAATTAGGGGAATTATGGAATATCATGGAGGCAAAGATGAATGGATTATCCCGTGAAATGATTATACATCCCGGAGAAACTTTGAAAGAAGTATTAACTGATAGAAGTATTTCTATTCCAGATTTTGCTCACGAAGTAGCTTTTGATGAAACATACATAAGCGATATTTTGTTAGGCAAAAAAGATATTTCTGAAAACTTAGCAAAGCGGCTTGAATCATCATTGCATATCGAAGCTACGTTTTGGCTGAATCTTCAGAGTGCATACGACAAAGAATTAAAAGAATTTGAGAAATATACAACAGAAAACAGCCATAACTATGCGAAAAAACACTGTCCTTCGCACAGCTATGTTGCTTTCTAACGGGTTACCTTGAAGCACTCAAGCCGCTGTAAGTGTCGAAGCAGACAGAATCTACAACGCGGTGATACAATGCGTCATAAACGACTATGTTCAACCCGCGCTTGCGTTTTGCATATTCTTTGCCATCGATTTTTATCGAGCAGTCATTTCCACAGGAAAATCCCGCGCTCATAATCGAATACGAACTTCTGCCGTTTCTGAGCAAACCGCTGGCTGTGAGCGATTGCTTTGAAATTTGTTCTTTTTGCTCCGCACTCCCTTTTACCGCATAAAAACTCTGACGCGTTTTTCCTTTTAAATTGCTTACTACGCCCACGGTGTGCAGTTTCTGCAAAAGCGTGTCATTCAGCGCGGCGGTACACTCATCTTTGCAGGCAAAAAAGACTGTGAAACCGCTGTCATCATTAACTAAATCGCTCAATTTGTCCAAATACAAAGAGAAATCAGTAATATGCAAAAGCTCATACGCACGGTCAACGTGAGCGTTCCATTTTTTGCTGTCTTCCCATTGCGCATTATCTTCTGGAGGGATTAAATAATCAAATGTCAAAATTTCGCCGAACGTTTCAGACACTTTCTTTGCTCCGCTGTTGTCAAGATGTCCGTCGCCGTTTTTTGCGTAATCATATCCAGATGAATAATACAACTCTTCTGTATTAAAATCGTAAAATGCTACATTATGTTTGTCGGCAAAATCTTGCATAGCAATATGACGGCTCGCATTCCAAGAACGGTTCGGAGTTTTTGTTAAAAGCAACGAAATATCATTTTCTTTGCATAAATCAACAATTCGATTCAAATACATTTCCATATTTTTTTGCATTTCAGCCGCTTTTGTGCCCTCAGGAACGGCAATCGGAGAAAAATCGCCGTTTTTCCATGCAACTCCCTGAGGAGCAAAACCGAATGTTTTTGATTTTTCGCCTAATTGTGAAAACGAAAAATCTCCCTCTCCCAGAGATTTCCAGCGTCCGTGATAGCGAATGTTCCTTAGATAAAAACTCTCTTTGAGTAATTCGGGATAAACCGAGCAGATGTCCGATATTGCCGCTTTTTTTGTGCGCGACCATTTCATTTCATCTATCACTTTGCGCACACAGCTTTCTGCTGAATTCAGAGGATTTTTATTGCCGAAACACATCCATACGTCCAAAATGACAGCGGACGGCTTTTGATAGCGCAAGGCTTCTTTTAAGAGCCAATATGAAACAGCAAGGCTTTGTTGTTCCGTAGACAGATTATAGCTTCTCAGTCCATAGTTGTTGTACATCGTTTGCGGGTCAAAAGCAGTTGTACCTTGGCTTGAGCCGAAAAACAAAACATCGACCGTGTTTTTTTCCATTTTATAAAAGCCTGCAACAGTTGCAGTGTTAGGATATAAGGCATAATAATAATCTTTCCAGCGAAAAATCTGGTCGAACAACACAAAAATGCCCACAAATAGCGATAAAAACAAGAACGCGCGAATCAGTTTTTTCATTTAGAATCCCCCGTAAATAAAATCTTTCGGATTAAAACCGTAGCCGTACATTCCGTACACAATTACGCTGAAAAACAAACCGAAATAGATAAACCAGCGGAATGCGATATTCTGCTCCGAAAGCCAAACGCGCACATGTTTTTGAGTTCCGTCCGAAGTCTGCTCCATATTCGACACTAAAAGCACAATCAAAAGACCGATAATCATCACGATAAAGTCCTTTGCATCAAGCCCCAAGCGGAACAGCGTGTTATCAAAAAAGATGTACGGATTAAAATCAGCGAACACTCTTTTCCACATCTGAAAACCTGTTTTGAGCGACTGTGCCCTCTGAAATGAAACCGCCGCGGCAAACAAAAAGAAAGTACGCAGACGCAGGAAAAAACGATAACTCGCAGTCTTTGTGTTTATGCGCAATATTTTTACGATTACGGCAAAAAGCGGCTCCAAAACCTGTCCGCCTGCAATCATCGCAAAAAAGAACAGACCGCCGCCGAAAATGTATTTGAGTTGCCCGCCGTGCCAAAATCCAACTGCAAACCACGTTGCAAACATTCCACACCATGTGGGAATAAGTTTTGCGTATCGGTTCTTTTTTCCGAGTTTAGATTTGAGCAAGGCAGAAAGTTTTTGGATTGCGCTCGATTTGAGAATAGGATACAGTACATAGTCTTTTACCCAAAAGCCCAAAGTCATGTGCCACCGTCGCCAGATTTCAGAAAGGTTTGTGGAGAAAAACGGCTGTCGAAAATTCTCTGGGAGCGAAATTCCCAAACATTCCGACACGCCCAAAACCATATCGATACAGCCCGAAAAATCCGTATACATCTGAAGCACATACGCCAAAAGCCCAACTGCGAGCGTAAATCCTTGATAATTCTGCCACGAACCATAAACAGTGCCTACGATAACACCGATTCGTTCTGCAATCACAAGTTTTTTGAAAAATCCCCACGCAATTCGCTGAATGCCAAAGCAAAATCGGTCGTAATTGAAGTCTCGGACTGCAAAAATCTGGTTTTCGATTTCGGAATATCGCGTAATTGGTCCAGATGTGAGAATCGGAAAATAAATGACATAGCACAAAAATTTGAAAGGATTTTTCTGAGCGCTCACCGTTCCCCACGCCACGTCGAGAATGTAGCTGATGAGCATAAGCGACAGATACGACACGCCGAGAGGGGCAATGATGTTTACGCTCTGCCATTGTTTTAAATGAAGTGAGAGGGACAAAAGATTATGAGTTATAACAAAAAAATTGCGCTCTTTGAAATAAATCAAAAATAGCACATTTGTGCAAACTGTTGCGAAAACAATCAGCGATTTTTTGAAGCCCGACAAATCATTTATGATAAATGCCATTAAATAAGTGAAAATTATCGGTGCAAGCAAAAACAAAAATAATTTTATACTTGAGTTTGCGAAATAGAAAAAAATACTTGCCGCCAAAATCAGCATCCACTGAACTCGCAGTTTACGAGCAATCGTATAATACACAAGAGCAAAAAAAGCAAGGCAGACATAAAAATACAGCGACATAATCGAAAAATCTGCGCTTACAATGCGTATCCAATGCAATAATAATTTCATTTTTAATCCTTTTCAGTTACCGTTTTATGAAAAAAAGTCAATTAAATTGCCCCCCCCCCCCCATTTGTTACATTCAGATTTGCTCCGTGCAAATAATTTGCAGAATCAGAAAGCAGGAATTCAATCACAGGCACAATATCTTCTGGAGTTGCATTTCTTTTTTCAGGGCTTCCTTCCGCAACCATTTGCACAATGCGGCGGTCGATATGCTCCAAAAATTTTGTTTCAATCATCGACGGAGAAATCGCGTTTATATTCACTCCCTTACCCACATAATCTGCTGCAAGAGAGCGCACCAAACCGAGCAGAGCGGCTTTTGAAACCACATAATCCAGAACAAAATGCGGCGGCGTGTGCAAAAGATAACTCGTAAGCATAACCACAACTTTGTCGTGTTGTCTGCGCTTTGACATTGCGGGCAAAAACGCCTTCATAATTTGAGCAAACGACGACACCTGAATATCAATGTTTTTCACAAGCGAATCGCGTGAAAATTCCTTGAGTTTCATATAGCGAAACGGAGAGGCTGCAAGATGTACAATATGAGTCGGCGCATTGCAATGCGTTTTTACAGCCGAAATCAGAGAATCTACCTCGCTCATATTGCTTAAATCCGCCTGAACGCAAAAAAGTTCGTTTCCGCTTTTTAGCGCAAGTTTTTCCAGCTGTGATTTTTCCGAGCAGTAATGCGCAATAAAAATCTTTTTTCCGTCTATCTGCGAATTCAGTCTCTCGATAAGAGCATTTCCCAAATCGCTGGACGCACCCAAAATCAGATAAATCTTTTCGTTCACTTTAGCACTCCTGCTGTGATAGTTGCACGATTTACGGTCTTTCCGTCTTGGTTCGTAATACGCGCTTTTATGATAATGCGCCTGAACGTTTCCTGAATTTCTGCCACCCTTCCGCTCACAGTGAGTACATCGCCGACAAAAACAGGCTTGACAAACTGGGCAGAAACCTCTTGAAGCAAACAGTATTTTCCCGGAAGATACACCCCCGCAAGCGTAGAATAAAAACTCGTCGTTAAAAGCCCGTAAACAATCGGCGCGGGAAATCCATTCTCAGCGGCGTATTCTGCACTCGTGTGCATAGGATTTGTATCGCCTGTAAGAGAAAGAAAGTGTTTCATCATTTCGTCCGTTATTTTTACGGTAAATGAATCCCCTCCCCCTGTACCATTTTTTGCAACAATCTCATCGAACGTGTATTCATTCATCACTCTTTTGCCCTCTGCAAAATGAGGTCAACCATTTCGCCGACGTTCTTCATCTTTTGCGTTTCTCCCATACTGAATTTCACGCCGAATTCCTTTTCCACTGCCACAACCAGATTGATATGCGACAGCGAATCCCAATCTTCGATGTCGTCTGCATTTGTTTCTGCTGTAACCGAAATCTCTTCGTCATCGAAAACATCGCGGAATACCTCGTTGAGCTTTGAAAAAACTTCATCTCGTGTCATAAAAAAAAAACTCCTTGCATAAAATCGCTATTTATTTCCCGCAGGTTAAATCGGGAACACTATTCTCGATAAACGTCGGCTTCGGCGCGTATTCATCAACGGAGAGCCGATAGGTTTTCGCGCCAGCCTCGTCCTCACTCACCAGAGCAAAGCCGAACTGCGCATAAAAATCCTTGACCATTTTGTTTTTCGCCGTCGGATAATAATAACCAAACACCTCGCGCACACCGTGATTTTTACACGCCGCAACAAAAGCGTTCATCATCGCATCTTCCATACCGCGCTTGAGCACACGGCAACTCATCAGCCACAACTCAATATGCGCCGTGCCGCCTGCAATATGAGCCGACACCACCGACACCACGCCGTTATCGCCGAATTTATCGCATAATTTGCCGTACAGCGTAATGCAATCCTTTGCCGATGCCATACGCTCAATATCCGATTGCGTACAGCGAAGCGTCGTTAAATTGAACTGATTTGATTTATTCGTCAACTGCGCAATTCGGCTCATATACAGCGGCGAAAACGGCAAGATTTCCGCCGTCATTGAAAGAGAGCGCAAATATTCCCCGTAATCCGCAAAACTCGCGAGTTGCCGCGCACGTTCAGCGTTCGCTTTATACATCTCGGTTCGACTCAAATCGTCCGCCGAAAACGAAGCAAGCTCAAAAAATCCGCTTCGGTCAATCGTCTGAATATATCGCTCTGGCACAGACAATTCTACCACCGCCGCACCTGCCCCATTTGCGCGCACAATCGAGCGTTCGGCTGGATTGTCGTCAACAAACACAAAAGCGTCCTCTCCGATATTCAGTTCCGCGGCAGTCGCAGAAAGATTGCGGTCTTTGCTCTCCCAATTCGCTTTTATCGCCACAAAATCGTCAGGGCGCAAAACGCTGTCGGGGCGATTCAAGCCCGCAAGCGCATTCTCCGCGTCGTTTTTGCTGTTCACCGTCAAAAGAACGCCGAGGTCTTTGTGCGCCTTGATGTATCTCTGAAACTCCGCAAATACCTGAGCCGTTGCCGTCTCTTGCCCGATTTCAATATTTTCCGCGCCGTCATCGCCGACCACGCCGCCCCACAGCGTGTTGTCAAGGTCAAGCGCCATCGCCTTTTTGTTGCGTCCGAATATCGCCTTGATGATATTCGCCGCGTTAAACGAAAATTCTCCAATCGCGTCCACGGCAAGAGCGTATTTGTACAAATGCCACCATTCAGGCGCGCTCCATTTCTCTAAGCCATACGCCGCCTGCAAAAACGCGATGTCATTGATAAAAAAAGAGTCGTGCGACTGCGCATATTCATAAAACCTTTGGTTCAGACGCGAAACAAAATTGCTTTTGCCGCGAAAATCCCACACATCACGATTGCCAAGCAAACGATAAAACGGCAGTTCAAAATTATTTTGGATAATCGCACACCCGAATTTTTCCCGCGCTTTTTGCCACATCGCCTCAAAATGCGAAAACTGTGCCTCAAGTTTTGCGTCCACGGCTTCGCGCCTGTCGCGCACCGTGGGGAACTCTGAAATATTTCGCGTACTCGTGTGAATAAAAATCACATCAGGCGAAAAATCGTCAAGCGCACTGTCAAACATCACATCGTTCCAATACTGCGCGTATTCGCTTTCGTAAAATTCCGCCTGAATACCGTTATTGAGCAAAAACAAATCCAGCATCTCCACGATGTCGTGCGTCGTAGAACCGCCAAGAACCGCAATTTTCTTTTTCAGGAGTTTTGCACCGCCTTTTTCAATCTCAGAAAGCAATTCCCGTTTTATAGCACGGCGCTTTTTCAAAAGATATGCGCTGTCAAATGGATATTCCAATTCTTTCATACAAAACCTCTTATGATTACGGAGTTATAGCGATTACAAACATTGTTTATACTGAATTTTAACAATAAATGCAAGTAGAATACGGCATTTTGAGTAGTATTTTTGTATGGGATTCAAAGAAAATCTAAAAGCGGAATTATCATATCAAAATGTGCTCGTAAAAGAGCTTGCCGAAAAAACGGGGATAAGCAAGCGCACGATAGACAATTATCTTCGCGACAAACACTCCGACCCGACGGCAGAAAATGCGGTCAAAATCGCGCAGGCTCTCGGCGTGTCGGCGGAATATCTCGTTACAGGCAGAGATAGCACCCTCAAAAAAGACAACGGCAAAACAATCTGCCACATCGTTTCTGAATTGCAAAATCTCGATGCGTATGCTCTTGAAACCGTATTGTATCTTTCTAAACGCCTCGGAAAAAGCACTTCCTCCCCGCAAAACTAAAAAAAAGCATTATACCTGTTCGATAACATAGCCTTGACAATGGGCTTAAGCCCATTGCTACATCAAAAGTTTTTAGTTTCCGAACAGGTCTATTATACAGAAACTCATTTCAGTCTCTCTTATTAAAAAAAATTCCAAATCACGTCCGCCAATGACATAAAAAAGCAATGCGGAGAAAACAAGGGGCTTAAGCCCCTTGTTACAGCAGTTTGCAAAAAAAAGACACAAATACTGTTAAAAAATTCACACGAATTTATTTTTCCGAAGCATTTTTTCGCCGTAAATTTTTGTTTATGGCTTCCCCAACGTTGGGCGAGCCGTAAACAAACGTTTACGCGCCGAATTTGTTTTGGTCTGTGAATAAATTCACATAAAAAGCTCAAACACAATCATTTTGACCCGTAAACAAAAATTTATGAGCCAAAATAACGCTGGGCGGCGAATAAATTTTTGTTTACGCGCTGTCCTTGTCGAAAACGGTGCTTTCCACTATATTTATGAAACGGTGATTTGTTGCAAACAGAGTGTTTGTAACAGAACTAAAAATTGTTATATCAGGGAGTTTTTTATGCTAGGAAAATTCAGTCCCAATCGGACACTCGCACAGACGATAACATTTGCAAAACGCTTGGACAATTTGTATGCGGCAAAGGCGGAGCTTTTTGAAGGCACAGAGGCAAAAGAGTATTTTGAAAAACTCGGCGAAATGCGAAACACGCTTGTAAGCACAACCGACAAAAATGCGGTTGCGTCAAAACTCGACGAATACGATAAGGCGCGCGATGTTTCGTTCCGCAACATTTTTACCGCGCTCGATGCGTATTTGATTTTTCCGAACGACGAAACGCTTTCGGCGGCGGCAGAAGTTTCTGAGGCTGTTTCAAAGTTCTCGCGGTCAATGACAAGCGAAAACTATGCGAATCAAAGCTCGGCAGAAACGCGGTTTTTTGCGGCTCTCGACAAGGTGAAAGCGGCGGTGGAAACATTGCCGTATATGAGTGCGCTGATTGAAAAGGCAAAAACGGACGAGGCGGCGTTTGAAAAGGCAAACACGCAATACACACAGTCGGCAGCGGCAGGAAAAGGCGAGAAAAGTGCGACGGCGGTCAAGAGAGAACTGATTGCGTTTTTGAACGACGAGCTTTTTCCGTATTTGTCTGCGCTCAATGTGATGAATAAAAGAAAATACGACGCATTCTTAAAGGAAATCGACTTTGAACTTTCGCGCATTTCGTCTGGCAAGGGCGCAAAAGCAAAAACAGAAAACGCACAAACAGGCTCGGATACAAAACAGGCGCAGTAACGGGCTTTTTTTGGCAAGGGGTTTTTCAGCCCCTTGTTTATTTTGCGTGTCAGTGCGTCATTCTGGGCAACGCGAAGAATCTGTAGTTCGCCAATGGCGGGAAAAATCAGGTGAGGAGGAAACAAGGGGTTTTTCAGCCCCTTGCTGCATCAGGGTGCTAAAAAAAAGATTCCGAATCAAGCACTGGAATGACAAGGAAAAACGGGAAGGTATGAAAAAGCAGATATGTTTTCGGGCGATAATCATTGCGGCGCTGTTGTGGGCGGCAATTCCAGCGTTTTCACACGGGGGCGTTTTAACGGGGGCAAAAGGCTCTCTTTTTGTTATCCATACGCAGTATTTCGACGTGATTTTTCCGCGCGAATGTGAAAAATCAGCGCACAACATCGCGGAAAAAGCAGACGCGATGTATCGCGAGATTTGCGCCGCGCTTGATACCGAGCCGTATCAGCGATTTCCTGTAACAATAACGCCGAGCGTGGAAAGTCTCAACGCCTATTTTTCGTCATATCCGTATAATCGAATCGTTTTGTACGACACGCAATGCGAAGAATCGCTTGATATGTACGCCGACACGCTTTGCAATGTGTTTTATCACGAATTGACCCACGCCGTAACGATGAACATCAAAAGCCCCGTTATGCGCGTGCTGTCGCATTTTTCGGACGCGGCAAGCCTTGCGGGGATTTCGCTCACGCCGTTTTGGATTGAGGGCGCGGCGGTGTTTATGGAAAGCACAAAAGGCGAAGGCAGGCTCAACGACCCGTTTGCGCTTCAATTAGCGTATCAGGCAAAGGCGGAGGGCAAGCACTTGAGCTGGCGCGATGTTACGGGCGCGCGCGACACGTTTCCGGGCGGCACGGACGCTTATATTTTCGGCGCGCTTTTTACGCAGTATCTCAACGAAAAATACGGCGCGAAAAAATACGGCGAGTTTTGGCTCAACGCGGGAACGCATCTCACTTTTTCTTTTTCGGCGGGGCTTTTTGAGCGTACTTACAACAAACTGCTTTCGCGCGAATGGAAGGCGTTTTGGAGCGAATTGGAAATTCCCGAAGCGGATTTTCCCGAAGAAAATGCGGCGGTCAGCGATTTTGAGGGCGAAAAAAACACGGGCAAGAAGCGCATAAGTGCGATGGACGCGAAGAACGGCGTTTTGGTGTTCGCGGATTCGCTCCGCACGGGCATTTTTTTGGCGCGTTTTGATGAAAAAACAAAAAAATTCGGCAAGGCAAAAAAAATCCTGTCGATTGCCAATGTGACAAGCCTGTGTCTGTCGGCGGATTCGCGCGCGCTCGAGATTATCCACGATGTTACGAGGAGCAACACGAAAATCGAAACGGTGCTGTTTGACCTCGAAAAAAAGCGCGTTCTCGAGAAAAAACTGAATGCTCAGGAACTGTTTTCGCGCGGCAAAACCGAAGGCGAAATCGTGTTTTCAGAGCAATCGCCCGTGCTGCTCTCAGGCGCGCTGTACCGTGCAAGTATCGTGAAAAACGGAATGCGCTGGTTCTTGCGCGTGGCGGATTTTGACGGAGAGAGCACGCACGATTTTGCATTCCCCGACGGCGTGATTGCGCACAGCCTGCACGTCGCACGCACGGAAAAAGACAAACTCACGCTGTCGTTTTCGTTCGTGAAACAGGGCAAAACGGCGATGTATCCGCGCGCAGGCTTGATTGTCGTGCAATCGGGCGAGGACGGTTTGAGCGCAGAAGGTTCGTTTTGCCAAACAGACATCGTGGGCGGAGTGGATTGTCCCGTGCCGTCCGCGGATTTTGGCGATGACAACCAGATTTTGATTTATCACGCCCATTTTTACGACAGCTCTCGGCTCTACAAAATCGATTTTGCAAAACTAAGCGCCGAAACAGTGCCGCTCGAGCGCGTTTCCACGACGGCAAATCGTTCCGAAACCGCAGAAGAAAACGCACCGAAAAAACGGAGCGCCGCGCTCATCTTTGGTACATCAGCGTATTTTTATCACAAGGAATCCTTGCACCAAAAATTCTGGCGCAATAAACACACGGAAATAGACGGATATTCAGAATTTGTTTCAGCATCTGATACAGAGATTCCTAAACAAGTTCGGAATGACAATGATGACAGAGATTTTGCTCGCACTGACAAATTTGAAGCCGAACGGTATAGAAAATGGAACGCATATTTTTCGGATTTTTCGCTCTTGCCTGCCGCGGCAGTGGGGCTGTGGACGAGAAAGCACAAAGAGGACGGCGCGGCGAGTTTGGGGCTGACTTACGTTTCGTCAACGCCGTGGGGCAACAATCTGCTTGCCGTTTCGGGCGGCTACGATTCGGAATACAATCGCGGAGGGGCGCAACTTTCGCTTTCGGGCGGGAACGACGCATTTTCGTACACGCTTTCGGGAACAGCGGCGGCGGACGAGGCGGGATTTATGCAAACGGCGGATTCGCTCAAAACGGCAGTGCTCTTGAAATCGTGGTTTGTGTCGTCGCTTCAGGCAGGCGTAACGGCGGATTATGTGTTCGGGCACGACCGCAAAGAGCCGCACATCGATTCGCATTTTGCCGACAGCACGCTCTATGCGCTGTTTTCCACGATTCACCGCACGGGCTATCGCTATCAAATGCGCTCGGGATTTTCGCTGATGCCGTTTTTGCTCGGCGAATATTTTTACGCCAAGGACGTGCCAGCCGCAGAATATCGGTATGTGAACGCGGGCGCGGAGGCGGGGATTCGGCTGCCGTTTATCTGCCCCATTTCGCTTTCTGCCACGCTGTTTCCGTCGTCGGATTATGCGGCAAGCGGCACGGCGCGCGTGTATCTGTTGGATTTTGAAATCCAAAAAGGCATTCCCGCCGTGTCGGTGTTTGCGCGAAGAGCGTTTTTGAGCGCGGCATACACGGCAAAACTCGCATACGAAAAGGACGAATTGTTCGACATCAAGCGCACCGATGAAATCTTCCAAAACGCGACCATCGACGATTATCGCGACGAAGTTTCGCTCACCGCGACGCTGCAAATCTCGCCAAACACAAGCATCGCCGTGCGCGCACTCACGATTAATCTCGCGCTTTCGGCATTTTATCGCCCGCACAAAGAATTCGGCGAAAAAAAATCGGGCGTGCGCTTTACCGCCGTATCGAATCTGGAGCAGTGAATAAAAAGAGGAAAAAGATGGACGAAAAAACAAAGACGCTGATACAAACTTTGGCGCAACAATACGAAACAGCGGCATTTTTGACCGCCGACCCGTCGCAGTTTATGCACCGCTACACCGATGCCCGCGACGCAGAAACGGCGGCGTTCATTGCCGCAAACCTTGCATTCGGACGGCGCGAGCAGATTTTATCGCACACGGAGCGCATTTTGGAGGCGGCAGGAAACAGCGTGGCAGAATGGATTTTGCGCGAAGAATACCGCCGCTTTTTTGTGAACGGCAACTCATCGTTTTACCGCATTTTTTCCGATACCGATATGCTTTTGTTTTGCGACAGTCTGCGGCGTTTTTTGCGCGAAAGCACAGACGGCACCCTCGGCGGCTTTTTTCGTCCCCGTTTTTTCTCAGAATCTACCGCGCATTACCACACGGTTATCGCCCGCGCTTTTCCTGCTGCCTGCCGTCTTGTGCCGCACACAGCGGATTCGGCGAGCAAACGGCTGAATATGCTCCTGAGATGGCTCGTTCGCCGCCGCTCCGCCGTGGATTTAGGGCTGTGGGATTTTTTGTCGAGCGAACGGCTCTTGATGCCCCTCGACACGCACGTTATGCACCAATCGACCGAACTCGGCTTTTTTGAGCGAACACGCACCGGCAAAATCCGACAAGCGACCTTAAAAGCCGCCGTGCAGCTCACCGAGGCAATGCGCGAGATTTTCCCCGACGACCCCGTTCGCGCAGATTTCGCCCTTTTCGGTCTCGGGGTAAACAAAGCGTGAATCCGTAACAGCAAAAATTTTCGTAAATACATTTTTTTGCGCATCTGGCTTTCAAAAAACGCAGAATTTTTAGTCAGTTGATAAAAGTGGCAGATGTCTTTATAATTGAAACATATGAATACCGAATATGCGAACACGCTAGCAAACATTGAAACTATGTTGGAATCAGCCTTGCCCAAAAGCGAAAATCGGGGCGAAGATTGGCTCAAAGAATCGTTTAACAAAGAATACCCAGCCGTAAAAATTGCCCACACCGCGCCCCTTGCCGACCCGTGCAAGCGCTTAGTTGACGCAGGCGGAAAACGCTGGCGACCGTTGCTTTTGGTGTTGTGCGCAAAAATGGAGTTGCTGACCCGCGAGCAAAATCCTGCCGAAATTGAGCAAAAACTCGCCACGGCGTACACGCTCACTCCGCTTTTGGAATTCGTGCATACGGCGAGTTTAATCCACGATGACATTGAAGACGGCGCAGACACTCGCCGCGGGCTTCCTGCCGCACATTTGGTCTATGGGCTTGATAGCGCGATTAACGCAGGTTCGTGGCTGTATTTTGAAGCGGCAGTGTGCATAAACCGCATTGCAGACGACCGCTTGAAACTCGTTTTGTATCAGCTTTACACCCAAGAACTCCGCCGATTGCATCTCGGGCAGGCGATGGACATCGCGTGGCACCGCGACAGCAGCGCAATTCCCACGACCGACGAATATCTTGCGATGGTGAAAAACAAAACGGGGACGCTTTCTTCGCTTGCCGCGCAAATCGGTGTTTTGGCAGGCGGCGGAAGCACAGAAAACGCGCAGAAAATGGGCAGTATTGCGGCGGACATTGGTGCGGGATTTCAGGTAGTGGACGATGTTATCAACTTGACAACCGGCAACGTCGGCAAAAAGCGCGGCGATGATATTGTGGAAGGCAAAAAAAGCCTGCCAGCCCTGCTTTATCTTGAAAATGCCAGCAGCGCAGAAAAACAGCAGTTGTTCCGCCTTTTTGATACCGCAAAAAAAGACGGCATCGATTCGCCTGCGGTGGAAGAGGCAATCAGTGTGCTTTCAAAAGCGGGCGTTATTGAAAAAGCATCGCAGTTTGCGCACGATTTGATACAATCAGCCTGCAAAAATCTTCATTCACTGTATGCCGAGAACGCGGCGGCGCAACTTATTGAGGAACTTTTTACCTCAATGTTGCCATCAAAATAACAAAGGAAAGAGAAAACAATGAAAGAATCGTTGGAATTGTTCAATAATCAAGCAATCACTTTTGCTTCTCACGGCGAATATCCAGAAGCGATTGCGTGTTTTAAAAAAGCGCTGCAATTCGAGCAGGGAAATCATCTTTTGTGGTTCAATATGGGCGTAACCTACCGCGACGCAGGCGATTTTGACAGCGCGAAATCTGCGCTGGAGCAGGCTTTGGTGTTGTCGCAGAAAAACGGCGAGACGGGAGAGGCGGAAATGGAAGTGCTGGCGCAAATGCTTTTTGCAAACGGCAATCTTCTGGAAGCATTTGATTATTGCGCAAAAGGTGTCGAAATCAATATGCACAATTCGCATTTGTGGAACATAATGGGCGTGATTTTGTTCAATATGTCAGAATACGAAGATGCCGCCACCGCGTTTGAAGAAGCCGTGTCAAACGACCCGTATTATTACGATGCGCTGTATAATCTACGCGACACATACAGCGAACTCGGCAACGAAGAGGGACAGCGCGCGTGCGAGATGACGTTGAGCGAAATCAGTAAAAAGGATTTGTAAAAAGTGGCAGTCAAAGAAGCCGTGGTAAAACACATTGACAAAAATTATGTGGTTGTCTCTCCCGTTATATCCGAAACGTGTATAACGTGCACTCAGCGCTGTTTGCTGAGAGGGAAACGCCTTTTTCGCGCAAAAAACAAAAAGAACCTTGCACTCAAAAGAGGCTCGCTCGTTGTGGTGGGCACGGCTCGCCGATTAGAAGCATTTTTGGGCGTGGTGTCGCTCATTATTCCAATTCTGTGCGCATTCTTAGGCTTTTTTCTGACAAAAGACAAAAGCGAAAATTGCCGTGCAGTGTGCGTGTTGCTCCTTCTGCTCGCTTCAACGCTGATTCTCTTCATCATCAACCGCACTTTGTACCGCTGGTATAAGCCCGAAATCATCGAAGTGCTCTAACTCCCGCTTTTTTTCTCAAAACAAATTGCGTTCACAGCCGTTGGGCACCATCACGTTTTTTTTCGTTCATCATTTCTTCTGAAAAATCCTCCGCCGCACCGTCCCAGATTTTTAAGCCGCTTCGGATTAATAAAATGCGGTCGCTCATCGATTTTGCTTCGGCGATGTCGTGCGTAACCATAATGCCCGTAAATCCAATTTCGCGCTGCCACAAGCGAATATCGGCGGCGAGTTTTTTGCGAAGCGGCGCGTCGAGGGCAGACAGCGGCTCGTCGAACAGCACCAATTCTGGTTCAACGATGAGCGTGCGGGCAAGCGCGACCCGCTGGGATTCGCCGCCGGAAAGCGTGGACGGACGGCGCTTTTCAAACCCAGCAAGATTGAAGCGCGCAAGGTATTCGCGGGCTTTTTTTCGGCTTTCCGCTTTGGAAAATCCACGGCAGCGAAGTCCATAGCCGATGTTGTCTTCCACACTCAGATGCGAAAACAGCGAATGACTTTGAGAAACCAAGCCGATTCCGCGTTTTCCGGGTGGCAGAGCCGTGATGTCGCGACCGCCTAGCATAATGCGCTCGGCAGGCTGTGCGCTTTCTAAGCCCGAAATCAAGCGCAGAATCGTGGATTTTCCGCTCCCCGACGGTCCGACGATGCTTGTCATCGTGCCTTTTTCGGCGCAAAACGACACGTCAAGGTGAAAATCCTGCCAATCGTGCAACAGATTTTTTGCGTCAAAATACATCGTCATTCTCCTTCATTTTATTTGCGATTGCAAAAAGTGTCATACACCACGCGCCCAAAACCAACGCCGCCGCAGACGCTTCGCCAAACCGATACGAACCTGCAAGGCGGTATGTGAACAGCGACAATGTGTCAAAATGGGGAATTGCAAGCACGAGCGGCAGAGTCGTATCGCCCGCGCTGACGGCAAAGCAAAGCACCGCCGCGCTCAAGATGTTCCGTTTGCATTCGCCGAGAAACACGCCGAATATCGCGTCTATTTTATGCGGAGAAAGCAACCGCGCCGCGTCCAGCGTTTCGCTCGGGATTTTTGCGAATCCCGCCCAGATTTGCCGAAATGCGAGCGGCCACATAAGCGCGGTTTGGGCTGCAACCAAAATGAGAGGCGAGCCAGCACGAACCGTCCGCGTCATTCCAAAGCCCATCACCACAGACGACAGCGCCATCGGCAAAATGGGGAGCGTTTTGAGCACGAGATTATTGCGGTGGCTTTTGAGAAACACGGCATACGAAAACGCAGCGATAATGCACAAAACTGCGGTGCACACGCCGATTTTTGCGCTGGAAAGGAGCGCGGGAAGAAATCCTTTTTTGTGAATCACGTTTTGAAATACCGCAAGCGAGCCGTGCGGGAATGCCGAAAAAACGATGCACAAAAGCGGAAGCACAAAAAAAAGCGCGATTGCCAGAAAGAAAAATCCTGCGATTAGTATTTCTGCTCCGCGAATTTTGTGCCGCCGCACCGGATTTTCTTCCGCATTTTTCTGCGTCCCCGAAGTATTTTCTGCCGCCGAATACAGCACCACAATCGCCATCGCCAGCGTCGTTTCAATCAGCGCGATTTTTGTTGCAGCGCTCAAATCCAGCGAATTGCGCGCCGCTTGGTACAGTTCGACTTCCAGCGTCGTCGTGCCAATGCCGCCGAACAGCAGCACGATAAGAAAACTGAAAAAGCAATACAAAAAAACGGGAATGCACGCACTGATGATTGCGGGCAAAAGGTGCCAAACGGTTATCGTAAAAAAAATGCGCAGATTGCTTGCGCCGAGCACTGTTGCCGCGTCCTCTTGCGCGCGCGGAAGGGTCGCCCACGAATCCGCGACGGTCGCCATAACGAGCGGAAAATTGTAGAATCCCTGCGCAATGACGATGCCCCAAAACGAATATAAAAACGATATGATTTTTTTGTCGGTTGAAAAAAAAGATGCAAGAACGCGATTCAAAATGCCGTTCATTCCAAAAAAACTCACATATCCCAGCGCAATGATGAGCGACGGAATGCACAGCGGAACAGCGGCACAAGCGGATAAAATGCGCCTGAACGGAAAATCTCGGTGCGAGATAAAAAATGCGGCGGGAAGCCCCACCAAAACGGCAATCGCGGTTGAAAAAATCGCCTGCTTGAGTGTAAATCCCGCAATCGCACACAGATGTACATAATCGGTCGCGACTTTTTTTTCAGCGCTGTTTTGTATTATCGCCGCCAAAAACGGCACCGCAAAAGCCGCTATCGCAAGCAAAAAAACAATCAGCGCACACGCACACGCCGCTATCTGAATCACGCGCCGCACAAAAAATGCGGCGGAATTGTTTTGTTTCACGTTAATTTGCAAGCAATGCAATCACACTGCTTACCGTTTTGTTCACGATTGCATTATCTGCGTTGACCGTTTTTTCGGGAACAGGAGCCGCAACCGCATAACATTCGGGGATTTCCACGTTTTTATTTGCCGGATACATCCATTGCGTGAGCGGCAAAACAGCCTGCGCGTCATCGCTGATAAGAAAATCGAGGAATTTTTTGCCGCCTTCTTCGTTGACAGCGCCCTTCAAAAGCCCCGCACCTTCCACCTGCATTGGGTGTCCCTCGCGAAACACCAGCGTCTTGAACCGCGTGGAATTATCCTCTTGATATTGATACGCAGGACTTGTTGTGTAGCTGATAACCAGCGGAGCTTCGCCGTTGGTAAAAAGCCCGTAGCCCGCAGTCCAACCGGGTGCCATCGTCAAAATCGACGGCTTTAAGTCTGCCCAGTAATTCAGTGCGTTATTGCCGAAAATCGCCGCCGTCCACGCCACAAATCCCAAGCCGGGCGTACTCGTGCGCGGGTCCATCAAAATCAGTTTTTTGGCATATTCTGCGCTCGTTAAATCCTCAAGACTTGTCGGCTCGCGGATTCCCGATTCCGTGTCAAAAATGATTGCAAAATGACTGAAATCAAACGGGGTCAAAGACCAATCGCCGCCCAGCGCGTTCTCAAGATTGTCCACCAAATTTTCTGCGCCTGCGGGTTTATACGGCGTTAAAATCCCCTCCTCCCGAATTTTTTGCACCAAATTATTATCAGGTCCGAGCAAAACGTCCGCCTGCGGTCTGTCTTTTTCAAGAATCGCGCGACTCGTAACCTGCCCCGCATCTCCGCAATCCACAAACGTTAAGTCAAGCCCTGTTTTTTGCTTGAACAACTTCACCAATTCAGGACCGGGTCCCCACTCGCCGGCAAAACTGTCATACGCATAAACAACGACGGTATTTTCGCGAATTTTATCCTTTGAAGATTGATTTTTATTGCTGTCTTTTGAACAACTTGAAATCAGCATTGCAGCCGCGATTGTTAAGCCGCTCCATAAAAGCAATTTTTTCATAATTCACTCCCCAAAACATCATTTAAGTTGTGTTAAATATATTATATATATAATTTTAATGTCAATATATTAAGTGATTTTTATATTTTTTTGTATACGGTAATCATAAAAACGTCTTTTTCTATCATTTCAAACAAAATCCCCGACGTGTTTGCCGGGGATTTTTCGTTAATAATTTTCCGCTTTTACTTGGAAATAGCTCTGTGGGTGATTGCACACAGGACACACATCGGGAGCTTTTTTGCCCACGCAGATATGCCCGCAATTCGCGCACTGCCATACGGTATCGCCGTCTTTTGAGAACACCAAATCGCCTTCGATATTCGCCAGCAGTTTTTTGTACCGCTCTTCGTGTTCTTTTTCGATTTCCGCCACGCCCTCAAAAAGCCGTGCAATTTCCTCAAAGCCCTCTTCCCGCGCCTCTTTTGCAAACTGCGGATACATCTCTGTCCATTCGTAATGCTCGCCCGAAGCCGCCTCTCTCAGATTTTCAAGCGTAGAGCCAACGCCACCGCTCAAGAGCTTGTACCAGATTTTTGCGTGTTCTTTTTCGTTTGCCGCAGTTTCTTCAAAAATCGAGGCAATCTGCACAAATCCATCTTTTTTTGCCTTTGACGCAAAATAAGTGTACTTGTTTCGCGCCTCCGATTCACCGGCAAATGCTACCTGCAAATTTTTTTCAGTCTTTGAGCCTTTTAATTCCATAAAAAGCCTCCATAAAAGTGTGTATTTTCCATTTTAAGCGCGATTTGCCTCGAAATCAAGTTTTTTTTGCGCCGTGTCCATATTTGACATTGTACAAGGTAAGCGTTTCGTAGCGACCTTTGGCAGAAGCGGCAATTCCAATAGATATTTGTTGATAATATTAAAAAATATACCAATAAAAAACAATATGAAAAGGCATATTATGTAATTATGCCCCTTCCCTCTTGCCGTATTTCGACCTACCTAAATAAAACACAGTGCGTTTGTGTTTTCGAGTTTCAGTTTTTGCGTTCTGCGCCTTTACAACATAGTCTGTGGTACAAAACCATCTGCAACTTTTGCAAGCAAATCAATTTTTTGAGGCGGAAGATTTTCACATTTTGCAATAAGCGAATGATATTTTCGATATAATTTTAACTGAATTTCCTCGGTTTCTAAATTTTTTATTCCTGCCGAATTTTTGCCTGTAACAAGATATTCCACGCTCACTCCAAGCACATTCGCAATTTTTACAGCGGTTTCAGCAGACGGAGTGCTTCCCAGTTTGATTCCCTGCCCGATATTCGTTACGCTGAAATTACACTTACGAGCCAAAAATGCGCGGTTTATACCTTTATATTCAATTTCTTCATCAACTCGTTTCCAAAAATCACTCATTATTTTTTTGATTATGTGAAAAATTTCTGACTTTTTCGCCTAAAAGTAAATTTTTACAGAGTTTTTGTGATATACTCAGAAATTACTGAACTACTCGTACACAGTACACATTTCTGAACTTTGGAGAAATTTATGAAATCAAATTTTGAACTTCCTGCAATTCCAAAGGAAAACGCATTCAATGCGATTCGCCTTTTGCTCTGTCTCATCGTGCTTTTTATGCACGCATTCGGCAAAGTCGGAATCGGCAACGCTTATTTATTTGACGGACACATGGCGGTTTGCGGATTTTTTATCATCAGTGGCTTTTGGGTGACAAAAAGTTATTTTGCCGCGCCGAACCTCAAAGCGTTCTTCACAAAGCGGGCAAAGAAAATCTTCCCGATGTACTACATTTCCCTCATCTTTTTTTCGTTCGTCTGTTGTTATTTTTCAGAGTTACCCGCGCAGGAATATTTTGGCGCAGAATATTTTAAGTATTTGTTCTGGAACGCCATTTTTCTGAATTTTATGCACCCGAGTTTACCGGGCTGTTTTGCAGGCAATGCAGTGAACGGTGCGCTCCGGACGATAAAAATTGAAATCGGCTTTTACCTCATTCTCCCGCTCATTTTGCATTTTTGGAAAAAGATGCAAACAGCGCTTGGGAAAAATATGCTCTTTGCAATTCTGTATGCACTTTCAGTCGCCTATAATCTGATTTTAAAATCATACGCAAAAAACTGGCATTTACCAAGCCAGCTGGAACATCAACTACCGAGCTTTATTTCTTTTTTCGTAAGCGGAATATTCATTTTTCTGAACTGGGATTTTTTCTTAAAGATGAAAAATAAACTGCTGCTTCCGTCAGTTGCAGCATACATTTTACATTATGTCACGAAGAGCGAAATACTTTTTCCTGCCGCGCTCGCTGTAATAATCGTGTGGACAGCTCTCACCTTCAAACGATTGCAATGCGTCGGGCAAACCATTGATTTTTCGTGGGGCATTTATCTGTTTCATTTTCCGCTTATGCAGATTCTGTATCACTGCACAGGCGGAATTGTGTGTCCTCCTGTGTATGTAGCGTCGATTCTGGGAATTTCTTTCACGTTTGCGTTCATTGCAGAAAAATATGTGCAGAAGCGGATAAAATAAGAAATTCTATCATTTCGAATTTATTCTTACAAAAACGCCCCCGAAAAACAAGGGGCGTTTTTGTTCCTAACAAATAAAACATCTATGTCTTAAAAATCTGCCATAGTCTTGAGAAACAGCCCTGTGCCTGCTAGTTGCGGAAGGAGTGGATTGGGGCTGGGATTCTGCCGCCGCGATTGATAAAATCCGCACAGCTAAAGCGATTCACGTCGATAACAGGACAGCCGCCGAGCAATCCGCCGAACTCCACCCAGTCGCCAGGCTTTTTTCCAGGTGAAGGAATAAGGCGCACGGCGGTCGTTTTGTTGTTCACCATACCGATAGCCATTTCGTCCGCCATAATGCCCGAAATCGTCGTTGCGCTTGTGTCGCCGGGAATTGCAATCATATCAAGCCCGACAGAGCAGACCGTCGTCATCGCTTCGAGCTTTTCAAGCGTTATCGAGCCTTGCTTCACCGCGTTAATCATTCCCTCGTCCTCGCTCACAGGAATAAACGCGCCCGAAAGCCCGCCGACATTCGTTGAAGCCATCACGCCGCCTTTTTTCACCATATCGGTCAGCATTGCCAAAGCCGCCGTCGTTCCCGGTGCGCCGCAGCCCTCCAAGCCGATTTCCTCAAGAATCCGCGCCACGCTGTCGCCAACGGCAGGAGTCGGAGCAAGCGAGAGGTCGAGAATACCGAAGTTCACGCCGAGCCGAGAGGCCGCTTCAGAGCCGACGAGCTGTCCCATTCTCGTAATCTTGAACGCCATCTTTTTAATGCCGTCTGCAAGTTCGTTAATCGGTCTGCCCTTGAACTCTCGCGCCGCCGCAAGAATAACGCCCGGACCTGAAACGCCGACGTTAATCACCGCATCTCCCTCGCCTGGACCGTGGAACGCGCCTGCCATAAACGGATTGTCCTCGGGCGCATTCGTGAACACAACGAGCTTCGAGCAGCCGTTGACCGCGCAATTCTTCGACGCTTCCGCCGTACGCTTTATGATTTCGCCCATCAAGCGCACCGCGTCCATATTGATTCCCGATTTTGTTGAACCGACGTTGACGCTTGAGCAAACGCAGTCGGTAACCGAAAGGGCTTCGGGAATCGAGTCAATCAAAATGCGGTCGGCTTCTGTAATGCCTTTTTGCACGAGCGCAGAAAAGCCGCCGATGAAGTTCACGCCGAGTTCTTTCGCCGCTTTGTCGAGCGTACGGCAATATTCCACATAGCTTTTTTCGCTTGAAGCACCCGCAACGAGCGCAATCGGCGTAACAGAAATACGCTTGTTGATAATCGGCACGCCGAATTCCTTTTCGATGTCCTGCCCCACGCGCACAAGGTTGCCCGCTTTTCGCATAATCTTGTCGTATATCTTGCGGCAGGCGGTCTTTGCGTCGCTGTCTGCGCAGTCCAAAAGCGAAATGCCCATCGTGATACAGCGCACGTCGAGTTTTTGGCGCATAAACATATTAACCGTTTCTTGAATTTCCACTGGCGAAAAAATCATATTCACACCCTCACTTGAACGAATTGCCTTTATCTTACACGAAAACCGCCGCCTTATGCAAACGCCTTTTGGAACTTCAAAAATTTTTTTGCACCGATTTATTCATTGTGTGTGCCGAAAAAATTTTTTTTTAAGAGGACGCACCGTTTTCATTTACGCATCAAAGCCGTCAAAATAGACGATTCGGTACGAGCCGCGGCGAATAAATCCCGCCCGCTCATACGAATGGAATGCGCAGGTGTTGAGTTCGCGCACAAAAAGCGTGGTCTTTTTTCCCTCAGCGGCGGCATAACGCGCGGCGTGGCTTACCAAACGCCCTGCAATCCCCAAACGGCGATACAGCGGCTTGGTAAACACCCCGCCGAGTTGCACCCAATTTTTGCCCTTTGCGTTCGTGCCCGCCTTGGCAACAATCTCGCCGCCGATAACGTCCGCAAAAATATCCTGCAACCGAAGCATTCCAGAAAGGCGCAAGCGGCAATCGTCTTCGTCCGCCTCCATCGTGCGCAAAAGCACTTCTTCGCGGTCGTATTGCATTTGAAGCGGCAAGAGTTTTGCCACATCTGCCGACGTGCATTTTATGATAGTCCCCGTGTCTTTGAGCGCAACGGTGTCGTCATCGCCGTCGCTTTTTGTGTCCGCCGAAATCGACAGCCCGTAATTCTGAACGCGCTCTTCACGCACCGACTGGGCTTCTTCCCGCTCTTTTTTCTGCTCAGCGCGACGGAACACACTGTCGCGCTCTTCATCGTATTCCATTCGATAATAATCGTGCGCCTCAAGAACGGATTGCACGGCGCACAAACGCACCGCATTTTCCAAAAGAGCCGTGCCGTCTGTCTCTCCGCTCAAGCAAAAAATTGGATTCTCGGCAAAAAATGGCGCAAAAAGCTCGGTTGCATTCCCGATTCTGCCGCGCGATTTTTGCGAAAGCTGCCCCGCAAACGGCAAACAATGCAGCAGCGTCCCCGATTTTGAAAGCGAAATCACCCCCGAAATATACGGCTCGCCCCGCTCCGTTTCGGCAAGAAAAAAAGTCCGCCCTGCATTTCGCAAAACCCGTTCCGTCAGCGCAACACAGCGGTCTTCGTGCGCCAAAAGAAACTCCAGCACGGCAGCGCGGCTTTTGGGGGACATCTCAAACAGTTCCATACGTTCTCCTTTTACAGCGCGACAATCGGCAAGGTGTGCCCGAACAAAAATCCCTGCACAAAATCGCAACCATATACCGAAAGCTCTTTCATCTCGCTTTCTTTTTCCACACCCTCGGCAATCACTTTGAGATTTAAACTGTGAGCGATGTCGATAAGAGAGCCGATAAGCTCAATTTTTTTTGAATCAAACAGACTGCGCGTAAAACTGCTGTCGATTTTGAGCGTGTCGAGCGGCAATTTTCGGAGCGCGTTGATAGACGAAAAGCCCGTGCCGAAATCGTCGAGCGAGATTTTTATGCCCATTTTTTTCAGGTCGTTCAGCACAGAAAAAGCGGTGTCGCTTGAAAGCTCGGAGATTTTTTCGGTGATTTCAAACTCCAGCACCTCGGGATTGATGAGCGTTTTCTTAATCAAATCGCGCACAAACGGCACAAATGACGGGTCGTTAATCTGCGAGCACGAAATATTCACCGCCAGAATCGGCTTTTGGTCATACGTTCCCTGCACTTTCATATATTCCGTGCACGCCGTGGTCAAAATCCATTCGCCCAAATCCGACATAAAGCCCATTTCTTCGGCGATTTTGATGAACTGCGCAGGATTCATATCGCCCAACAGCGAGGATTTCCAGCGAACCAGCGCTTCAAAACCGCGCAGAATGCCGTGGCTCACCTGATATTGCGGCTGATATTCAAGATACATTTCGCCTTTTTCAATCGCCCGCTTCAGTGCGCGCTCAAGCACCCGCCGCTGCTCAATCGATTCCTGCATTTCTTCGTCAAAGAACACAATCCGATTTTTGCCGAGCGATTTTGCGCGATACATCGCCATATCCGCCTGATGAATCACGTCGCCCGCAGTGCGTCCGTCTTTGGGATAGCGCGCAATTCCGAGGCTCGACGTGATTTGATAGAGCTTATTTTGGCACGAAAACGGAACGGCAACTTCGCCCGCAATTTTTGCCACATACCGATACAGCGCCTCGTCGGAAAGTTTTCGCGGAATCAAAATGGCAAACTCATCGCCGCCCATTCTGCCGATGATGTCGGCGCTATCAACCACGCGCTGCATATTTTGCACAGTGTGCATTAAAAACTCGTCGCCCGCCTGATGCCCGAGCGTGTCATTTATGCGCTTAAAATTGTCCACGTCAATAAAAACAACCGCAAAATCGGAATGATTGTCCCGCGCAATCAAGGCTTCCATCTCAATAACAAAATTCTGATGATTGACCAACCCCGTTAAGCTGTCGGTTACGGCTTTTTTGTACATCAAATCCGTTTCGGCGCGGAGCACACTCAAATGCCGCCGCAAAATGAGCGCACTGCCCATCGACACCGCCGAAGCAAACACGGTCTGCCAAAAATAAGTGCTATGGAAAAATAAAAATGCCGCAAACGAAATAAAAAGCGCCAGCACATTTTCCGTGACAGACAGCAAAAAGCCCTTTTTGCCGCCCTTGACCGCCATCGCAACAGAAAAAAACAACTGCAACTGACACAGGATTCCTAACACCGCAGGAATAGACAAAAACGGAAACCGCACTGGCACTGCAACTTGAACTGCAATCGAAAAAGCATTCAGCACCGCACAAACAGAGAGAATAACATAATCGGTTTTGTACCGCTCATTTATCTTGTCGTAAATATCCATTTATCAAACCCTATTATGAGTTTTGCGCTTATTTTTACTTTTTTATATTTTTATTCTTGCAGTAACGCACCGCATTATCTTTATCTTACGCCGATTTTTCTTAAATAATCACGAATACGAACGATTGTGCCGCGCTCAAGCTCGTGCGGAGTGTACAAAAGACATTCGTGGCTTTCAGAAACCCAGTTGACCAGCAGCCCATTCTTTGGGTTCACCAGCTCAAACTCGCTGTCCGCCGCCTTTTTGCACAAGAACGAAGAGCCCACAAACTCCAGCGTATCGCCAGCCTTTTCATTCGCCCGCTGCGCCTCATACGCCGCATCATAGCCGCGCCCGATTTCGTCTTTGCTCTGCGCTTCATTGCCGATTTTGCACGCAATGTGATTGAGCGGGTGAAACGCATAGAGCTTCCAGCCCTCTTTTTTATGCGCACACGGCACACACCAATCAGGATTTTTGAGCCATTGCTCCCTTCGCGCCTCCTGCGCTTTTTCCACTTCGTCGGTGAATGACGCATTCAAGGCTGCAAACGATTTTCTTCCCTTCTCAAAGATTTCGTCAGCGTCTGTTTCGCCAAGCTCTTCGCCCACCGTGCCAGAAAGCAAATACGGGCACTCCGCCGCCGCCATCACCGCCTTGTCTGCGTCTGCTCTGCCAAAGAAAAATCCCGTCGTAAACTCGCGGTGGCTCGTCAAATACAGCTCGTCAATATACGGCTTTGCTTCCTCCGCACTGATTTTGCCGTCCATCACGTCGAGAGCCTTGCGATACGCGCGCGTAACGAGAGCCACATAATAAATGCTCTTCATTCGCCCCTCGATTTTCAGCGAATCCACGCCCGCGTCCTTCATTTCTTGCAGATGGTCAATCATACACAGGTCTTTGCTCGAAAGAATCGCCGTGAAGTTGTCGCCCTCAAAAACAGGGAAATACTCGTTCGGTCGGCTCTCCTCTTCCAAGACCAAGCCGCCAGACTGCGAGAGGGCTTTCACATCGCCTTTAAGCGCGTAATTCCAGCGGCATGTATGCGTGCAAAGACCGCTCTGACCGCTTCTGCCGTTCATATACGCGCTCAAGAGGCATCTGCCGCTGTACGCCACGCACATCGCGCCGTGAACAAAGCACTCGATTTCAAGATTGTCCACTTTCTCCTTGATTTCCGCGGCTTCCTTGAGCGACACTTCGCGCCCCAAGACAACGCGCTTAAAGCCCATATCGCGATAGGCACGCGCGGCAAGATAATTCATACAGCTCGCCTGCGTGCTTAAATGCAATTCTGCATTCGGGAACTCCTTTTGCAAAATCGGCACCAATCCCATATCCTGCACGATAAACGCATCTATCGGGAACAGCTTATAATCGTTAATGCGCGCCAAGAAAGAAGCCACTTCGTCATTGTGAAAACTGATGTTGAGCGCGCAGTGAAGACGGCGATGAGGAAACTCATTTTTTATCGCAATGATTTTCTTGTAATCGTCTTCAATAAAGTTGTCGGCCTTAGCACGAAGCGAAAAGCCCCGAAGCCCGATATATGCCGCATCTGCGCCGTATTTGTACGCATAGTAAAGTTTTTCAATATTTCCTGCTGGGGATAAAAGTTCCATTCAATTCCTCGTTTTATTTTTTTTCACGCCCGTATCAGACTCTCTGAATCGCCCGTATCAGACTCTCTGAATCGCCCGTATCAGACACTCTGAAGAGAGCGTATCAGACTCTCTGAATACTCCGTATTGCAGCCTCTGAATTTGCCGAATTCAGACTTTCACACACTGTGTGTTTACAAAACACGCTATGCGTGGCTATGCGTGACGCGCTTTGAGAATCAGCCTCTGGCTGTGTAGTGAGAGCCGATTTTTTCGATAGCGAGATGTGATTCTGGCAAATACTCGTCCGCCATTTGAAACATAAACGGCATATCTTTCCACACATCGAGCGTGCAATTCACACCGAGCGACGAAAGCCGCGCCGAAAACGCCTGCGCTTGCTTTAACAACGCCTCGCGAGAGCCCATTTGTATGAACACACTCGGAAAGTTCGCGAGCTGTTCATCGTCGGCGCGCAAAATCGAGATTTCGGCTTTCTCTAAATCCTCTTTTGCGGCATACACGTCGGCACTGCGGCGAAGGCAATCCGAGCCGATGACCTCATCAGAGATTTTGCGGCCGCTCATAAACTGGCTTTCAGACGACAAATCAAGCCACGGCGAAAACAAGAGCAGCTCTTTTATATCGCTCTTTGCCGCTTCCCCCATTCCAAGCACATACGCGCACGCAATCGACGCGCCTGAGCCATCGCCTGCGATAATGATTTCGGGTTTGCGGTTGTTTTCGTCATCTTCAAGCGACAACGCGGTTTTTTCCTCGGCGATTAAATGCTCTGCGACGCTCTTTATGTCCTCAAGCGAAGAGGGGAACAGGTGCGTCGGGGGAAGTCGGAATTCGGGCACGACAACACGGCAAGAAGCCACATTCGCCAAACTTGCACAGAAATTGCGCCACGAATCGCGAGAGCCGCCCACAAACGAGCCTCCGTGCACATAAAGCATAATGCGCTTTGACGAATACACTTCGGGAATAAGCATATCGCACATCACGCCGCCAAACTCTCGCTCGTTACATTCAACGTGATTGGGAAGAAACACGGAGCCAAACGCGCTTTCTATTTTTTCGCGAAAATTATCAACTTTATCTCCCGACGTAAAAGAGAGAAGTCGGATTTTTTTTACTGCCGCTCTAAAATCTCTGAACATATTCATTATTTTAACAAAAAAATCGACAGTCTTCAAGTTGAGACTATTTTTTTTGCTTATTGATTCAAATGATGGCAAAAGAGTCCGAATCACGTTCGGAATGACAATCAAAAAAAACCGGCAGTTTTTGTTTGCCGGCATTTTGTGTTTCAGATTACTTATTTTGCGTATTGAACATTGGTGTTTTCAGGCATAACCTTGATTTCAACACGGCGGTTCATCGCTCTTCCCTCTGGGGTGCTGTTATCGCCCACAGGCACCGTGCCGCCAAATCCGCGCGTAGACAAAAGCTCCCGTTTTACGCCCTGCTCAACGAGGGCTTCCACAATCGCATTTGCACGCTCAATAGACAAATTCATCTGACCGACAGGCTTTCCCACGTCCGCCGTGTGTCCTTCAATCAAAATCGTAAAGCCGTTATCGCGGGTCGCCATCTTCAACTGCTCGGCAAGCGCCTTAATGCGCGGTGTTTCATCAGAAAGCAATTTTGCAGAATCAGCCTCAAACTTCAAATCGTTCACCGTAATTTGCATTCCCGACGGAACGTCCTCAATCTCCACGAATTCCGCCGTTTTATCCTCAAAAACGAATTCCTTGAGCTTGTCGTATACCGCGTAATAACTGCCGCTCTTGTCGGGTGCGCCCACCGTGTGCACTAACATTCCCTTGTCGAGCAAAATCACGACCTTGCCGTCACGCAAAAGGTCGCGGTTTTTCGGCACCGTCATAATGCGAAGATAATCGTCGTACGAAATAACCGGGTCGGTGCGGTTTGCGCCGTACACCTCAATCGCCGTAATGCGAAGCGGGTCACGCCCCACGCGCTTTATGCTCTCCGGCGTGTCGTCGGAAATATCGTAATGCACAATGCCGTTTTCGCTCGCAATATTTCGATTCACCATATTGCGTTCATAAATCAAATCCATCTGCTCATTCCAGATTTTCGGGAAAAAACACGGCTCCATACTTTCCACCGTGTATTCGCCGTGAACGGGCAAAATAGAGCGCGCATCGATGACAATTCCCGTGTAGACGCGGGACGAAATGGTCTCAATCGGCGTTTGCGCGCGGTAGGGCACATTGTGCTTCACCATCAGAGAACCGATTTCGTTCATCTTAATAGTGTTCGTCACGAGCATTTCGTTTGATGTTGTGGATAACACCCCGGGCGTTCTCTTGCTGTTGTCGATGATGTGGGTCAACTGCTCCAGAGTGAGATTTTGATGAATTATCATATCGCCGAGTTTTACCGACGAATCGACGTTGAGCGTCAGAAGCGGGTCTTTGATAAGTTCGGGAAGCTGCATTTCTATGCGCTTTGTCGCCGCGCTTTTTCCAGACGGAAGCTGAATATGCGCCTTTTGAATATCCAAAGCGATTTTTGATGAAAACTGCGATTTTACCCAGTCAACCGAGCTTGTAGAGCGCATTGTTGCTTCTTCAGGACTCACGACATTTTGTGCATTTGCAAAAGAAATAGTACCAAAAACAGACAATAACACGCAAACTATATTTTTTAACGACTTCATCTTAAAAAAACTCCCCTCAAACATTACTTCAATATCGGCACATAAAGCGTCTTGCCGATAGACAAAACACTATTTTCCTTGATTCCGTTCGCCTCGCACAAATCCGCAACGGTGATTCCGTATGCCCGCGAGATGCCCCAGAGCGTATCGCCTTTTGCAACGACGTGTGCATTAGAAAATTCGTGATTTTTGATTCGCTCGAGTGCATTTGCAATAAGGGCCTCCGAGCCTGCGGGCACGCGCAGATTATAGCCCGGCGGGGTGATTCCGCGGGTGAGCGCTGTGTTGAGTCTGTTGAGTTCCGCCACTTCGATTTCTGCCGCCAGCGACAACTGCAAAAGCGAAATCGCGCCGGGGATTTTTATGTAGATATACGGCTCGTCCTCAAACTCGGGGGCTTCGGGAATATCCAAACCGTAATATTCGGCATTCTGAATCAAATCGCTAAAGGCAAGCAATTTGGGCACATATTCGGCAGATTCGCTTTTCAACAACTTTTTTTCGGCAAGTTCCCAAAAATCCATATTGGGGTGTGCCTTGAGCAGCCGCGACATCGCACCCGCACCGCAATTATACGCCGCCAGCGCAATCGCCCAATCACCGAATTGGCGGTAATTCTCCTGCAATTTTGCCACCGCCGCATCAGTGCTTTTCCACGGGTCAAGCCGCTCGTCCACAAAATCCGTCTTTTTTAAGTACGGGTGCATACTGTTTTCCATAAATTGCCACAGCCCGAGCGCGCCGCTTCGAGATTTCGCCGTTGGTCTAAAACTCGATTCCACAATCGGCAAATATTCCAGACACTCCGGCATTCCACGCGAGCGAAGCTGCATTTGAATGTACGGGCGGTACATATTTCCCGAAGCAACCACTTGCACGAGCCATTCCCGCGCCTTCCCCGTCATATATTTGCGGCGGTATTTTTCCACGGCGGGCTGGTCTGCCCCCGCGATTGCAAGCGGCTTGTATGCAGGGCGAAATTGTTGTTCTTTGGGAGTTATGTCTTCGTCTGCCACGCGCGTCCACAGCACACCGTCTTCCTCGAACTGCTCTGGCGCTTTGTTCTGTGCCGTTTGCGCATCTTTGGCAAACACGGGCGAAATTGCCGCACAAACAAAAAAAATGCACGCTGCTCCAAAAATACGTTTCGCACAAAAATGAATCACAATTTTTCTCCAAAATAAATGCCAGCCCATTCCCAGCTTCCGTGAATTTCGGGGTCTGCGGGGAAGTTCACTTTTCTAAAATACAAATACCACACATTTATATACACGCTCCAGCCCCACGTGCGCAAATACGCCTCGTTCGGCGTGCTTGAAGCGTCAAGTTCATCGTTAAAATGGATTTTGTTCCCGTGCATAAAACTGCGCATCGAGAAATTTTCCATTGCATTCGCGCTGTTTTCGTCCTGTTTCCACGACATCGCAAAAAAATTCACCTTGGACTTATAGCTGTCGAGCTTTTTCGGGTCGTAACTCGTCAAAGCCTTCTTCACCGCGCTTTCCAAAGCCTCCAGCGAATCAAACGTCCAGTCTTTTTTGCTCTTGTCAAAATCCACCAACTGCTTGGCATACGAATACGCGTCGGGGTCGCCAGCAATGCGAATCGTAGAAGCATCGTCTTGACTCAAAAAAAGCTGAAACGCCTTCAAAGACTGCTCCCAGTCGCTTTCCTTTTCGTATTCCTTGCCCAAACGATAATACAACTCCGTGATATTCACATCGGCAGGAAAACGATTGATGAGCGCATTAAAATACAAAATGCGATTGCGCGGCGTTTTACTGATTTGAATCAAATGCTGAAAACACAAAAAATGAACGCTCTGCTCTTTGCCGTGTTCGTCCTTAATCATCAAATCGTTATAATTTTTGATGATACGGTCAAAATAATATTCCGCCATTTTTTCGGCATTCTGCTCAAGATAGATGTACGCCGTCATCAAAAGCCAGTACGAATCATATATATCATCGGGATGTTGCTCCACATAATCGGTAAGAAAAACAATTAACGTTTTGTAATCTTTTTTTGAGCGCAGAACCGCCGCGATTTTTTTGAGGATTGCCCAATGGCTTTCGTCGGACAAACTGCTATCGTTCATCAATGCAAGAAGCTGCTCCTGCGCCGTGTCTTTTGCGTTTTTCGCGCCCAGATTGAAGCACAGAACAAACGCGAGAAGGAACGCAATCATTTTTTTTGCAAACATATTAAAAGCTGTTGTTGCGTTCATCCCGAAATCGGCGCATAAACAATCAATTTCTCTTTTTAAGCCTTCGTCCATTCTTAACAGTCCGTTCTCAGAGTATCCATAGAATATCCCATTATACTCTACACCTTTCAAGCACATTTTTTATGAACTGCTCTTTTGTTATGCTTCCGCTGACAAATTCCATACACATTTTCTTCTCAGCATCAGTCACATTGTAACCTTCTATCTCAACGGATGCAACGGCATTATTTAATACATTTTCCTGTGTTTGAATTGATTGCTGCACCATAGTCATCTCCCTTTTACTGCAGATATGTACTAACACAATTATACAAAACATCATGTTATA
>CALBGU010000283.1 GCA_937893155.1 uncultured Treponema sp. | reverse complement strand
CATTTCTTGGTACGGTAAAAGTCCTTCAAGCTGTGAATCAAGGTCTGGGCGTGTGTAATAATCAGTCATTTCTTCCGACTTATGCCCTATCATTTTGCGCAGTACATTTTCAGGAATCAAATTACTGTTTACAGTGTATGTGTTGTAAGTAAACCTCAAACTATGCGGCGAAAGTTTTCTTGTTCCATCATAAATGCCTAGTTTTATCAGTATTCTGCGAAAATATGTATTCAAAAAAGCAGTAATCAGAAAATGTCCATTTTCCGAAAAAATAAAATCTGTATCACTTTCAGGTCGCTGCTTTACATACATATTCAGTAATGTAGCCATTTTCGTTGGTAACAAAACAGTTCGCTGACGTAAATTATTATCATTTCCTGTTTTAAGGTAATGCCGCAGAATGTTACGCCCGTCAAGCATTTTGTTTACAAGTAAACCATTTTCTCGTATCTGGTCAATACAAATTGCACGACACTCGCCGGGTCTTAATCCTGTACTTGCCATAAGGCGAAACATTACACCAATCATAAACCCGTAATTGTGAACTTTGCCGTCAACTCCTATATATAGTTTTTTCTGATAAGGATTTGACCATACTTCTGTCAATTTATCAACATCAGACGGAAACATTTTCACAAGTTCATCTATTGTGAAAATATCTTTTTTCTTGCAATTATTTGCAAACCTATCAACATCGAGTTTATGCTTCACGATTTTCAATCGTTTACACTCCTCAAATGCGTCTTTCATTACCTGCAAAATTTGATTTCTGTAAGAGTTGCTGTAGTCGAGCGAAATTAAAAAATCTTCAACCTCTGAATCCTCTATTGTATCAGGGATTCTATCACCGAATTTTTCAAGAACAATTTTCATCAAGGTTTGTTTCGCATTTATCGTCTGTGGTAGATATGTTCTGCCTCTTGCATTTTTCAACTGCATAAACGGAGAATCTGAATTATAGAGAGTTTCTCCAATATCACGCAATCTGATTTTCTGCTCATCTTCTTTCGCACGAATTTCCTGCTTATCTTTTTCAGCAAGTTCTGCAATATATGTTTCAGCTTCTCGCTTCAAAAGACAAGGTTTTCCGTGTTGCCCACAAGACTTTTTAACCTGCTTTCCGTTTTCGTCATAGAACCAATAATACCAGCGGATTTCTTTCTTTCCGTTTTTCTTCTCGACGACACGCTTAAATAAATGTCGCTCTACCATAATTCACTCCTATTAGGAGTTTTCGGCACTGATTAGATTTTTCTTTATTCTCTTTTTATTCACTTTTCACATATTTTTCAAAATCTATTTTTTCAGTATTTTTATACAAAGAAAAAAAATCAACGCGAATACAAAATAATAGTATTCGCGTTGATAGCTTAACATTGGTAAAAAATCCTATCTTCAAATTTTCGTCAATTTCGCAAAATACCTTTACTGCCCTCCCCTTTTGAAAATTGCAATACAAAATGGGAAAATTTACACAACTTCGGCAGCAATAACCGGCTTGCTAAAATAATACCCCTGAACGCTATCACATTCAAATTCTTTGAGCTTGTCATATTGCCATTTTTCCTCCACGCCCTCAACGGTCAGCCGCATATGAAGGGAGTGGACAAGGCGCACAATGTTTTTGATAAACGTGTCTTTGCCTTCCTGCAAATAGCTGTCAATCCAGCTTTTATCGATTTTCACCGTGTCAACAGGCAAATACGTCAGATAACTCAAAGACGAATAGCCCGTGCCGAAATCGTCGAGCGTAAGACTGACCCCGATGTCTGAAAGCGCCCTGAACAATTCCTTCGCGTATTGCAAATTGCTCATAAAAAGGCTTTCGGTTACTTCGATTGAAATATATTCGGCGGCAATCTCGTTTTCATCAAGCAGCGATTTTAGATAATGGACATAGCCCGTATCGGCAATTTGCCCGCTGGAATAATTGATAGCCACTTTGTGCATTTTCCGCCCTTCTTTCTTCCATTCCGCCATTTGCTCAACGACCTTTTTGGTAACAATGCGACCAATTTGTATCATCAGCGCATTTTTTTCGGCGATTGGAATGAATACCTGCGGCGGCAAATTCAGTGTGCTCAATCGCACCAGCGCTTCGTATCCCTGCACTTCTCCCGTCGTTGCATCAATTTGCGGCTGATACATCACAGAAAATCCGTCATTATTGCAAGCATCTTCAAGCTGCAATGCCACTTCTTTTTCCTTCATAATCGAATCGCGCATATCGTTTGTGAAAAAAACAAACTTATTTTTGCCGTTCGCCTTTGCTGCATACAGCGCAACGTCCGCATTTGCAACAAGAGAATCACACGTCGCTTCCATTTTGCCATCGTAATTCATCAAACCAATGCACAATCGGATAAAAATGCGCTTGCCTTCAAACACAAACGGCGAATTCAGGATTTCACGAATGTAATACATTTTCGCATCGCCGTCGTCGATAGTCCCGCTTCGATAGATAAGCAAAAATTCATCGCCGCCCGACCGACACGCAAAAAAATCCCCGTCCAATTCCAGCGCGTGAAGCCGCGTTCCGATTTCGCGCAAAACCTCATCGCCGTAGATATGCCCAAAAAAATCGTTTATGCTCTTAAAATCGTCCACATCGAGCATCATCAGCGCAAACGGGTGCTTTTCGGCAAGCATTCGGTCAACCTCGGCTCTGGCAAGCATTCGATTCGGCAAGCTGGTAAGATAATCGTGCCCTGCGCTGAATACCAGTTCTTTTTCGGAGCGCTCCAAAGCGGTTGCATACCGCCGAGCGTCCATATACGAAGTAATCACGATGATAAACAATATTCCCAAGAAAAAGAAAATACAGATTGACGGAAAAATGATTATCTTGTATTGCTCAAAATAGGATTTTGGTTTATTTACCAAAATTGAACCTTTAGGGAGTTTTGAGCGAGAAACATTGAATTTTTTGAGCAGCGCATAATCAAAATAAAAATCAGCTTTTATGTCTTTGTAAACTTCGACATCTTGTATTTTCACTTTGCCGTCAAACACATCGCACAAAAGCTGAGCGGCAACCCGCCCCGTTTCAACATAATCGATAATTTTTCCGCCGAAAGGACCATTGCCCACAGACATAATTTGCTTGGTAAAAATCGGAACAGTTGCATTTTTGCCCACAAATTCAGCGCAACTCGAAAGCGTGTAAATATTGCCGTCAGCATCGTCAAAAAATCCCAAAAACAAAATGATACTATCGCCAGAAACAGACTGAATCGCGTCCTCAAGCGCATTTTTAGAAAAGCGAGATGAAACAATCATATCAAACTGATAATCGGGAAACTTTGCACTGATTTCATTTAATTGCTTTTGATTGCCAATGCCCGTCGGCGTATCGTCTGCGATTGCAACAATGCGTTTTGTCTTCGGGAAAATCTTTGCCGCCTGCAAAATCGTATCTTCAATATAAATGCGCTCGATTGAGCCAGTGACATACGGATTTTTTGCAACCCGCTCAGCGTTATCAGGATTATCAATTCCAAAAAAAATAACAGGAGTTTCAGGAAATAACTCTTTGCCGTATGTTTCAAAAAAATTCAAGGCAGCATCATCGCCGAGCAAAACGCCGTCATAGCGCGAATGAAAATTCTTAATTTTATAGCGAAATAACTGGTAAAAATTTTCGATATGCTCGTCAGAACTATAGACTTTTGTGTCCATAAATTCTTCGCTCAAAGTGATATTTCGAGTGCCAAAAACCTCTTTTATGCCCTTGAGCTGGTCTGCCGTTGATTCAAAAAACTGCGTATAGGAACTCAAAAAAAGCACATTTTTCAGCTCTTCATCTATATTTTTCACATATTGCCTCTGCGACTTTTTGAGTGAAAAATATCCTGAAAAGAGCCACGCAATGCCCATTGCGATGCCTATAATAGAAATCCAAATCGAAAATCTATGCAATAATTTTTTTATGAGCATCTTTAAAATCTCCCGTCATGCAATGACTCACACACCACTTCCCCCGTAATCGGGCGGCTGAAAAAATATCCTTGAATACTGTCGCACTGAAACTTTTTAAGCCTGTCGTATTGCCATTGCTGCTCCACCCCTTCTGCAGTCAGTTTCATTCCCAGCGAGTGAACCAAAGAAATGATATTTTCTATAAAATCATCTTTTCCGTCAATTAAATAGGTGTCGGTCATCGTTTTATCAATTTTCACCGTGTCAACTGGCAAATACGTCAAATAACTAAGCGATGAAAATCCCGTGCCAAAATCGTCCAAAGCCAATTTTACGCCGATTTGCGAAAAATTGTTGAACAAACTCATTGCCTGCCGTGTATTTTTCATACACAGGCTTTCTGTAATTTCAATTTTTATTAACTGCGGATTTATTTCGTTTTCTATCAACAAATTATGCAAATACTGCACATATTCCGCATCGCCCATTTGCCCGCTCGAATAGTTAATTGATACCGTATACAGCGGCAATTTTTCATCGCGCCACTGCACAATTTGCTGAATGACCTTTTTCGTTACAATGCGCCCGATTTTCCCGATAAACCCATTTTTTTCCGCCACAGGAATAAAATCCGCCGGCGAAATATACGAATCCTTGAGGCGAACGAGCGCTTCATACCCGTGAATTTGCCCGGTCTGCGCATTCATTTGCGGCTGATACAGCACGGTAAAACCGTCGTTCTGGCAGGCATCTTCCACAATTTCGGCGAGTTTTTTTTGCTTTTTTATCTCGTCGTTCATTATCGCATTAAAAAACGAAATCATATTTCTTCCGTTATTTTTTGCATAATACAGCGCAAAATCCGCAAAAGCCACCATATCATCATCTTCTTCAAGTAAATTCGCAGTCGTCGCCACCCCAATACTCGAATGAATAATAATGCGCTTATTATCCGTAACAAATTCGCCGTCAAGAGCCTGCTTAAACTTTTCGACTTCAGAATCTTCGCCTGTCAGAATTCCGTTTTTGTAGATTGCCAAAAACTCATCGCCGCCGAAACGCGAAACAAAATAATCGCCGCTTTGCGCAATTCCCTGCAATCTGCGGGCAACTTCTTTCAAAACTTCGTCGCCGCAGGTGTGCGAAAAAAAGTCGTTTATGCTCTTAAAATTATCAATATCAATCAGCAAAAGCGAAATCTCTTTTTTCTCTTTTATCAGATTTTGGAGCGTTGAATGTGCATAATGCCTGTTCGCAAGCCCCGTCAAAAAATCGTGCCGCGCAGAATGAAGCAACTGTAAGCGCGATTTCTGCAATTTATACGCATACGATTTTTTGTCATTGTACGCAATGCCGGACACCGCAAGAATAATAGCCAGCGACACCAAAATACAAATAATCGGCAAAAGCGATTTTTTGTATGTCTTCCAATATGACTCAGAGCGATTTAAAAACAGAGAATCAGCAGGAAGATTTTGCATATTGATATTAAATTTTTTTACCGTATCGTAATTAAAACAAAATTTTGAGTGTGCCGCAAATGTTACTGGAATATCTTTCGGTTTTTCGCCCGAAATCACGCGCTTCGTCGTCGTTGCAACTTGCCTGCCCATTTTATAAAAATCCGAAATCGCGCCGCCCAAAAAGCCATTTTTCACCCATTCGTCCTGAATACAAAAAATAGGCATTTTTACATTCTTCATTATAAAATCTGAAATAAATGCCCGCTCATAATGCACGTTATTAGGACCCCAAGAAGCATCTAAAAAAAGAATAATATCGTCGCTGTCACAATTCCGCAATTCTTCGCCTAATTTTTCAAGCGAAAGCGTTGACGTATTTAAACCTCTGAACAAAAACGACGGAAAATCTTTTTTCAATGCAGAAGCATACTGAATTTGTCCTGTAATAAACCAAAGTGTAAAAAGCATTTGCGGGCGGACAGCTTTCATAGAATCGAGTTCCAAATAAGATTTCAAAACGGCAATTGGCTCGTAAGTTTCGTCGTAAGAAGAGCATTTTGAAAGCCAACTCCAAATTGCATATAATTTGAATGTTGATGTATATTCATTTGAACGAGCGCCATTCGCAATTTTTGCCAAAAGTTCATCTGCTTTTTCCGTATTTCCATAAGAAAGGCTGCAGCGAACCGCTTTCAAAATGTATGGAACAGGAAGATTGAGGGGGATTAAAATATGGCAGAAAAAAAGAAACTCAACTATTTTTCTTTCAATTGCAACTATTTTTTCAATTTTTACTCTTCTTACTCTTTTAACAAGCGGTATCGCCACTTATTTTTCCCAAACAAACGCTTACAAAAAGCATTGCAAAGAAAAGGCAACAAGCATCTGCAATTATCTGAACGAACTTCTTAAAAATCAGGGAGAAGAATTTGTAGCTTTGCAAAATTACATATTGGAAAATGCTGATAAAATCCTTATCCCTCTTGATTTTTCTGGTGATTGGCATCCGGAAAAGCAAAAGTTTGAAAAACTTTTTGTACAAAATTACCCTGGTAAAATCTTAGGCAAAGACATAACTTTTGACGAATTAGACAACGTAACTCAAAATGCCTGGGCAACTTACCAAACAGAATATTGGCTTAACACCTTTGAAGAAGCCCGCAGGAAATTCAATGTAATTTACACTTACTATGTTATTCCAAGGGGCAAAGACCTTCACTTGTATTGGATGATAGATGCTGTAAGGGAAGGCTACAAAAATCCTTCAGAACAAACAGCAAATATGATTGACCTGACCGATGACTTTTTTGAGGAAAAGCTTTCAAGCTACCCTAGGATGGAAGAAGCCTGGCTTACGGGAAGGAAACCTCAGGATTACGACACCTTCGACAACGCCTACGGGAAAAGCATAAAACGGGACTTGAT
>CALBGU010000282.1 GCA_937893155.1 uncultured Treponema sp. | reverse complement strand
ACGCCGATTAAATCCGCTCTGCCTGCCTCAATCAAGGCTTCTTTCACGTCCTTTGCATTCTCTGCGCGGTTGAATTGCAGCAATGCACGCTGCAGCCGCCGCTCCCGTGCGCCTTTTGCCACATAGACTTTCTCCAGCTTGCCGTCGGTTTCGCAATGCGGATTCAAGCCCGTGTAATACATACACGTTGCCAAACTCCCCGGCGTGGGGTAAAAATCTTGCACTTGGTCTGGCACAAATCCCGTCTTCTTGAGATAGAGCGCAACCTCAATCGCCTCCGCCAATCCAGCCCCCGGGTGTCCTGCGATGTAATACGGCACGAGATATTGCTTCAAGCCCAGCTCTTTATTGATTTTCGCATATTTCTCGGCGAACGCTTCATACACGGCGTGCGTGCTTTTACGCATAAGACGCAATACGCTGTCTGAAACGTGCTCGGGCGCGACTTTGAGCTGACCCGAAATATGATACTTGCACAGCTCACGGAAAAACGTTTCGTCCTTGTCCATCATCAGATAATCAAAGCGAATGCCAGAGCGGATAAACACCTTCTTCACCTTCGGCAACGCCCTCAATTTGCGAAGCAGTGCCACATATTCCGTGTGGTCAACGCGCACATTCTTGCACGGGTGCGTCCCCATACAGTCTTTATTCGCACACGCGCCGCGCTCCTTTTGATACGGGCATGCGTCTGCGCGAAAGTTTGCCGTCGGTCCTCCCACGTCGTGAATGTAGCCCTTAAAGTCCTTGTCGTCGGTCATTTTACGCGCTTCGGCAAGCAAACTCTCGTGGCTTCGCGACTGAATGCGCCTGCCTTGATGAAACGTGATTGCGCAGAAACTGCACGAGCCAAAGCACCCGCGCGAACTCGTCAGAGAGAACTTCACCTCGCTCAACGCAGGAATTCCCGTCTTGCCGTTCGGCGCAGGAGCATCATACATCGGGTGCCATTTGCGGGTGAACGGCAGGCTATACACCGCGTCAAACTCCTTGGTCGTCAGCGGCAGACTCGCCTTTTCTTGGACAACAAAACGGCTTTCGGCAGCCTCCGCCAAAATATGCCCGTTTATCGCGTCAGTGTTCTGCTCTTGCGTCAGATAACTGCGCGCATACAGCTCCTTTCCCTCGTCGGTGTTTTGCTTAATCGCCTCGAACGGCGGCAAAAACACAGCGTCCGCAGGGATTTCGCCGCGCTTGCTCGTATACCAGCACGTTCCGCGCACACCGCGAATCTCTTTCGCCGCCTTGCCCTCGCGCAGCAGCCGAGCGATTTCAAGCAGAGAATGTTCGCCCATTCCGTACATCAAAAGGTCGGCTTTGCTGTCGAGCAGAATTGAATGTTTGACTGTGTTAGACCAGTAATCGTAATGCGAAAGCCGCCGCAAGCTCGCCTCAATGCCTCCGATAAGGATTTGCGCACCCTTGTACGCCTCGCGGATTTTCGCGCAATAGGCAATGACGGCGCGGTCTGCACGATGCCCGG
This sequence comes from uncultured Treponema sp., assembly GCA_937893155.1. Classification (GTDB taxonomy): domain Bacteria; phylum Spirochaetota; class Spirochaetia; order Treponematales; family Treponemataceae; genus Treponema_D. The sequence goes on along the minus strand of CALBGU010000282.1, from coordinate 8,330 downwards.
CCATACCGCCGTGCGCGTACACGTCTTCGCTTCGAGGCTTATTGTTCGCAGTGTAATTCGATACCATCGAATCCATTGCGCCGCCTGAAACAAGGAACGCCAAGCGCGGGCGACCGAACTCCATAAAGGCTTCTTTGCGCTTGTAATCGGGCTGGGGCAAAATGCCCACCGTGTAGCCGTTGGCTTCAAGCAAGCGACCGAGCAAAGCCGCGGCGAACGTGGGGTGGTCAACGTATGCGTCTCCCGACACAAAAACGAAATCGACCTCGCTCCAGCCGCGCGACATCATATCAGCTTTGCTTGTGCATAAAAACTGTTCTTCCACGCTTCAAACTCACCTTTCTCTATTCTTCCTGCACGACTTCCGACACTTCAGGCACGGTCTCTTTGAGATAGCTTTCCACGCCCATTTTAAGCGTCATTGTAGCCATTGGACACGAACCGCACGCCCCAACCAAGCGCAGATACACCTTGTTGTCATCGTCCATGCGCACATATTCCATATCGCCGCCGTCTGCCTGCAAGCTCGGGCGCATTGTTTCGAGAGCCTCTTTCACCTTTGCTTCAAGTTCTGGATTAACCATAAATCACTCCTTAGAAAAATCTGATTGCAAGCTATATGCTTGTATTTACTCGTTTAACATTGCCTCTTTTTATAAGCATACTGATAACATCAGCAGTAGCTGTTTTAGTCTCTTCAACAATTTCGCTTGGAGTCATATTGATATGCTGAAGCGAATAGTATTCCCTTAGCTTTTGAATGTCGTTTTCATCAAAGCGAGCCGAAAGAATAGGCTTATTCATTATTTTCCTCCTCTTGAAGAGCAGACGGCGGATAGATTGCTATGTCTTTATAACTCTCCTTTTTTGAGAATCTGCCAGATAGTACGCGTTATTTCTTGCTTTTCGGGCGCATCGCTTTGCTCTAAATAACTGATAACCGATGTGTCGAGATAAACCTTTGTTTTGTTACGTTGTTTCGGCATAAAATGTATCCTATCATAAATGCACAAAATAAGAAAGCACTTGAGGGTATTTTGCCGTGTTTCCTGCTTGCTGTATGCCCGTTGCTTTCCCTCTGCTAAAGTGCGCCGCTGGTGCGTTCTCGCCGTCGCTGTATTTGCGCCTAGGCTACGCGCACACTTGCGCCTAGGTTACGCGCACACTTGCGCCTAGGCTACGCGCATACTTGCGCCTAGGCTACGCGCACATTTGCGCCTAGGTTACGCGCATACTTGCGCCTAGGCTACGCGCACTTTTTTTCTCGCCTAGGCGCATAGTGTTAGACGACTGTAATGAATCGCTCGAACGTGCCTGCTCTTACCGCTTTTAAGTTATCAGCAGACTTGCTCTTAACCTTGCTTCTCACTTCCAGTTTATATTCGCCTGCCGCGACCGTAAGGGGCAAAACGAACAGTGTTCGCTTGTCTTTGTTGTCAACGATTTTCGTGCAGCGAATTTCTCCTGCATCGTTCACAAAGAACACCCCTTGTTCTGTGTCGGTATTGTCAAACTTGAGATGAGCACCCGTCAGCTCAATAACGTTGCCAGCCGATACCTTGCACTCAGCATTTTCGCTGGCGAGCGTGTCGCGCACCCCAGTAATCCACGGCGTATTGATTGTATGCGGAACTTTGGTGAGCTTAATCTTCTGCGCGGCTTCTTTGAGCGCAGAACCAGTGCGGGAATTGACGTTGAGCGAATGACGCTTCGGGTCAAACGTGTCGTCTGCATTGGCGAACACCCCTGAAATTGAAAGCGACGTGCTGAAAAGCGGTGTGCTTACCGTGCCTCCCTCCTCGGTAATGTAGATGACTTCTTCATTGAATGCGTTCAATGCGGCTAGCATATCCGTCTTAGTCAGCGACGTGCCTCTTTTAAGCATTCTGTCGATGATGCCGTCTTGTGAATAGCTCTTCACACCCTCAAGTTGTGCGAGTTTGTCGTTCGGGTCCGCAGTAAGCGGATTGTCCTTTAACGAGTAATTAGCCATATTTCTTTCTCCTTTGGCTTATTATAATAAAGTCGTGCCTGAGCGCAAAAAAAACGCATAGGACAGCCTTATTATACTAAAAGAGAAAATGGCTTTCAATGGGGAAAAATGGAGATTCTGCGCCGACGTTTTAGAGATTTTTACCTTTTTGCTCGTCTTTTTTTAGTTTATAGAGAGAATCGAACGGTATTTCTGTTTTGATGTCCGACGGCAGAACATTTGCCTTTTCCATAAGCTTGATTACATACGACCTGCACAATGAACACGGCGTTGTCTCATAAATAAAACGGAGCGGCAAAAGACAGTCAGCGTTTGTGTTTGCCTTGTAGATGTTTCTCGTGATACGCGTTGCGGTGTGTAATTCATCTTTATTTTTGAGCGCGCGAAGCCGTTTTTCAATGCGCTCTCCGTCTCCTGTGCGATAGTTTTTCTCGAGCAGTGCCAGATAGAAAAAGCCGTATTCATCGGATTCCAAAGCGCGTTCCGCAAGTGCTCGCAGTTCGGGAGACGAAAAGAACGAAAGCGAGTCGATGAGATATTCATTATAAAGGCAGTTTGTGCGCCGAGAAATCCGCGAAAGCAAATCGTTCGCGTCGGCAGGATAGTGGATTCTCGCGGTGGGAGAGAACAGACGGAGGTAGCCGAACCTCTCTTTTTGCGTTCTGCAGGCTTTGAAACCATCGGCAAAAAAGGCGAGTTGCGCCGCGGTGAGTTTTTTGGCAGCGAGCGGCGACACCCGCTTTTGCGCGCTGACGAGAGCGTTTACGCGCTCAAAAACATTCTCTGTATTGCTTGCTTCATATTCCTTCTTGCATTGCTGCTGGCTTTCTTCCGTCTGTCTAACAACCTCAAGATACGCGCGTATGGCTCTATCCGTCTGTGCAAGTGTCGTCAGCCGCTCCTCTACCGCGCCACTGCAATTAAGCCCTCAAAACCGTCGAGTTCAAGGAGCGCGGATTCTGGAAACACGCGGTACACGGTATCGTCATCGCACGTTGCATAGAGCGTTCGCAAGATGTCGCCGAGCGTGCCGTCAAACTCGCGGGCGATTTTAGCGGCAGTAATGCTAAAGATGCTCGTATTGCCACGAATTGCTGACTGCCTCGCCTTGAAGACGCTTCTTGACGGCGGCAATCACCTTTGCACGAGCGTGAGGCGAAAGCGCGCGCACGAACTGCATGGCGTATTCGCTTCTGTTTCCCTCGCATTGCGCGTCGTAGGTATAATCGTGTACGCACAGGCTAATGATGTCCTTGGTAAAATCGATATGCGGATTGTCGCGGAACACAAGGAACGCCCGTCCGTGCCCCAGCCGTGAAAGCCTCCTGAACTCGCGGCGAACTGAATCTGCGTTTTGTTGCTTCGTCTTAATCATACTCATAGGTGCTAAATCCTTCCTGCCAGTTTGTGTTGTCAATACTGATTTCTTCTATATAAAAGCCGCTTTTTTCATCAACTTCATCGCTGGTAAGTACATCGGGATAGTCTTTGAAGCCTTTTACTGTCCTGAGTCGACGGATTGCACATTCGGTTTTTTCCCTGCTTGAATAAATGCCGATGAACTTCCAGTCTGCTTCGTGTGCCTTTGATTGCTGAATGTGCAGATGGTCTAGTTTATATACAGTCATTGCCGCTTTGATTCCCTGTGTGTGTCTGCGCTTTTTTCGTTGCCCGCTCTTTTTCTCGCCTAGGCGCAAAATGATTTCAGGCTTTCTGCGCTCATTTTATCATCGAGACAAAAAAAATGCCATTGCCTAAAACCGACAATGACATTCTGCTGTGCAATAACAATCTTACGCGTTTGCGTGTTCGATTGCCATCTTATTTATATTCGCCGCCATCTCGCGAAGCGGAACCTGCTTTTGTACACCGCCCATCTCCCACGCGACTTTTGGCATACCATACACAACGCTGCTCGCTTCGTCTTGCCCGAGCGTCCACGCGCCCTGCTTTCGCATTTCGGTAATCTCCGCCGCGCCGTCGCGTCCCATGCCCGTCATAATAACGCCGAGTGCGCGATTCTGAAACTCCTTCGCCACCGACTCGAAAAGCACATCTGCGCTCGGTCTGTGTCCGTTGCGCTGTTCGGCTTGAGAAAGTCGCACAACGTAATTGAAGCCGCGTTTTTCAACAAAGATGTGGTAGTTTCCGGGCGCAATGTAGATGTTTCCCGCCTTGAGCACATCGCCGTCATTCGCCTCTTGCACCTGAAGCGGACAAATGCGGTTGAGCGAGTTTGCAAACTCGGTGGTGAATCCAGCAGGCATATGCTGAACAACCAAAATCGGCTGTTTGATTTTTGGGTCTAAGTCTCTGAAGACCTCGCGCAAGGCGTTCGGACCGCCGGTTGAAATGCCAATCGCAATGATTTCGATTCGCCCGCCCTGTCGCATTGGCGTAATTGTTACGGGGTCTTTCTTTGCTGGCGGTGTCCACGTGAACGATGGTTTCTTGGTATCAAGTACGGGGCGCGCTGTATTTGAGATAGACGAAATCGAACTGCGCTCCGTCAATGACGGCGTTGTGGTGCGGTTTAACAGCGGAGAAGATGCGGTGCTTGAGCCTTTGAGGAAATCACCGCCCTTTTTCTCCACGACGAGCTGCTCTGCGCGGCGCATCTTGGCTTGCTGGTGGAAGAACTCGGGCGGATACACATCGCGCCCGTGCCGTCTGGCATACTGACAGCCGTATGAAGACAAAAGCTCGGTCAAGCGGTCTGCAACCGAAGACAAATCCGCAGAGGTTGAACCGTTCGGCTTGGTCAAAAAGTCCGCTGCGCCCAATTCGAGAGCCTGCATGGTAACTGCTGCGCCCTCGGTCGCCACTGACGACAAGATGATGACGGGGAAATCCCATTTCATCTCTTTGCGTTTTTTGAGGAACTCAATGCCGTTCATCACTGGCATTTCAATGTCAAGCACCATTACATCAGGCTTTAAGAGCGGCACTTTCTCGACTGCAAACTGCCCGTTCATCGCCTTTCCGACAACTTTCATACCAGGAGTTCCGTCGATTATGCGCCCTATCAGATTTCGCATCAAAGCTGAATCATCACAAATAAGAACTGATATATCTTCCATAAAACTTATACCCCTCTAACATGTTCTGCGTGTTTTCAAAAATGTCAATGCAGTACGCTCTGTCGCGTAAACTATAGCAAAAACAATAAAAAACGCTATGTCTTTCTGTTAATAAGTGAAACAAAATCAATATCATAACGCGTTTTTAGATATGGAACGAAATAAATGAGTATCGATTATCAACAGGTAATGCTACATAGCGTAAAGATGTAAAAAAAACTTAAACTTGTTTTTGGTATAAACACGCCCATTGCGTTTTTAAGAACTCGAATTTGGTGTTCATACCGAATAGTGATTCTGAATGTCCGATGAACAAATAGGAATGATTGCCCATAGAATCCCAGAATCTGTTTATCGTTGCAAGCTGCGCAGGCTCATCAAAATAGATGAGAACGTTGCGGCAGAAAATAATGTCGAGGTTTCTCGCTCCGCTGTCGTTGCGCAAGTTGTGGTAATCAAACTTAATGGACGACATCAAATCTCGGTTTACTTGGTAGCCTGCGGCAGTTTTGGTAAAATATTTCGTTAAATAATGCTCTGGAATACCAGTAATGCGGCTTGACGGGTAAAATCCTTGCTTGCCGACCATCAAAGATTTCAACGAAATATCAGAAGCCATAATCTGGAATGTGTACGGAGCAGGAAGAATATCCTTGAGAATCATTCCGATGGTGTACGGTTCTTCGCCTGTTGAGCAGCCTGCACTCCATACGCGCACCGTTCTGTCGCCCGTCTTTTTCTTTTCCTCCAATATGTGAGGAATAACATAATGAATGAGTGCATCAAAATGCGGCTGGTTGCGGAAAAATCGTGTCAGATTTGTAGTAACAGAATCCAACATAACTTTCATTTCTTCTTTATCGGAAGTAATAACTTTATAATATGCCTCGATGTCAGACATGCCCTTTTCTCTAAGGCGTTCCTTCAATCTGCTGTCAAGAATAGACCTGTTGGTTGCAGAAAATGTAATTCCGCTTTCGTCGTAGATAATTTTGCGAAATTTATCGAATTCCGCATCAGTTAATAAATCTGCCATATAATAGATTATATACTTTCATTCTAAAATTGTAAACGACAGCCATAAAAATTTGCGATATTTTCAAAAAAAATTTCGGGCGATTTTCTTTTCTGTCGAGAGTGCCTCTTTTCATAGAAATGCTAATTTTGTATAATGACGCATATTTTGCGACGGAGGCAAAAATGTCGAAAGTTTTTATTCCGAAGAACTACAAACCGATTTTGAACGTAAAGGAAACCGAAAAGGCGATTATCCTTATCAAAGATTTTTTCCAGCTTGCGCTTTCTACCGAATTGAATCTTACGCGCGTGACTGCGCCGCTTTTTGTGCAGACAGGCTTGGGCATCAATGACGACCTAAACGGTATTGAACGCGCCGTGAAGTTCCCCGTAAAAGATATGGGCGACGTGCAGATGGAAATCGTCCATTCGCTTGCAAAATGGAAGCGAATGAAGGTTACGGAACTCGGTCTGGACGAAAATTTCGGCATTTACACCGATATGAACGCAATTCGCGCGGACGAGGAACTTGACAATTTGCATTCGCTGTATGTGGACCAGTGGGACTGGGAAATGCGAATGAGCGAGGAAAATCGCACCGTGGAATTCCTGAAGGAAGTGGTGAAAAAAGTCTTCCGCTGTTTAAAGCGCACTGAATTTTTTGTGTACGACCGCTATGAAGCCATTAAGCCTGTTTTGCCCGAAGAAATCACATTTATTCACGCGGAGGATTTGCTGAAGAAATTCCCAAAACTGTCGCCGAAAGAGCGCGAAAACGAAATCTGCAAAAAATACGGCGCGGTGTTTATCATCGGTATCGGCGGAAAACTTGCGGACGGTACGATTCACGACGGTCGCGCGCCTGACTATGACGACTGGAGCACCGAAACGGGCGACGGCAATCACGGTTTGAACGGCGATTTGCTGGTGTGGAATCCCGTTTTGGAAAGCGCAATGGAGTTGTCGTCTATGGGAATCCGCGTGAATCCTGAGACGCTCAAAGCCCAACTTGCCGAACGCGGTTGCTCAGAGCGTGCTTCGCTCAAGTTCCATTCGCTTTTGCTCGGCGGCAAACTTGTGCAGACCATCGGCGGCGGCATTGGGCAGTCGCGGCTTTGTATGTATTTCCTCCGAAAAGCGCACATCGGCGAAACGCAGGTAAGTTCGTGGGACGACGATACGCTCAAGCGCTGTACAGCCGCGAATATCGCCATTTTGTAACAGCGCACTGCATAAGCGCAGAACCGCCGTTTTGGGTTGCAGCATATTTTTGTTCTTCCCGAAACGGCGTTTTTTTGTCTTGCTGTACTTTCTATAACACCGCCAAATACCTAAAATCATCGCGCCACGCGCCTAAAACTGCGCTGGGAATAGAGAATTCGTGCGTCACGGGGGCAAAACTGCGCTGGGAATAGAGAATTCGTGCGTCACGGGGGCAAAACCGCGTTGGGAATGCAAAATTCGTGCGTCACGGGGCTAAATCCGCGCTGGGAATGCGCGTGACGCAAAAAATGAGGTTGTCTCTGATTACGGTGAAAGATTATTCAAGTCAAGCGAGATAATGCCAGCATACCTTTTGCAGCACTGTCCAGATTTTTTTTGCAACCGCTTTTATAAATTGCGCGAGTGGTGTATAGTAGTACCGAAAGAATTTTTTTTAGGGAGTCTTTTATGGACGAACAGCTTATCAATGATTACAAAGCATTTCTCGACAACGGAAAAACCGAGCGGGAATGTGTTTCTCAAATCGTGGAATGTGCAAAAAAGCACGGTTTTGTGGATTTGATGTCGGTCGAAAAGGTGAAGGCGGGCGACAAGGTTTTTGTTACCAAAATGAACAAGGCGATTGCGCTTTTTGTGGTTGGAAGCGACCCGCTTGAGCGCGGTATGAATATCCTCGGCGCGCACATTGACAGCCCGCGCCTTGACGTGAAGCAGAATCCGTTGATGGAGCACGATTTTATCTGCTATCTCAATACGCATTATTACGGCGGAATCAAAAAGTATCAGTGGGTTACGCTCCCGCTCGCAATTCACGGCGTGGTGTGCAAAACGGACGGCACGACGGTGAAAATCAACATCGGCGAAAAGGCGGACGACCCTGTTTTCTGCATTTCGGATATTCTGCCGCACCTTGCGCAGAAGCAGATGAAGGAAAATGCGTCGGAATTTATTTCTGGTGAAAGTCTTGACATCATTGCTGGTTCAATGAATCCTCCAAAGAAGGACAAGAAGGACGA
>CALBGU010000281.1 GCA_937893155.1 uncultured Treponema sp. | reverse complement strand
AACAACGTTGGAAATCGTGCAAACGATACTTTTTCAAAACGGCTTTTCACAGAAGTCGTTTTGCAGGCACAGCCTGTTTCTCAAGGATATGCCTGTTTTCAAAAGAAATCATACAACAGCTAAAATCAATACACCATATCGTTTCGCGTAAATTTCATAAAAATAATATTAAAATACATTCTCAAGGAGCAGCTTATGGAATTGTATTTAATCGGCGGTATGATAAAAGAGTTTAGAATTCGTCGCAGATTGACTCAAGAAGACCTTGCTGACGTTTGCTCCGTTGCTACCATTTCCAGAATAGAAAACGGCACTCAAGTTCCTTCTCACCGTCTTGTCGAAGCTCTCTTTCAGAAAATGGGATTTTCAGCTCGTTCTAATGACGTTCCTGCAACAACAACAGAATTAAAACGGCATAATCTTGAATGTCAAATGTCTAACATTGTTTCTAATGGACACTACGAAATAAAAGAATTGCTTGCTGAATATAAAAATTGCGCAAAAACAATGAATGAATTTGAAGAGCAAGCCTATCTTTTTTATTCCGCAGTATATGACACAGAACACGGCATTTCGCACGAAAAAATATTAGAAACATATAATAAAGCCCTAAACTTAACATTTGCAGATTATTGGACAGTTCAAAAAAACAAAGAGCGCGATATTCTTTTGACGCAAAACGAGCTTTTGATAATTGCCAACATTGCGATTGAAAAATATGCGCTAGGCTTGCACGATGAAGCTATTTCGATAATGGAAGATTTAAAATCTTACTATGAAAAAAAATTTTCGACCAAACTGAAAAAGAAAAACATTTTGCAGTTATTCTTCTTTCTCTTGCACTTTGGTATGACAATAAAAACGAAACTCAAAAAGCGTTGCAAATATGTGAACAGGGCATTTTGTGTTGCTCAAAAGCAGCTTTACCAACTTTCATTATAAACAAAGCTTCTTGTTTATATACATTAGGAAAAAAAGAAGAGGGAATAGAGATTATGAAAGATGGTCTAAAGTTATTAGAACACTTACAACAATACGAAAGAGCAAACGAAGTTAGACAAAATGCAAAAACTTTTTTAGGAGTTGACATTTAATCGTTTTAAGAAAATTTCCGTAAAACGATATAGTATCTCTAGGTAATGCTTTATATACTTCTACTAAAGTTCATTTTTGGAGGTACTTCATAAAGTATTTTTTAGTTATATCAGTTTTTACTTTGCTACTTTCCAGTTGCTCAACTATTATTGATTCTGAGTATCAAGAAAATAATTTTCAAGCAACTAGAAAAGAACTAGACACGAATTTTTCAAAGAGCCGCACATTTATGGTACAAAGTCCGTTTCACACAGAAAAGCAACCTAATAAAGATTCTGGCAATCAAGGTGAAACAAGCAAACCAAATCACAGCGGGCGGCACGGCAGACACGACAGATAAGGAAAAAGAGCAGGGATTTTTGAACAATCTCCGCTCTTTTTTATCGCCAGCTTTATTGATACAAGAAACACGCGACACGATGGTCGGTCTTTCCCTCGCCTTTTTGCACGAACTGAGGCTGATTCATCTTGCAATGCTCGCTTCGTTTCGGGCAACGGTCGTAGAAGTAGCACCCCGGACGCTGCACATTCGGGCTTGGCACATCGCCCGTAAGAATAATGCGCTGTCGTTTCGCCTCAATTTCGGGGTCTGGCACAGGAGCCGCAGACAACAGAGCTTGCGTATACGGGTGAAGCGGCTTTGAATACAAATCTTTGCTGTCGCTGATTTCAACGATTTTTCCCAAATACATCACAGCCACTCGGTCAGATATATACTTAATAACAGCCAAATCGTGCGCAATAAACAAATACGCCAAACCAAACTCTTCTTGAACATCTTTAAAAAGATTCAAAATCTGCGCTTGAATCGACACATCAAGAGCACTCACAGGCTCATCTGCAAGGATAAGGCGAGGTCGCAAAGCAAGGGCGCGCGCAATACCGATACGCTGCCTCTGTCCGCCAGAGAACTCGTGAGGGAATCGATTTTTGAAGAAATGCGACAAACCCACTTTTTCCATAAGATAATCGATTCTATCGCTCATCTCGCTGTCGCTCATCTGGATAATGCCAGCTTTGCGATAAATCTTCATCGGCTCTGCAATGATTTCCGCCGTCGTCATTCTCGGGTCAAGAGAGCCATACGGGTCCTGAAACACCATCTGCATATTTTTTCGCGCTTCGAGCAAACTGCGATTGTTCATCTGCGTCAACTCTTTGCCCTCAAAAATCACGTTGCCCGATGTCGGCTTATACAACTGTGAAACCGCGCGGATAACCGTCGATTTTCCGCAGCCAGACTCACCGACCAACCCCATCGTTTCGCCCTTTTTCACCTCGAACGACACGCCGTCAACCGCGTATGTATATTTCTTTTCTCCGCCGAACAAACCTTTCTTGCCCGCGAAAAAGTGCATTTTCAAATCTTTGACTTCAAGAAGGTTTCCTTTTTCGTCGATTTCTTTTTCCATTTAGATAGCCTCCTTGTCTTCTGCGTACAACCAACACGATGCGCAATGCCCATTGCCAAACTGCTTGAGCGGCGGATACTTTTTCTTGCAAATATCTTTCGCTTTCTCACAGCGCGGATAGAACGGACAGCACGGAGGCAAATCAATAACGTTCGGCGGCTGACCAGGAATAGAAAAAAGCCTGCCTTCCGTTTCTTTGTCAAGACGCGGCACCGATTTTATCAAGCCCTGTGTGTACGGGTGCTTTGGAGAAGCAAACAGGTCTTTTGTCGCACCGTGCTCCACAACGCGCCCCGCATACATAACATTGATTGTGTCGCACATTCCCGCCACAACGCCAAGCGAGTGCGTAATCATAATAACCGCAGTTCCGAGCTGTTTTGTAAGGTCGGTCATCAAGTCGATAATCTGCGCTTGAATCGTAACGTCAAGAGCACTCGTCGGCTCATCGGCAATGAGGATTTCAGGTTTGCACGAAAGCCCCATTGCAATCATAACGCGCTGCCTCATACCGCCAGAAAACTGGTGCGGATAGCAATCGATTCTCTCTTCTGCCGCGGGGATTCCTGCCATTTTGAGCATCTCAATCGCTTTTGCCTTTGCGTCCTTTTTATTCAATCCTTGATGAAGCTGGATTGTTTCAATCATCTGCGTTGAAATGCGCAAAAACGGATTGAGAGAAGACATTGGGTCTTGGAAAATCATAGAAATGCGATTGCCACGAATAGAACGCAACTGCTTTTGACTCATCTTGAGCAAATCTTCGCCGTGAAACAGCACCTCGCCGCTCTCGATTTTTCCCGGAGGCGATGGAATAAGGTTCATAATCGACAAGTTCGACACCGATTTTCCCGAACCAGACTCGCCGACAATGCCCAAGATTTCACCTTTGTGAAGGTCGAAAGAAACGCCGTCTACAGATTTTACCGTACCAGCGTCAGTATAAAAATATGTTTTGAGGTCTTTCACCTGCAAAATAATTTCATCAGTCATTAGGTTTCTCCAAAAGAGATTTTTTGAAAAAAGAGCTTCGCCTTTTAGACGCGCTTCTTGCTCTGCGGGTCGAATGCGTCGCGCACACCGTCGCCGAGGAAGTTCATCGCAAAAAGAAACACTGTCATAAAGAACGCGGGAACAATCAAAATCCACGGATATAGCTCCATTCCCTTCACACCGTCAGAAACAAGGCTTCCCCACGACGCAAGCGGCGCACTCACACCCAAGCCTAAGAACGAGAGGAAACTTTCACTCATAATAAAGCTCGGAAGAGAAAGCGTTGCATAGGCAATAATGATACCCAAGCAGTTCGGCAATAAGTGTCGAATAATGATGTGCAAAGGACTTGCGCCCATAGACCTCGCCGCCTCGATGAACTCGCTGTTCTTCAAGCTGATAACCTGTCCGCGAACAACGCGCGCAATCGTCAGCCACGAAACAAGCGCAATCGCAATGAACAAAATCGCCACGCTTTTTCCCAAAATCGCCATCATAATGATAACCAAAAGCATATACGGCAATCCATAGAGAATATCAACAAAGCGCATCAACAGCGTATCGACCCAACCGCCGACAAAGCCCGCAACCGCACCGACAAGAACACCGATGATAAGAGCCGTAACCGTGCCGACAATGCCGATAGTAATCGAAATGCGACCGCCGTAAATCGAGCGCGAAAGCATATCGCGACCGAGTGCGTCTGTGCCTAAAATATAGTGTCGCTGATGAATCGGATTTGTTTTCACCTCTTCTTTCAGCTCATCAATTTCTTTTTGTTCCGCCGCCGTGAGTGTTGTGCGGTTCTGCTTTTTCATCACTTTGTTAAGGTATGCAATTTTCTGCTCAACCATCACATCGCCTGCGCACTTAAACGACGGACGCAAATTGATATGGTCAATCACCTGCTCTTCATACGGGTGAAGCGGCAAAAGAGGCGCGACGAGAGAAACAAGAACATAAGCCAACACAACCCAAAGACTGCACAAAGCCATTTTGTTTTTCTTGAGCCGTTTCCAAGCCTCTGCGTGAAGCGATACAGCTTTCATTTCTTGATTAAATTCGTTTGTGCCGCTTGATTTCTTTGCACTAGATTTAAGTAGATTCATTCCCTTTGTCCTGTTATTTATATGAGATACGAGGGTCTAAGAACCCGTATAAAACATCAACGATAAAGTTCATAACAACCAGAATAACCGAATACACAATAACCGTGCCTAAAATAAGCGTGTAATCGCGGTTAAGAGCTGATTTTACAAAGTAGTTGCCGATACCAGGAACTAAGAATATCTGCTCAATAACGACAGACCCCGTAACAATACCAGCAAAGGCAGGTCCTAAATACGTTACAATCGGCAAAAGAGCACCTTTTAACACATGCTTTACAAGAATAATAGCAGGGTGCAATCCCTTTGCTCTCGCTGTTCTGATATAATCGCTTCTCAAAACCTCAAGCACACTCGCACGAGTCAAGCGCGAAATCGACGCAAAATACGACAGCGACAACGTGCAAGCAGGCATAACCAGCGTAATCATTCCTGCGCGCCCCGTAATCCAGCCAGATGTCGGAAACCAATGCAATTTCATTGCAAAAAGCAACACTGCCACCGGACCTACAACGAATAGCGGAATGGAAATACCAAGAGAAGCGAATGACATCGCAGTATAATCAACCCAGCTGTTTTGCTTCACCGCCGAAGCCAAGCCCACGAGCGTTCCAAGCACAACAGCGATAATCAAAGCAGTTATACCCAAAATCATCGAGTTCGGCATACTCTGAGCGATAAGCTGATTAACGGTATAATCCTTGTTCTTGAATGACGGACCTAAATCACCATGCAGCACATCGACCATATAGCGAAGATACTGCTTTACCAGAGGCTCGTCCATGTGATACTTGTGCATCAAATTCGCCATAACCTCCGGAGTAACTTTTTTCTCGCTTGCAAAAGGTCCGCCTGGTGCAATACGGATAATAAAGAAACTGAATGTAACAATTAGAAACATTGTCGGGATAAGGCTCAAAAGACGCCGTATAATAAACTTTCCCATAAAACGATTCCTCTGCGCGCGTCAAAAGACATTTTTCGTCCTCGACGCTTTTTATAATTTTTGTATATCCTTTTAGGATTTTCTCCTAACCTTTTAGGATTCTTTCCTAAACAGTAAGGAAACACTCCTTAGCTTTTAGGGAAAAATCCTTTTAAGTAAGGAGTGTATTTTTTTTCGATACGACAAGGAGAAAACTCCCCCTGTCTTTTACAAATCAGCCTGTGGCTGTGGCTGTTACAAAAGCGTTTCTAACGCTTTGGCTTAATGCCGACCCACGGGTGCACATCGAGCGGATTCGTGTACCAACCGTCCCACTTGTCAAGGTCAATCATATTCTGTGAAACATAGTAGTAGAACGGAATAAGAGCCTGCTCTTCTGTCATCATCAACTCTTCTGCGTCGTGCAGCACCTGCATACGCTCTGCGCCAGCTGGCATTGTAGCCGCTTTCTTGATAAGCTCATCATATTTTGGATTGTTGTAGCGTCCGTCGTTGTTGCCAGATGTTGAAAGGAGCAACTCAAGGAAGTTAGACGGGTCCATATAATCGCCTACCCAACCAGCGCGCGCAATCTCAAAGTTGTTGTGCTGCCTTTCTTCAAGGAACGTACCCCACTCCATATTTGAAAGCTCTACATCAATGCCGAGGTTCTTCTTCCATTCCTGCTGTACATACTCAGCAATCTTCTTATGACCCTCGTTTGTGTTGTAAATAACCGTCATCTTCGGGAATCCCGCGCCGTTCGGGTAACCTGCTTCAGCAAGCAATGCCTTTGCAGCCTCTACATCGTACGGATTGCCAGTAGCAGGAGTAAAGCCAGACATCGGAGGACAGAATGAAGTTGCAGGAATCTGACCGCCTTTTGTAACCTTGTCTACAAGCTCCTGTGTGTTGATTGATTTTGCAAGAGCCTTTCTCACGCGCACATCAGCAAGAATAGGATTGTTGAAGTTCAACTCATAGTAATATGAAGAAATCTGCGGTGAAACGTGATAATCGTTTGTGAGCTTAATCTCATCGAGCATTTCAAGCGGGACAGTTGTATCCCAATCAAGCTCGCCGTTCTTGTACTTGTTGTAGCCTGTTGTTTCGTTCTCAATCGTCAAGAATGTAACTTTTGAGAGGAACACATTTGCTTTGTTCCAATATTTATCGTTCGGCACGACAGAAATGTGGTCTTGTGGAAGCCATTCAGAAAGAACGAACGGACCGTTTCCAACGAAGTTGCCTGGCTTTGTCCAGTCATTGCCGAATTTTTCCATTGCGTGAAGCGGAAGCGGCGCGAATGAATAGTGAGCCATCATATCCACTGCATACGGAACAGGACCGACAAGCGTAACCTCGAAAGTTGTATCATCTACCGCGCGAAGTCCAACAGTTTCTTTTCCTGCCTTACCTGCGTTGTAAGCCTCTGCGCCCTTGATAACAGCCGCTGGCATATACGCATATTCTGCCGCAGTTTCAGGAGCGAGGTAATACAGCCAAGAATCAACGAATGTCTGTGCAGTAATCGGAGTGCCGTCGCTCCACGTTGTGTTTCTGAGCTTAAAAGTAAGCACTGTGCCGTCTTCGCTCAAAGACCAGCTTTCTGCCACGCCCGGAACAGCCTCGTTTGTCTTTGCATCGTAGCTGACCAAGCCCTCAAACAACGCCATATACAAGCGATGCTCAGGAACGCCCTGAATCTTTGACGGGTCAAGAGATTGCGGCTCTGTGCCGTTGTTAAAGATGAACTCCGCCGCGCTTGAAGACGCAGAAGAACTCGTTGCCGCTTTGCTTTCGCTCTTGCCGCCGCAGCTTGCAAGGGAGAACACAGCCGCTGCTAAAGCAACTGTTGCAAGTACAGTTTTTTTCATTAGTAAACCCTCCATTTTTTCAGAAAAACTATACAATTTCTGAAAAACTCTGACGTATCCTACCAAATTATTTAGAGATGTGCAATATTTGTAACACTATTAAAGTGATTTTTATTACTTTGATTGATACATTTCAAGGAATTCTCGTGATAAAAGGTTGCTGACGGTCTGCTTTGTCAAAAGCGTTTCCTTTGCGCTAGCCAAACCGTAGTGAATACACAGCTTCACGTTTTCGATGTGATCTCTTGGGAGAGATAAGCCTGTTATCCCCAGGGTAACTTTTGTCCGTT
>CALBGU010000280.1 GCA_937893155.1 uncultured Treponema sp. | reverse complement strand
AAATGTTGCAGGCGAAAAGGCTTTTGATTGGAAAAACGAATTCCCCGAAGTATTTGGCGAAAAAGAAAAGGGAGTGTCTGATAAGTTAACAAGGGGCTTAAGCCCCTTGCCAAATAATAAAAGCCCCTTGCCAAATAATAAAAGTCCCTTGTTAAATAATAAAAGCCACTTGCTAGTGCAAGGAAATCTTTTGCCAGAAATATTGCGACAACCATTATCTTGTGTGGATTTTACGAAAGAACACGTTTTCCATATAACAACAGCAACTCACAATTCAAGACCGTCTAACCGACCTCAAGCTCTAGAATGGAATTATGAGGCTGCATTAAAACTTTCTCTTGATGCTGAATTGTTTATTACGCATATTGTGGCGCAAATTGTTGAAGAGCAACAGTATAAAGTTCTTGCATATAATATCTGTTGCGACCATATTCATATCTTACTTGCTTGTCAAAAAGATGAATTGCCTACCGTAATGCAGCGTATTAAAGGGAGAACATCATTTGAATACAACAAATGGAATAATGCAGACAGTGCAGAGGCGTTTCATTTGTGGACGCAGAAATATGGAAGCAAAGAGATTTTTTCATACGAACAGCTTGAAAATGCAGTTCATTATATTTCCTATAATAGAGAGAAGCACGAATTGTCTCCTCTTTTTTCTACAGAAGTAACAAGGGAACACACAGATGTAACAGAGGAACAGGCAGAGGTAACAAGGGTACACACAGAGGTAACAAGGGTACACACAGAGGTAACAAGGGAGCAGACAGAGGTAACAAGGGGCTTAAGCCCCTTGCCAAATAGTGCAAGCCCGCTTTTGCAAGAAAATGGCGAAAAACCATTTGTTGCAAGCCCGCTTTTGCAAGAAAACGGCGAAAATCCATTTAGTAACGGCGGCTTTGATGTGATTATTGGCAATCCGCCGTATGTAAGCGTAAACAACATAAAGGACGCGAAGCAGAAAAATTATTACAAGACGCATTACAAAACTGCAAAAGAAATGTTTGACTTGTATTCGATTTTTACGGAAAAAGCGGCGAAACTCTTGAAGCCGAACGGGCTTTTTGGCTTTATTTTCTCGAACAGTTGGCTTGGCATAAAGAGTTTTGAGAGTTTTAGAGAGTTTCTTGCAAAAGATGTTACTGTTACGCGCCTTGTACAGTTGCCCGAAAAGGTTTTTAAGGACGCAACAGTCAAAACGATAATCTGCTTGTACACCAACAAAACGCCAGAAGAAACCGATAAAATCACAATCGAAAAATGTGAAAATTCCGTTTTCTCATCAAAAGGATTTACGCTTCCATACAAAAAAATCCTTTCAACACACGGCTATAATTTCACGCTCGAACAAAATATCGAATTGAACAAAGTTCCGACCGTTAGGCTCGGAGACATAATGAAGGCATCGTGTGGCATAAAAAGCGCAAACGACAAAAAATTTATTTTGAACGAGAAAAAAGACGACGATTGCTATCCGATTATCCGCGGGCGCAACTTGAAACGCTGGGGAAAAGTCGAAAACAGCGAGAACGAATATATCTGGTACAAGCCAAAGCTGATGAGCGAAAATGTGAACGCACGCCCTCGCAGTTTAGCGTTTTTTACAGTACCGCAGAAGATTTTTATTCAAGAAATTGCGCAAGAAATAAATGCAACTCTCGATTGTGAACAGAATCTTTGCAATGATACATTGAATCTTATTTATGAATTGAAAGACGGCTATGATATGAAATTTATTTTGTGTCTGCTCAATTCAAAATTGATAAACTTCTGGTTTAAACAAACTTTTCAGTCAGGTCTTCACGTCAAAGTTAATCAACTTGAGCAAATTCCAATTCCTGCGATTTCTCTTGACGAGCAGAAGCCGTTTGTGGAATTGGCGGACAAAATGCTTAATCTTAACACTGACGTGCAGAAAAAGTGCGCGAAGTTTCTTTCTCGCGTGCGCGATAACTTGGGCGCGGCGGCGAACAAGGGGCAGGCGAACAAGGGGCTTAAGCCCATTGCTATTACTGCAACGCTGGAAAAATTTTACGCGCTCGATTTCGCGGGCTTTGTGAAAGAACTCGGCAAGCAGAAAATAAAGCTGTCGCTCAAGGAGCAAGACGAGTGGCAGGAGTATTTTGATGACTACAAGGCGGATATTACTGCGCTCAAGGAGCAGATTGAGGCGACCGACAAGGCGATAAATGCGGCGGTGTACGCGCTCTATGGGCTGTCGGCGGAGGAGATTGCGGCGGCGGAGGGGCGGTAGCATGGGGCTTTAAGTCCATTGTCAAAAAATGTGGTATAATAGAGATATGGAGGTATTTTTATGAGCGATTTTGCATTGGCGTATTTCAATACGGAACTGGACAAGCTCGACGTGCAGACGCTGACGGAGATATTCGAGAAAGTAAAAGGCTTGCTTGCAAAAAAGCAGGCGACGGAAACACCGGCGGAGAAGTTCCTCAAACTCTCGTGGGCGGGCGACGAGAGTGCGGACGAAATCCTTTTGGCAATAGAAAGAGAGCGATGCAATTCAGCACGTTTTAGGGCGGAAAATGAGTTATTTGATTGACACGAACATTCTGATATATCGTCTGAAAAATCTGGGCAATGTGAACGCCAATTTCGCACTGCATAAGAAAGAGCCGATGTCCGTTTCCGTCGTTTCTTACGGCGAACTTGTGTTCGGTGCGGAGAAGTCGAAAAACGCGGAGAAGAACCTCCAGACCGTGCGTGAGGTGCGCTCGATTTTTCCGCTCGTGGACATCGACGCGAGCATTATGGAAGAGTTCGGCAGAATAAAAGCGCACGTCCAACGAATCGGCAAGCCTTCGGACGATATGGATTTGCTGATTGCGGCAACTGCGATTGCGACGGATATGACGCTGGTGACGCACAACACGAAGCATTTTGAGCATATCCCGAATCTGAAACTCGCCGATTGGTTCTGAAGCACTCGCCGCTTTCGTGTACGCGCTCTACGGGCTAGACGCGGGGGAGATAAGCGCGGTAGAAGGGAAATGATGTGGTATACTATGGCGAATGGAGGTATTTTTATGACAAGTGCTGCAATGTATGATGTGAAAGACAGCTTTTCCGATTACGCGGCGCAGGCAGTCGCAGGAAGCCCTGTGGAAGTTACCGAAAGCGGAAAGCCTGTGGTGTACATTGTCGGGGCGGAATATTTTATGAAGATGAGCCGCCCTGCGCCGTCTGGTTTTAGTGCCGCCTATGACAGCTGGCGCAAAACGGTCTTTTCAGAAGATGCTGAGTTTCCGTTCGACGCTATGAGCCGCGACGACATCGGTGAGAGAGGTATGGAATGGCTGAACGAAAAGTGATGTATCTGCTCGACACGAATATTATCTCCGAGCCGTTCCGAGTGAATCCGAACGAAACAGTTGTGCGGCGGCTCAGGGACTGCTCCGAGTCTTGCGCGATAAGCTCTATCACTTGGCACGAGCTGCATTATGGGCTAGGGCTTTTAAAAAGCGAGCGGAAGAAGCGGGAACTTGCAGAATACATACGCCTTGTGGTTTCTCCGAATTACCCGATTTTTTCTTATGACGAAAAAGCCGCAAAATTGCACGGGGAACTTCGCGCCAGTTTGCAACTGACAGGCAATGTCCGTCCGATTTTGGATTTTCAGATAGCCGCCATCGCGCTTTCCCGCGACCTCACTCTTGTTACCCGCAACGTCGCGGATTTTTCGGGGATACCGAATCTCCGCCTTGAGAATTGGTTTTGCTGATTGCTCTAATGCCTCTTCGGGCGTGTATGTGGCGACCGACAAGGCGATAAATGCGGCGGTGTATGCGCTCTATGGGCTGTCGGCGGAGGAGATAAGCGCGGTGGAGGGGTAAGCAAGGCGGGCTGATTTTCTTGCTAAATAGATATATAATGTTATGAGTGAGGTGTAAATATGAATCAAGCGGCTGTTAGTGTTAGAATGGATAGTCAACTAAAAAATGAGTTTTCTCTTATTTGCCAAGATTTTGGGCTTCCTGTTTCTACTGCAATAACTTTATTTGCAAAAGCTGTTGTTCGAGAGCATAGAATTCCGTTTGAAATAAAAAGCGATTTGCCTAATAGTATTACTCGTCAAACAATCGAACTTGCAGAAAATGGAAAAGAGTTGCACGGACCTTTTTCTACAATTGACGAATTGAGGGCTTCTTTAGATGCTTGAACTTGTCTACACAACGCAGTTCAAAAAGGATTATAAACTTGCAAAGAAACGAAATGTAGATACTGAAGAATTATTCAAGGTTATCGCGATGCTTCAAAAGCAAGAGCCTTTGCCGCCAGAAAAGAAAGACCATTTTTTAGTTGGGAACTATAAAGGCTATAGAGAATGTCATATTCGTCCTGATTTGCTTTTAATTTACAAAGTAAAAGAAGCAGAACTAGAATTAGTTTTGTTTAGAACAGGGACTCATTCTGATTTGTTTTAAAGTAATCACATTACTGCGCTCACGGGGCAGATTGAGGCGACCGACAAGGCGATAAATGCGGCGGTGTACGCGCTCTATGGGCTGTCGGCGGAGGAGATACGCGCAGTAGAGGGGTAAGCAAGGCGGGAAAAAAAGTGAGAGGCTTTTACAAAACAGGCTATGTCTGTGATAGAATAGAAATGTGGAGGTACAAAATGCCGTATGCAGTTTTAGAGCAGAAGCTCCGTATGGTAAGCGAGCGGGATTTTGATTTTGTTTCGCGCTTTTTGGATATGGTTTTGGCGAACAGCAGGGAGCGAGAAAAGCAGAATGAAGCGTATTCGACAATGCTTGATAAGAGCTTTGAGCAGCTTGCGACGGGCGACGTGGTTGTGAAGTCAATGGACGAATTGCGGGCGATGGAACAAGGCTGATGAACGATTTTACTTTTACACGTGAAGCTTTCGCGCAATATATGTACTGGCAAACGCAGGATAAAAAGACACTCAAAAAAATAAATGATTTGCTAGAGGATATTCGCGCAGAATTGACAAAGAGAATCGGCTTGTGTATGTGATTGACGAGTTGCAGAATATCAAGGTGATTTCTTGCAAAGGTCATTATGAGTAAAACACGGAGATTCTCGCCCTCTCGGAGCGGAGATACGCGCGGTGGAGGGGTAAGCAAGGAGTATGCCCCCTTGTCTAACGGCAGATTTCGGAAAAGAGATTCCGAAACAAGTTCGGCTATGACGCAAAAAAAACAAAACGCCTTTCTGTTTAACAAAATTGTTTGCAGAAGGGCGTTTTTCTTTGTCAAATCACCGTGCGACCGAGCCGCGTGAGCATTTCGCGGTCGCTTTTGATTGTTGAGCCGCTGGTCGTGAGCATATTGCCCGTAATCGTGGCATTTGCGCCGCTCAAAAATGCCTCTTCGCCGCTGTTTTTCATCAGCCGCCTGCCGCCCGCAAGCCGAATATCTGCTGCGGGATTGATGTAGCGGAACATTGCAATCGTGCGCAGGATTTCGCTGTCGCCGAGCGGCTTTTGGTTTTCAAGCGGCGTGCCCTTAATCGCCATCAGCGTATTCACGGGAATTGAGTCGGCACCGAGCGCGGCAAGTTCCAGCGCCATATCGATGCGGTCGCCGAACGTCTCGCCCATACCGATAATTCCGCCTGAGCAGACATAAAGCCCGGCTTCCTTTGCGGCTCGGATTGTCGCGAGCTTTTCGTCAAACGTGTGCGTCGTGCAAATGTGCGGAAAGAATCGGCGCGACGTTTCAATATTGTCGTGATAACTCGTAACGCCCACATCTCGCAGCCGCGCAAACTGCTCTTTTTTCAGAAAACCAAACGAAGCGCACAACTCCAGCGTCGGACATTGCGCGTGAATTACACGATATGCGGCAATCGCCTTTTCAAAATCTTCGCCGTCGAGCGCTTTTCCTGCCGTTACAATCGCGAATCGGTCTACGCCTTCAGCCGCGTTCGCTTTTGCCTCCGCGATGATTTTTTCTTGACTCAAAAATCCGTAGACCTCGCACGCCGTTTTGTGATGCGCCGACTGAGCGCAATACGCGCAGTTTTCGCCGCATCGACCGCTTTTGCCGTTGATAATCGTGCACAAATCCACCTTATTGCCCGAAAACGCGCTTCGGATTTTGTCTGCGCCGTGCTTGAGCGCCGTTTCATCGCACGTCTCAAAAAACGCAAGGTCGTCGCTGTGAGAAAGCCTGCGCCCTGCAATGATTTCGTCAGCAAGTGCTTCAATATCCATTTTTTTTCTCCTGATTTTTGTTCGTTTTTGCGATACTGCGTTATTGTATGCCGTTTTTTTATGGATTGTCAATTATGTTTTTACTGTATTGGTTTACAATTAAAACCGAATTATATACACTGCGTTCTCATCATCCTTGTCGAGTACTCGATTGACCTCGCTGAAGATTTATTGGCAAAAATTTTTTTTATTGGCTCTGAAAAGAAATTTTGAAATCACGTTCGGAATGACAAAACGGCAACAAAAAAAGTGTCACTTTTAAACCAACGATTAAAAATGACACTTTCTACAAAGTGTATGTCTTTATATTAACGCAATTTC
>CALBGU010000279.1 GCA_937893155.1 uncultured Treponema sp. | reverse complement strand
ACGGGAATGACGCGGCGCACACTGGTTTGAAATCGCGCAATATGATATAGTTTTTTGTATGAGTGATGAAAACGAAAAACGGTCTGAAACGCAAGCGTTTTCGGATTTTGAAAAAACGGGGATTTCAAAAGAATGGTGCAGTGCGCTTTTGAATATCAATATCGAAAAGCCGACGAGTGTGCAATCGCGCGTGATTCCTTTGCTGTTGGCGGGCAAAAATGTGCTGTTTAAGAGCGAAACGGGCACGGGGAAAACCTTTGCGTATCTGTTGCCGATGGTGCAGCGCATTGCGAGCGAGGAGAAAACGGGCGGGGTGAAAGCCGTGATTTTGTCGCCGACGTATGAGTTGTCGTCGCAGATAAAAGCGCAGCTGCAAAAGATTTCGGCGATGAAATCTGCGCTGTTAATCGGGGGCGCGCCGATAAAGCGGCAGATTGAAAGTCTCAAGGAAAAGCCTGCGATTGTTATCGGGAGCGTGGGGCGGATTACGGAGTTGCTTCGTCTTAAAAAACTCAAGACCGACAATCTTGAATGGGTGGTGCTTGATGAGTGTGACCGTCTGCTTGACCGCGAATTGAGAGAAGACACGCAGACGCTGCTTTCGCTGTTGTGCGAAAAGAAAAAGGTGCAGGTTGCGGGCTGTTCTGCCACGGCGGACAAAAGAACGGCGGAGTTGGTGTCAAAAATGACGGGCGCGGAACTGGATTTTGAGGAACTGCCGAGCGAGCATATTTTGCGCGAAAAAATAGAGCATTGGGCGCTGTTTGCGGAACGGCGGGACAAAATCGATACGCTTCGTTCGTTCATCAATGCGGTGAATGCAAAAGCGAGCGCGAAAATCATTGTGTTTACAGCGCGTCCTGACCAAGTGGAAAATATTGAGCGAAAATTGTCGTACAAAAAAATAAAATGTGTTGCGCTTCACGCAAAAATGGGCAAAATGGCGCGAAAATCTGCGGTTGATTCGTTCCGAAACGGGAAAAATCCCGTGCTGATTACGAGCGATGTTTCTGCGCGCGGGCTGGATATTCCGTGCATAACGCACGTTGTGCAGCTGGATTTGGGCGACGACGCGGCATTTTTTACGCACCGCGCAGGGCGAACCGCTCGGCAGGGCGCGCACGGGGTGAATGTGGTCATCGGCGATGAGCGCGAGATGCGCTCTTATGCGGCGCTGGAGAAAAAATTGGGCATTGTGGTGTATCCCAAAATGCTTTTTAAGGGCGAAGTTGTTGCGCCGAAATAATTGTAATGCGTTCCATTTGCTGATATACTAACGTCTATGTTTTTGAAAAGTCTTGATTTGTTCGGCTTTAAATCGTTTGCCGACCGCACTCATATTGATTTCTCTGATGGCATTACGGCTCTTTTGGGTCCGAATGGGTGCGGAAAGAGCAACGTGGTTGATGCGATAAAATGGGTGCTTGCCGAAAATCGGTCTAAAAATTTGCGCGCGGAAAAGATGGAAGACGTGATTTTTAACGGGACGGAAAAACGCGCCGCGCTCAATGTTGCCGAAGTCGCGCTGACGATTGACAACAGTGCAAAAATCTTGCCGGTGGAAGAATGTGAGATTGAGCTGAAGCGGCGGTTGTACCGAAGCGGTGAAAATGAGTTTTTTATCAATAATCGCAAGGTGATTCCGAGCGAAATCAAAAAACTGTTTATGAATACGGGCGTGGGAAAATCCGCGTATTCGGTGATGGAGCAGGGGAAAATCGACCAGATTTTGTCGAGCAAGCCCGAAGACCGCCGCTATTTGTTTGAGGAAGCCGCGGGAATCAGCAAGAGCAAGATTGAGTGCGCTGCGGCAGAGCGCGAGCTTGAAAATACGAGGGTCAATTTGAGCCAGATTGAAGCCTCGCTGACCGAGATAAAACATCGCTATGATGCGCTTAAAATTCAGGCGGAAAAAACGACGCTGTATCGGAACTTGAAGGAAAATGCGTTTAATACCGAAATTGACCGCCAGCTTTTGAAGCTCAAAACGATAATGCAGGAAAAGGCAAAGCAGGAGGCGCAACTTAAAGAAACCGAACTGCGCCGCCAAGCATTGCAAAAAGAAATCGATGAGCTGGATAAATTGCTGTCGGTGAATATGGATAAGATAAAAGAAAGCGAGGAGCAATTTCATTCGTTTCAGTCAAAACTTATCAGCATCGGCGCGGAAAAAAACGGGAAACTCGAGCTTTCAAAGCAGTTCTCTTCGCAATTAGCGCAGGCAAAAGACAAAATCAATCATATTGAGGGAAAGCAAAAATCGCTGGAGGAGCGGATTTCGGAATTAACGGAGGAAATCGACGAGCAAAATTCGGAGCTTTTTGCCAAGAAACGCGATGTGTCGCGGATTGAAAAGGTGATTGCGGAAAGCGAAGGCGAAATCAAGAATCTGGCTCTGGTGATTGCGGAAAACGCGGAGAAAATAAAGAGCGGAAACGAGCAGATTGTGCGCTTGGACGACGGTTTGCAAAAAAAACAGAGCGAGCTTGAAGCGATAACGGAAGACATTGTAAAAAGTCTTGACGCAAAATTGCAGGAGGTCGGGTATTCGGCGGAAAAATGCGCGAGCGCGAAGGGCGAAATAGAGAAAACGGCGGCGGAATTGCTTTTGTTTGTGCGCGAAAAAAAGCAATTCCGCGCTACTTCGCTGGATTTTTCGGCGGTGCTGGGCGAAATTGAGCAGAAAATAACGGCGTTAAAATCGCATATTGATGATTATATTGCCGCATCTCCGCAGTTTATCGACGAATTGCTTTCGCCTGAGGGCATTATTTCGCAAAAGCATATCATTGACGCGGAAATTCGCTCGGCGCGCGAGAAAATCGAGGCGATTGAAATGCGCGGGAAAGAGCTTGAGCAGAGCACGGCGATGGCGCAGAAAAAAAGTGCAGAGTTGCGCGAGACGCTCGCTCAGGCGCGCATTGACGAGGCGCAGAAAAAAGCGCAGGTGGAATCGGACGAGCGGCAAATCGGGATTTTGCGGAAGTCGCTGGCGCGGGAAGAGGCTTCCCGAAAGGAATTGGACGATGAATATTTTGCGGAATCCAAGAAAAAAGAGGATTTGGAAGAAAAAATAGCGGAAATCCAAGAAGAGCTGGCGGAAATCGAAAAAAACGGGCGGTCGATTGCGGAAACGCTCAATACGCTTGAAAACAGGATTAAGACGTACAGTTCGGATACCGAAGTGAATCAGTCGAGTCTGAAAAAGAAGACGGAAGAGCGAACGAAATGTCAGGCGTTGTATGAAAAATTGTCGCTGCATATTTCGATGAATGAGGGCGATATTGCGAATACGAAGCAGAATTTCCGCGATGAACATTCGCGCGATTTGATGGAATTTTCAGAGAGAATGGATTCGATTACGCAAAGCGATGCGGAATTGAAGGCGAATTTGATGTCGCTGCGCGAAAAAATCCGCAATCTCGGCGAAATCAATTTGATGGCTATCGACGATTTTAATGAGGTGAAAGCGCGCTATGAGCAGCAAAAACAAAGTTTTGACGACACAAAAAAGTCGATGGAAGACCTCGAGCGTGTTGCAAGCGAAATTCGAGCAAAGAGTTCGGAAATGTTTGTGAATACCTACAACGAAATCCGAAAGAATTTTCATATCATTTTCAGAAAGCTGATGAACGGCGGGCGCGGAGAGTTGCGCTTGACGGACGCGGAGAATGTGCTGACGACGGGAATCGACATTTATGCCCAGCCGCCCGGGAAAAAGCTGGAAAATATTGCGCTGCTTTCTGGCGGCGAAAAAACGATGACCGCGATTGCGCTTTTGTTTGCAACGTATCAGGTGCGCCCGTCGCCGTTTTGTTTGCTGGATGAAATTGATGCGGCGCTGGACGATAAAAATGTAAAGAGCTTTGTGTATGCGCTACATTCGTTTTCTGATATGAGTCAATATATTGTTATCACGCATAACAAAAAAACGGTGCTTGGTGCAAATGCAATGCTGGGCGTTACTATGGAAGAATTTGGTATCAGCAAAATTATTGCGCTCAGGCTCGACCAAAGTTTCCGCGTTGAAAAAAATGAGCAGACGGATTTTGCTGGAAATGCAGATGATGAAAATGAACACATTGAAGCAGAAGAAGGCATTGTGATTCCAAGTCGTCCGCCAAAACGAAATTTAGAGTGAAAAAACGAATAAAAATGCACGATTCTATATAGAGGAGTCTTTAATGGAAGTAATCGACACTGTGGTTGGCGCAATTCAAGATTTTATTGCGGAAAAAGGAAAAGCCGCTATTGGCGCAATTATAGCATTGGCAGTTCTTATCATTGCGCTTTTTTCGCTGTTATTTTTGCAATGCTCCGAAGCTAAAAAAAATAGACCTGTGAAAACTGTTGAAAGTCCAGTTTCTGTTGAATCGCTGTTTAAGCCGCGCTCTGACGCTATGGAAGACGGCTATTATCTTTCTCGCCCGCAGAATTTGAGCTGGGACGAAGATGAAGTTGAGCGCTGGTTTGAAGAGCCTGATGAAGGTCGAATCCGCGATTTAAGCAAGGCAAACGATTCTCTGGTTGATGGAATTCTGGGAGCTGTTCAATGAAAAAAAATCTTATTTTGTGTGCTGTTGCATCGATTTCGTTTTGTGTGTTTGCGCAGGAAATTCTTGATGATACCGAGGTGGTGCTTCATTCTGAAGAGCCGAAAAAGGCGGTGAGCGAGCTGATTGACAATCAAATTGTGTATTTGGTTGAACCTGCTTCTGCTGAAGCGGAGCCGTCCACAACGGTGCAGGTGCAAAAAGAGAGTTCACGTCCTGCTGAAACGGTAAAAACGGCGGAAGCGCAAGAGAAAAAATCTGTGCCGCCGAAGGCTGAAGTGGCGCTTCCGAAGAAAATTGAAAGCGAAACAGCCGAGTCCGCCGATGAAAAAACGGCAGAAGTTGAGGCGATAACGCCGTCAAGAACGATTACGGCAAAGCAGAACCAGCATATCAGTATTGCATTTCCCGGCACAAAATGGACGTATTTGGGCGAGGAATCTGAGCCGAAAATCACTGATTACGATGGTTCTTCGGTAAAGGAAAATACGACCGAATTTTATTTTTTTGCCAAAAAGTCTGGCTCAACGTTGCTGCATTTTTACAAAAATGATGTGATTGCAAAAAAATATATCGACGATTATGTTGAGTTTGTGATTGAAAAAGCCGCTGATGAGCCTAAAAAAACGGTGGCTGAAAAAACTTCGGGAACTGACAACAGCGAAAAAGCAGAGCTTGAGAGCGCAGATGAAAAAACGGCTCGCGCAGAAAATCGGAAAAACGAAGAGGGCGAAAAAAACTCCTACGAGGAATTGCTTGACCCGACTTCGTTCAAGATTGAAAGCAAAAGCAATCAGCCAGAAACACCGACGGAAACCGACGCGGTGCTTGAGCAGGCGCAAGCGGCGTATGATGCGGGCAATTTTGCAGAGGCAAAAGATTTTATCGATACGTTTTTTGGCAGTGCAATCAGTAATTTAGACCGAGGACTTTTTTTGCAGGGGCAAATCCTTGAAGCCTATTCGTCTATTCGCAATATTCGCGGTGCACTGCGCTCGTATCAAAATCTGCTTATCAATTATCCATTAAGTAAATACGCGCAATCCGCAGAAAAACGAGCGATTTATCTTGAGCGGTTTTATTTTGACATTTATTGATTGTAAGGTGATTATTTTATGAAAAAATCTGTTTTTGCACTCGCCTTGTTTTCGGTCGCACTGCTTTTTTCTTGCAAAGACGCTCCCGAAAAAACGGCGGAAAAAGAGCGCACGGTGTCGGTTCATGGCGAAGGCTCAATTTCTCTTGAACCAGATAGCGTTTCGTTGATTTTTTCGGTTTCGTCGGAAAACTGGGACGTAAATGCGGCTGTTCAAGATGCGGCGGTGCGAATGACGGCGGTGCAGAGTGCGCTTGGAACAAATGGCATTGAAGAAAAATATATTTCAACATTTGATTACGGAATTCGGCAAGAATATGCGTACACGACGGATAAACGCCGGTACAGAAATTACATTGTGACGAACAAAATGTGCGTGGTCATTACCGATGTAAAATCTGCGGGGAAAGTCATTGATGCGGCAATAGCGGCGGGTGCAAACGAATTGTCTTCCTTTTCGTATAATGTAAAAGATGATTCCGAGGCGGTGAAAAAAGCGCGAATGCTTGCCGTCAAGCAGGCAGAGGACGCGGCTCAGATGCTCGCAGGGGCAACGGGGGCTACGCTTGGAAAAATTGTTTCTATCAATGAATATTCTTCCGGAAATGCTTACACGGAAAGCGACGCGGTGATGAGAGCCAGCAAAACGGTTTCAAATCTTGTTTCCACGCCGCTTCCAACAGGTTCAAAAACAGTTTCGGTAACTGTGGACTGTGTTTGGGAGCTAGAATAAAAACGTATTGCAACAAAAATCTACACGCTATAGAATAGGAACACTATGTTAGACTACAGATTTATTAAGGACAATCTTGAAGCCGTCAAAGAGAATATCAAAAATCGCAATATGACGGCAGACGCTGACCTTGTTGTGCAGCTTTTCGACGAGCGCACAGCACTCACCACAAAATTGCAGAGCTTGCAGCAGAAGCGCAATGAGAATGCGGCTTCGATGAAGCAGAAACTCGATGCAGAAACAAGAGCGAAATACATCGAAGAAGGCAAGCAGATAAAAGACGAAATCGCTTCTGTTTCTAAAGAGCTTGAAGACAAAGAAACAAAGCTCGAAGAAGCTGCAAGAAAGATTCCGAATATGGCAAGCCCAAAAGCTCCTATCGGAAAGCTCGATACAGAGAACCTCGAAGTAAAGAAAGTCGGCACTCCTCGCGTATTCGACTTTGAGCCAAAAGACCATGTGCAGCTCGGAGAAGAGCTTGACCTCATCGACTTTGACCGCGGCACAAAAGTTTCCGGTCCAAAGTTCTACTACCTCAAGAACGAGGCGGTTTTCTTGGAGCAGGCTCTTATAATGTACGCTTTGAACACTCTGCGAAAGCACGGGTTCACGACGTTTATCACTCCAGATGTTGCGCGTGCAGAAATCTTGCAGGGCATCGGCTTTAATCCGCGCGGAAACGAGAGTAATGTATATGCTATCGAAGACGAAGGCACTTGCCTTGTGGCGACCGCAGAAATCACGCTCGGCGGCTATCATTCAGGCGAAATCCTCGATAAAGCAAAGCTTCCTCTGATGTATTGCGGTCTTTCTCACTGCTTCCGCCGTGAAGCTGGCAGCGCAGGACAGTTCAGCAAGGGCTTGTACCGCGTGCACCAATTTGACAAAGTGGAAATGTTTGTGTACTGCTTGCCAGAGCAGAGCGAAGAATTACACGAAAAACTCCGCCTCATTGAAGAGGAAATCTTTACAGGCTTGGGCATTCCGTTCCACGTTGTAGACACCTGCACAGGCGACCTCGGAGCACCTGCATACAGAAAATGGGATTTGGAAGCGTGGATGCCGGGACGCAACGGCGGCGAATATGGAGAAGTTACATCGACTTCAAACTGCACTGATTATCAGGCACGCCGCTTGAACGTAAAGTATCGCGACGACGACGGAAAGAACAAGTACGTTCACATGCTCAACGGAACAGCTATCGCGGTTGGTCGCGCAATGCTTGCAATTCTTGAGAACTATCAGAACGCAGACGGCTCTGTTACAATCCCAGAAGTGCTCCGCGGATATTGCGGCTTCGATAAGATTGAGCCAAAAACGCTTTCTTCACCGCTTGCCAACGCAAAATAATTTTTAAGGATAAAAAATGATACACAATGAACACAACAGCATTTCGCATGGAATTTTTCTTTTGTTACTGTTTTTGTGTATCATTATTGTTGGCACTATTTGCAAGCTAATGGCGTCGGTCATCGTTCCTGTGGTGATAGCGGTTATGCTTGCATTTGTGCTAGAGCCGATTGTGCGAAAACTGAACTCGGTGGTTCATATTCCGTGGATTATTGCTGAAATTATTGTGTTGTTGCTCCTTGTTGTGCTGATTTCGGTTTTGGCGAATATGTTTGTTTCGGGTGTTTCGACGATTATTGACTTATATCCGCGATATGAAGAGCGTTTCTTAAATATATACAGCACAGTTGCAGAACAATTTGATATTCCATTTGACAAAGAACTCGGTCTTTTTAGCAACCTGTGGAATTCGCTTGGTATTCGGAAAACAATCCAAAACGTTGCGATTTCCCTCTCTGGCGGGCTGTTATCGTTCAGCAAAAACGCCATAATGGTGCTTTTTTTTGTGTTTTTTCTTCTTGCCGAAGCGCGCTCGATGAAAAAGAAATTGCAAAATCCTGTTTTTGTTCGCGGCGATGTAAATCTGGAAATCACCATAAAAGACATAATGAAACAAGTGACTCACTACATCACGATAAAAGCGACCGTTTCGCTTTTGACGGGCTTGCTGGTGTTTTTAGGGTGCTTGTTCGTCGGCTTAAAATTCTCGATAATTTGGGGCTTGCTTGCGTTTATTTTGAACTTTATCCCCAATTTTGGCTCAATCATTTCCGGCGTGGTAACGACGCTGTTCGCGATTATTCAATTCTATCCAAATTGGGAAGCGCCTGTTTTTATCATAATCCTGCTGCTCAGCGTAAATATCGCGATTGGCTATGTGATTGAACCGAAATGGGAAGGCAAGGGACTCGGTTTGTCGCCGTTTTTTCTCATCGTGTCGCTGTCGCTGTGGGGCTGGCTGTGGGGATTTGCGGGGCTTGTCCTTGCGGTTCCGATGACGGTGATTATGAAAATCGTCTTTGAAAATATTTCTCCGCTCAAACCGTTTGCGGTGCTGATGGGCGCAGATTAAACTTGCTTTTTTTGCGCTGATAATTCATACAAAAAGCGGCAGTCTTCGGCGAGCAAATCGCAGAATTCAAAATACGCGCTCCAGATTTTTGCATTTCCGATTGCGCTGATTTTTCCCGCCAGCGTGCATTTTGCCGCTATTTTTCGTTTGAGATTTTGATTGTTAATTCTGCAAAAAAGATTCGCCTTGAATTGCGCGCCTCGAGAAAACGGAAAATCTCCCGTGCCTCCGATTGCAAATCCTTTTTCAAACACGCACAGCAATTCTGGCTCATTTATGCTGCTCTGTGCCGCACAAAATGTTTGCATTGCGTATTTCTTATCGCGAAAAAATACCGCGCCATCGTTTTTTTGTACCGCGGAGATGAGATTTTTCCCGGATTCTGAAAAAATGATGGCAGAAACTGCGGGTTTTTTGTGCTTTTTAGGAACTCTCGTTAATTTTTTTGCCACCAAAAGCGAAAATTTGCCGTCCAAAAGAACCAATTCCGACAAAAAAGATAACGCAACCCGTTTATAAAAAAAAACGGCAGCGATTTTTTTCCCAATCCAATCGTGCAATACCGCGCTGTTTTTATCATCGCCGAAAATGACGCGCGAGTCAAAAACGCGGTATTCGCCTGCGTGCAAAGTGATGTTCAGCATTTTTTCACCCGATTTTGCGCGCAAATGCAGCACGCTTTTGCTTTCGCTTAGATTTTCCAGCACCAAATCGCGCTTTAACCCGCAAACCGCGTCTTCGCTAGTCGGCATTTTTCTGCCTCCATTTTGCGCGAATCTGGTTTACTTTCCAACCGTCCTCGGTTTCAAAAAGATAAATTTCGGTGTCCAAAAAATATTCTCCCGAAAAAAAACGCACAGGAACAAGAATTGCATCGTCCAAAAAAAAGGGAGCGGCATATTTCCACGATGAAAAAATGCGTTCGTCAGGAAAATCCGAATTGAAAATCGACCGCCATTTTTCTTCTAGGTCAAAGAAAAAAAGCGAAAGCTCGTATTCGCGTTTTGGCTGCATAAAATCAAACCCGCTTTTTTGGCACAGCGCGGCACAAAAGCCGTCGAGCGCATTTTTCGCCTCCGATGAAAGATGAGAAAGGTCAAGCGAACCAAAGCCGCTGATACTCGGGAACACGGGGGAATCGGCAGTATTGAGCTCGGCGGCAGCATTTTCGGGCGTTGCCATAATGGAATCGTCTGCGCCCAAAAGCGTTTTTGCCGAAATTGCCGCAGTATCTGAAATCGGAGCAGACCACCTGTTTTGGCGTGATTTTAACTCGATGTACGCTTTCAAAAAGCTGTCGTCTGCGCTGTTTTCGCTTTCTTCCGTGCTGTCTGCGCTGTTTAGTGCGCACGAGAAAAAAAATGCGCACAGAAAAAAAACACAGAAATGTCCCGATTTCACTTTCATATATGCTTCAATATAACACAGTTTTCTTTGAATAAAAAGCATTTGCCGCAAAATCCTGCGCGTTTTTTCTCGCCTGTTTAGGCGAACTGTGTTTTGCTATGCCAGCCGCCAGCGCAGAAAATTATTCTCAAAAAAGAACTCGATTCGCTTTTGTTCCTGTAAATGCGACAAATACGAGCGAATGGTGCTTCCGATGAGCGCGTATTGCCCGATTCGGAGCGGGATTTCGTTGAGTTCTGCCACGCGCGCAAGCACTTCTTCGGTGGTAAGCGGCTGTTTTTCCAGCAATTTGATGATGGTTTCTTCGGTTTCCACTGTGGCAAATTCGTTCAATTCTACAAGCGCGGAAACTTCTTCAATCAAATCGCCGTGACTCGGCAGATAAAAATCGCTGGAAATCTGCTCGATTTTGTGGAGCGATTCCTTGAATTGTTTGATGTCGAATGTGTATGGAATCCAATATTTTCCCATGCGGAAGCGCCCAAAAATCGCGTCGCCCAAAAAAAACACGCTCTTCAAAGCCTCTTTGTCTTGCACCATAATGCCGATTTGGTCAAAATAATGCCCGGGCAGGCTCACGGCGTAAGCGCTCACCGTGTCTTCGTTAAAAACGGTTTCGCCGTCTTTGAGAATGCGGGAAACGCTCGTTGCTTCTGCCTCAAAAAAATTGTGCTGAATCTCAAGCGGCGGCGTTCCTCCCCACACGATTGCGTTTTCAAGCCGCGGATATTCAATCGAAGGCTTTTCGCCCGCGCTTGCCCAAATTTCCGCGCCTGTTTCGCGCACCAAAAACGCATTTCCGCCGCAATGGTCTGCGTGAGAATGGGTGTTGATGATTGCGCTGATTTTTGCATCGGGAAACAATTCGTTTGCGGCTTGCAAAATCGCCCTTCCGTCTTCTTCGGACGCGCCTGAATCAATCAAAAAAATTTTTTTGCCTGCTCTTAAAACACCGATATTTGTTGCGCCGAAAAGCACGCAGATATTTTCTGTTACTTTCGACATATTTTCGAGAGAAATTTTCATAGGAATAGTATATCACAAATTGCGTCTTTGTGGACATTTACCCGCGTGTTTTGTATAATTTGCTTATGATTTTCTACGCAATTGGAATTGGACCGGGCGAGCCTGAATTGATGACGCTTCAAGCATTTCATAGACTTGAAAAATGCCCTGTCATTTTTTGTCCGCAAACCAAAAACGGCGATTCGGTCGCGCTTTCTATTCTCAATGGAGCGGGGCTGGACTTGAGCCGCAAAACGATAATCAAAACAAAAACGCCGATGATTCGCGATGAGGCTCGACTGAGCGAAAATTACGCGGAAATTGCCGCTCAATGCGCTGAATTTTTGCGCGCGGGGAGCGATGTTGCATTTATTACGCTCGGCGATGTGTCGTTTTATTCCACGGCGGCGCATATTGCAAAAAAGGTGGGCGAGCTGGGCTTTTCGGTGGAATTTTGCGCTGGCATTACGTCGATTTCGGCAGCGGCGGCGAAAATCTCGATGAATCTTGCCGAGCGTGATGAAGAAATCGTGATTATTCCTGCCGACAGTGCGGTGAAAAACGGCATTTTGCGCGCGGAATTGTCGCACAGTGGCACAAAAATCTTGATGAAACTTGCCGCGTCGTATCGCACGGTTATCGAAACGCTGTTTGAGATGGATATAGCAAAAAACAGCGTGTTGTTTCAAAATTGCGGGCTTTCGGGCGAACGCATTTTGCATCTCAAGGATTTTTCGGCATCGAGCGCGGAATTATATG
The DNA here is from genome assembly GCA_937893155.1 of uncultured Treponema sp. GTDB lineage: Bacteria > Spirochaetota > Spirochaetia > Treponematales > Treponemataceae > Treponema_D. The sequence continues at coordinate 6,266 of CALBGU010000279.1, read as the reverse complement.
AATCGCAATCATATTTTTCGCTTGTTATCATAAAATAGGCGCTGGGAGGAACGGTTTGGTTTACATTGTGGGAGCAGGTCCGGGCGACCCCGATTTGATTACGGTGAAAGGCGAACAGCTTTTGCGGAATGCCGATGTGGTGATTTGGGCGGGAAGTCTGGTAAATCCAGAGATTTTAAAGAAAACAAAGCGCGGCTGTTGCGTGTACGATAGCGCATTTATGACGCTCGAAGAGGTGTTGAACGTGGTAAAAACGGCGCACGCGGAAGGCAAAACGATTGTGCGGCTTCACACGGGCGACCCTGCGATTTACGGCGCAATAAAAGAGCAGATGGATATTCTGGACGAATGGGGAATCCCGTATGAAATTGTGCCCGGGGTGTCGAGCCTTTTTGGTGCGGCGGCGGCGCTCAAGGCGGAATTTACGCTGCCGGGCGTGACCCAAAGCGTGATTATCACGCGGCTTTCTGGAAAAACCCCCGTGCCAGAGCGCGAACGGCTTGCCGAGCTTTCGCGGCACGGTGCAACGATGGCGATTTTTTTGAGCGTGTCGATGATTGGCGACGTGGTAAAGGACTTGCTGCAGGGCGGCGCGTACACGGAGCAAACACCCGCGGCGGTGGTTTACAAAGCGACGTGGAGCGATGAATTGATTTTGCGCGGAAATCTGGGGAATATTGCCACTCTTTCTGCAAGCCAAAATCTCAAGCGCACGGCGATTATCCTTGTGGGCGAGTTTCTTTCTGCCGCATACGAGCGCAGTAAACTCTACGACCCCGCTTTTTCTACGATGTTTCGCGCTTCGGCGGAGTAGAAAATGCTCGATTCATTTGCGAAAATCAAGGCACTTTGTTTTACTCAAAACGGCGCGCTTTTGTGCGAAAAACTTGGCGCGCTTTTGCCGCGATTTTCGTATTCGTGTGCTTTTGGTGCGGAAAAAATCGGGCGCGAACAGTGGACGGCAGATTGCTTTTCTGAAAACACCGCGCAAAAAATTCTGGTGATTTTCGTGGGCGCGCTCGGCATTGCGGTGCGCTCGATTGCTCCGTTTGTGTGCCGAAAAACGTCAGACCCTGCCGTTTTGTGCATTGACGAGGCGGGCGCGTTCGTTATTCCCGTTTTGTCGGGGCACATCGGCGGCGCAAACGAGGCGGCGCGTGAAATTGCCCGCACTTTGTCTGCCGTGCCTGTCATAACGACGGCGACGGATATTCGCGGCGTGTTTGCTGTTGATTGCTGGGCGCTGGAACACCGTCTGGCGATAGAAAATCCTGAGGCAATAAAAGCGGTGAGTGCGGCGATTTTGGCGGGAAAAAAAATCCGAATCGGTGCGGATACCATCGTTTTGGAATCGACGGTGCTTTTGCCTTCGCTCATTGCGGCGGTGGGCGAAAATGCGGCAGAACCTCCTTTTGCAAAAAACAGCGCTGGTGTGTTTTTGACGATTTCTCAGTCACACCGCAGCAGCGATGGTGCCCACACGCTTTTTTGCGTGCCCAAAATGGTGTGTGTGGGAGTGGGGTGCAGGCGCGGCGTGAGCGAGCAAAAGATTCGCGACGCGGTGCTTTGTGCGCTGAAAAAAAGTGATGTTTCGCCTTTGGCAGTCAAGAAAATGGCTTCGATTGCTGCCAAAAAAGATGAGGCGGGGCTTTTGCAGTGTGCCCGCACTTTTGGCGTTCCGTTCTGCGTTTTTGGCGCAGACGAATTAAATGCGCTCTCGGGCGAATTCTCGTCGAGCGCGTTTGTGTCTCGCACGGTCGGCACTGATTGCGTGTGCGAGAGAGCGGCTGTTGCGGCATCTGAACATAAAAAATTGCTTTTGAAAAAAACGATTTTCTCTGATGTAACTGTTGCGGTTGCAATCTAAAAAAGATAAATTGATTTTCGTGTTTTTTTTTAAAAGTGGTTGTATAATAAAAAACTAGAGAGGTAAGGCATGAAAATTGAAAAACTTGTTCCACCATTGACGCTCGACGACTCAAAAGGGCTGTCGATTTTCTTTATTGGCGTGGGAAGTGCGTTCTCAAAAAAGCATTTTCAGACCAATATGTTAGTGCAAAAAGGTGCTGAACACTTGCTGATTGATTGCGGAACGCTTTGTTCAAAGGCTTTGCAGAGCTACGGCTCAAGTTTGACTGCAATCCGGAATGTTTTGGTGACACATTCTCATGCTGACCATATCGGCGGACTTGAAGAAATGGCTTTATTGAACAAATATTCCCCCGAGCCGATTCGTCCGCGGATTCTCATCACCGACGAATATAAATCGATTTTGTGGGAGCAAAGTCTGCGCGGCGGCTGTTCCTACAGCGAGTATTCAAACGGCGCGTATATGAAGTTCGATGATTATTTTGAGCAAATCAATATGGAAGAAATTCCCGGAACGATTCGCCCGATGTTTCATGCAAAAATCGGCGATTTGGACGTAAAAACATTCCGAACGCGCCATATTCCCGGCGGTGCAAATTCGTGGGCAGATTGCTTTTATTCGGTCGGAATTTTGCTTGATAACGAGGTGCTTTTGACCGGCGACACGCAATACGACGTAAAATTGCTCACATGGATGGACGTGCATTACGACATCAAATATATTTTCCACGATTGCCAGCTTTTTAACGGCGGTGTCCACGCAAGCTACGAGGAACTCAAGCGTCTTCCGCTTTCAATGAAAAAAAGAATGTTTCTGTGTCATTACGGTGATGCGTATCAAAAATTCAATCCCGAAGAAGATGGATTTTTAGGATTCGTAAAAGAAGGTCATTTCTACCGCATAGATGCGTAATGTTTGGAAAAGTGCAAAGTTTTTGCTTTTGCACTTTTTTTATTGCATTCTTGTGCTCGATTGAGCCGCCGCAGAATGTTTTTGGTCGATATTGCGCTCGATTGGCTCGAAACATAAAATAGTATTGAAATCGAGTGCTCGATTGAGCCGCCGCAAAATGTTTTGAGTCGATATTGCGCTCGATTGGTCTTTCGCACGTCTTTACATATAGCAAAAAACGCTCATATACGCTATAATCAAAGTATGAGTACGAGATGTTTTACAATGTTGAAGCCGGGGGTTTTGAACCGCCGTCTTGTTGGTGAAGTTATCAGCCGCTTCGAGAAAAAAGGCTTGAAACTGGTCGCGTTAAAAATGATGCAGATTTCTCCAGAACTTGCATCAAAGCACTACGCCGAGCATAACGGCAAAGATTTTTATAATGCGCTGGTGAGCTACATCACGAGCGCGCCTGTGGTGGCGATGGTGTGGCAGGGCGACGACTGCGTGCAGATTGTGCGCAAAATGGTGGGCGCAACAAGCCCCGCGAAAGCCGAACCCGGCACAATCCGCGGCGATTACTGTATGCATACAAATCACAATATCATTCACGCTTCCGACAGCGACGAGTCAGCCGCTCGCGAAATTTCTTTGTTCTTTAAGGACGAAGAAATCTTCGATTGGGAAGACAACGCGGAAAACTGGTTTTAAGGCGGCATAATTATGGGTGGAAAAACAGTTGGTGTAATTGGAGCTGGTGCATGGGGAAGCGGGCTTGCACAAGCATTGGCGCGCGGCGGACACGCGGTCGAGATTTGGGCATTAGAGAAAGACGTTGTTGACGACATCAATAACGCACACGAAAACAAGCGGTATCTGCCGGGATTCCCACTCTCTGAGAACTTAACAGCGTCTACCGACATCAAAAAAGTGGCTGCGGGCAAAGAATTCTTGATTCTTGCAAGCCCGTCCTTGTATTTGGCATCGACCATCAAGCAGATTCTCGATGTTGAGGGCATTGCGGACGGCTCGACGTGTATCGGCGTGCTTACCAAGGGCTTTATTCCGAGCGAAGACGGTCCAAAGCTGATTTTGGAAACGATTGAAAAAGTATTGCCGAAAAGCTACGAAAAGAGCCTTGTCTATATCGCAGGACCGAGCCACGCAGAAGAAGTCGCGATGGGCAAAATCACGGGACTTATCGCCGCGAGCGAAAACCCGAAGAACTCGATTCGCTTCCGAGAACTGCTCCGTGTGCCGCGATTGATGGTGTATTCCAGCCTCGACGTTATCGGTGTGCAGATTTGCGCGGCAGCAAAGAACATTATCGCGGTCGTGTACGGCTCGATGGACGCGGTGGCGGAAAACTCCGATTGCTTCGGCGACAACACCGAAAGCCTGCTTCTTGCGGCGGGATTGAACGAGATTCAGACCTTGGGCTTTGCTCTTGGAGCAACGCACGCAGAAACATTCACGTCGATTGCAGGCGTGGGCGACCTCGATGTAACGTGCCGCTCAAAATACGGGCGCAATCGTCGCTTTGGTCAAGACATCATCAAAACCGATATTCTCGACAAGTTCAAAGACCTTGATGACTTAATTGCGCGCATTGGCGAAATCGGTTATTTGCCAGAAGGCGCAGTCGCGTGCAAATATGTCCACGAAATTGCGGAAAAGCACGGCTTGAAGCTCTTGATTTCCGACGGCTTGTATCGCATTTTGAACAAAGAAATCAAGCCGACCGATTTCCTGCACGAACTAATGACTGTTACAGGCAGTTTTGACATATAACAACACCTCCTCCCTTGCACAATCCTGCACGGGAGGGCGATTTTACCAAACGGGCTGTGCCTTGGGAGAAAAGAAATGTTAGAGAAAATAAGCAATACATTTTCGGATATTTTGCGCTCAATCAGCGGAAAATCGAAAATCACAGAAAAGAACATAGAAGAAAGCGTTGAGCAAATCAAAATGGCGTTGCTCGAAGCGGACGTGAACTTGCGCGTTGTGCGTCGCTTTGTTAATTCCACTATCGAAGAGGCGAAGGGCGAAAAGGTTTTGCGCGCGGTTGACCCGGGACAGCAATTCGTCAAAATCATCTACGACAAAATCGTGGAGATGCTCGGCGACACGAAGACCGAATTAAAGCTCAAAGGACCTGACACGCAGAGCGTTATTTTGCTCCTCGGTTTGCAGGGGTCTGGAAAGACGACGGCGGCGCACAAAATGGCAGCTCGCTTGCAAAAAGACGGGCGCAGAGTCCTTCTCGTTGCAGATGACCTCGTGCGACCTGCGGCTATCGAGCAGCTTTCTGTTTTGGGCGAGAAAATCGGCGTTCCTGTCTACAAAGAAACGGACACAAAAGACGCGGTGAAAGTCGCAAAGAACGCAATCACGCACGCAAAGAAAAACGGCTTCGACACGATTATCATCGATACGGCTGGTCGTTTGCAGATTGACGAAGAAATGATGAGCGAGCTGGTCAACGTGAAAAAGGCTGTTGACCCTGTGGAAACGCTCCTTGTTGCCGATTCAATGACGGGTCAGAATGCGGTGGACATCGCAAAGACGTTCGACGAAAAACTGGAAGTGTCGGGCGTTATCCTCACGAAGTTCGATTCAGACGCGCGAGGCGGTGCGGCGTTGTCGCTCAAGACGATTACGGGCAAGCCGATTTTGTTCATCGGTACGGGCGAAAAGACCGAGGATTTTGAGCCGTTCCACCCAGAGCGCATTGCAAGCCGTATTCTCGGTATGGGCGACATCGTTTCTCTCGTGGAAAAGGCGCAGGAAACCGTTGACCTCAAAGAAGCCGCCGATTTGCAAAAGAAAATGGCGCGCAACGAGTTCACGCTTGAAGACCTGTTGAGCCAATTCAACGGCATTGAGAAGATGGGCAATATGCAGTCGATTCTCGATATGATTCCGGGTCTGTCGGGCAAGGTGAACGCGGCGGATTTGGAGAAAGCGGGAATGAAGCGGCAGAAAGCGATTTTGCTTTCAATGACGAAAAAGGAGCGGGCGAATCACCTTATCATCGGTCCGAGCCGCCGCAAGCGCATTGCAAAGGGAAGCGGCACGAGCGTGGCTGAAGTGAATAAGCTGATTAAGATGTTCGAGAAGATGAAGCTGTCGATGAAGAAGCTGTCGAAGAACAAGGGAATGCAGGCGCAGATGTTGCAGCAGATGGGCATTGACCCTTCTCAGATGGCGAGCAGTATGGGCTCAGGCGCTCTGGGAAATCTCGGCGGCTTGGGCAAAATGGGCGGAATGAACATCAACGACCTCAAGAAAATGGCGGCGAAGATGGGCGGAAAGTTCCCGTTCTAACAGCCAAGGGCTGTTTTGTAAGACCTCACCCCCAACCCCTCTCCTAGCAGGCGAGGTGGTTGTGCAGTTACAGCGTTATAACCGCAGTCGCAGAAATCCTCTGCCTGCGGTTTTTTATTGCAAACCCGATTTTTTCACGCTATACTTTTGCTATGGGGAGCATTGATATAACGGA
>CALBGU010000278.1 GCA_937893155.1 uncultured Treponema sp. | reverse complement strand
GATAGAGGTCGATGAGCGAAAAGTTTTTGCGCACTAAAAAGATTATCTTTGCTCTGTCCTCTTCGCTCCTGTTTTGAGAAGCGAGGCGCGACAAAAGCTCCAGTGTCAAAAATTGAAATCCCGCGCACTCCTCTTCTAACAGCTTCATACAATCGTGGGCAGTCAAATTTTTTATCGCGGCGGCAAGAGATACTTCATTGAAATAATACAACGCCTCATCTATTTTTTTATGCGCACTCTCGGCTTTTATAATCGCGGTCTTTGTCGAAATCGGGGAAGCCTTTCGCCACGTTATCGCGTTTGTTTGCGGCGTATCGCTCAAGCAGACGGCGGTTCTGTTATGTTGAGATGCAATCTTTTCAAAAGCGTGTGTATCTGAAAAACAGCTTGCGGCTGATAAAAAAATCTTTGACATAATAAAAGATAGTATACCACTTTTGCGATTTCTGCTATATTAAAGTTATGAAATTATGGATGAAATATTTGCTTGGAATCATTCTGGGCGTTGTATCGGTTTTTATTGTGCCTTTTGATTCTCCTATGGCAAAGGAGATATTGAGTTTTCTAACGACGATATTCACGCGGATAGGTCGATACGCTCTTCTGCCGTCGATGTTTTTCGGCGTGGGCATTGCGGTCTACAAATTGCGGGACGGCGGATTGACCACGATAAGCGCATTCTGGATTTTAATCACGATTATCGCTTCAAGCGCGCTGTTGTCGGCTTTAGGGCTGTTTAGCGCGCTGTTGATAAAGCTGCCGCCGCTGCCAATCAGCGCAGAAAAGACCTTCGACGAGGTGTCGATTTCTGTAAAAGATATGATTTTGCGCGTCTTCCCCGATTCACCTTTCAGCACATTGCTGCAAGGCACGTTCTTGCTTCCTTGCTTTGTCTTCGGCGCATTCATCGGAGGGGCTTGCACGACAAATAAAACGGAGTCGAAAAGCGCAATCACGGTAATCGAATCGTTTTCCAATGTTTCCTATTCAATGCTTTCGTTTTTCGCAGATATGATGACCATCGGAATGATTGTGCTTTCGTGCCGCTGGGCGATAGCGTTTTCTGCTGCGTGGAAAGTCGGCGCATATCTGCCGCTGTTTTCCCTCATTGCGCTCGATATGATTTTGGTGTCGTTCGTCATTTACCCGATAATTCTCCGCTTCGTCTGCCACGACCCGCGTCCGTTCAAAGTGCTCTATGCCTCTCTCTGTCCGTTTCTGACAGGCTTTTTCACAGGCGACACGAACTTGACGATGCTGCTTTCTATCCGACACGGCTCTGAAAGTCTCGGCATCAGGCGGCGAACAAACGCGGTTACGTTCCCGATTTTCTCGATTTTCGCGCGCGGCGGCTCTGCAATGATGACTTCGATTTGCTTTGTGGTGATTTTGCGCACTTATTCCACGCTTGCAATCAGTTTTTCTGACGCGATGTGGATTTTGCTGATTTCATTCGCGCTTTCGTTTGCATTGGGCGGCTTTGCGACGGGCGGACCGTTTATCGCGCTGACGATAATGTGCACGATGTATGGCAGGGGCTTTGCTTCTGGCTATTTGCTGTTGCGAACGGCTTCCCCGATTATCTGCGCCGCCTCTTGTGCGCTCGATGCAATTACGGCGATGTTCGGCTCGTATCTTATTGCCGTGAAAACGCGCACCATTGACCACCGCGCCCTCAAGCAATTCATCTAACCGCCACAGACCGCTTCTCACCCACAGGGTGTTTTTTGCAAATCCAGCTTCGGAAAAGGACAAAACACGGCTGCAACGCGTTCTCCGAAACGGGAGAAGCTCAAAGCACCCGTGCAAAATGCTTTTCCGAAACTGGATAACGACAAAGCATACTTGCGCCGCGCTTTTCCGAAACTGGATAAAGAAAAAACAGCCTTGCAAAGCGTTTTTCCGAAACTGGAAAAAGTAAAAACACGCTTGCAACGCTGTTTTCCGAAATTGGAGTTGTAAGAAACAGACTGTGCCTGACAAAGCCGCCTGTGTCCTTTTGGAAAAACGGTCTGCGACTGTTATTTGTTGGACATATCGATTTGCTTTAAGATACGAGTGAGGTTCGATTTGTCCACAAGGTCAATCGGGCGA
>CALBGU010000277.1 GCA_937893155.1 uncultured Treponema sp. | reverse complement strand
TTTTGCAACGCGGGAGCAATTTCCCGCGTTTTTTATCATTGATTTTCTTATTGCGATTCGGCTTCGAGCGCGGCTCGGGCGGATTTTAGTGCGTACAAGTCGGAGAGTTTTTGGGCGGCAAAAAGCAACGCGTCTTTTTCGGGAATCCACGCATATTTTTCGCGGAGGATTTCCGATTCGGCAAGCACATCGCCGCCGCTTTTCTCCTCGGCTGCCTTTACGTCGGCGCAAAATGCCGCGAAATCCAATTTTTCGCTCTTTCCCGCATTTTTAACCGACGCAACAAGCCAGCGATTTCCCTTAAAAACAAGATTGACTGTATCGGTATTTTCAATCACAGACAGCTCGTTTTCGCCGCTGTTCGCCACCATAAAATACGAAACCGAATAGCGCTCTTCTGCGCCTTCAGCCGCGTTCACAGGCTCTGGGCGCATATATTTTTGCGGAGCGGAAAAATGCAGAGATGCACTCGTTCCGTTAATCGAAAAATGCGTCATTCCGTACAGCCAAAAATGAAAATCGTTGTGAAAAAACAGCCATTCTTCCAGCGGCTTCGTATCGCTTTTTTGGTCGTAAGACGCGCGGGATTTATTCGTCACATAAATGCTTGCAATGGTGTCGGAAAAAGTTTTATCAGCCTCGCCCGTCGCCGAATTATGCACGCTCATCACGTCCGCATTCTGCAACCCCGTGTAAAACGTTTCGACCGTCTCAAAGCCCGTCAGCCCCTGCGTTGTGATTTCAAGACTGCGATTGTGCACATAGCCTGCAATCAAGCCCGCCGCCACAATGCACACCACTGCAAAAATGCCCGTACTCGTGCCGTGGGAGCGCACAAAACGCCGCCAGAGCGCTTGGCGTGTGCGAAAAGACGAAGCGCGCGCGCGTCTTTTGGCAAAAACGGCGGGGTCTGCCATTTTTTTTCTTTGCACAGGCGCACGAACCGCGCTTACAAAACCGTCCGTCGCGGCGGGAACAGCCTCCAGCCCCATTTCGTGCGACAGCAGTTCCAGCGGAAACGCACCGAAATCCTTTTGCGGAAAATACAAACGCGCATCGATTTCACGAGCCAGATTCGTGTCGATTCCGTTTACCGCAAGCGAAATCGGCTCAAAAAAATTGTCCAGATTGTCCGCCGAACGCTTCTCGCTCGAAAGCGACGCAAACGGCAGGGAAAGCGTAATGGCGCGATAAGAAAGCACCGCCAACAGATAATTTCGCGCCTTCGTTTCCGAAAGCTGCTTGTTGATATAACAGCCTTGCAGTTCGGAAAAAAGAGCGTCAGAGCGCATTTCGGCGGCATTCTGAAATAAAAATGCAGGCAAAAAAAGCACGTCGCCGGTGAGATTCCCGCTTTTTGTGCAGCCGAGCAGGATTCCGCCCGCGCCCACCGCGCTGATTTTCGCCGCATCAGAGCAAATCGCACAGCACGCATAAAAGAGCGCCAGCGCCGCTGTTGCCGTGTTCTTTTCCGCAAGGATTTCAGAAAGCGCCCTGCCAAAAAAACCGCTCCCCGAAAAAAGCACCTCGGTTTTTGAGCCGTCCGCCGAGGCTTCTATTTCCGTGCCGCTGAATTTCCACTCGCGCGCCGTGTATTCGACCGCTTTTACAATGCCCGCAGTCTGTTTTCCCCGCGATGTATCTGCGCAAAAAAGAAAACCCGCGTCGCCCAAATGGTCTGAAAGCCGCGCCTTTGCGAACGCATCGGCAGAAAGTCCTGTATTCAAAAAAACGGTGTCATTTTTGCAATATGCAATAGATTTTTGTGTTTCCATACATAAAAAAATAGCAAAAACAGAGGGAAAACGCAAGTTTTTTACCGTTTCTTCGCGTGTAATCGTGTAACATCGTTCGGATTTCCGAATTGATTGCGCCGATGTGAAACAGCGCGTTCGGATTTCCGAATGACTTCCGCCAGAGTGAAACAGCGCGTTCGGATTTCCGAATGACTTCCGCCAGCGTGAAATGCCGCGTTCGGATTTCCGAATTGATTGCGCCAGCGTGAAATGCCGCGTTCGGATTTCCGAATGACTTCCGCCAGTGTGAAATGCCCCGTTCGGATTTCCGAATGACTTCCGCAGATGTAAAACGGCGCGTTCGGAACGGCGAAAACCGAGCGTCAAAAAATGCGTGTGGACTTTTAAGAAAAATCAGTGTATATTGTATCTATGAATGAAAACAATACGAAACAAACAACAGAAAACAGAGATAAGTGCAAAGGATTGAAGGAAATCAGCGCCCTGCTTGCAAAGGTGAACGACGCAGATTTGATTTGGGATTTTTTTGAGTGTCTTTTTACGGAAGCGGAACGGCGCGATTTTTCAAACCGCTGGCTTTTGGTCAAGGAAATATCGAACGGCGTGCCGCAGCGCGAGATTTCGCAAAAATACGGGCTGTCGCTGTGCAAAATTACGCGCGGTTCCCGTGAGCTTAAAAAAGATAACAGCGCATTCGTTAAAATGCTTGAACTGCAAAAAAAAGAGACCGAATCCCGCTCGGAATAACGGCACGCGCAGAAACGTTTTTTTAATTTATTGTAAAAAGAAATGAAAAATATGAGTAATTACGGTATAATCTAAAAAAGAGGTATTTTTGTGGAAAGACGAATATTATTTATCAGCGAACAGCGCAATTTTTTGGTAAATGCGATGATAAAAGCTCTGAACGAAGCGCATTTTGAGGTGGTAACGTCGGAGCCAGATATTGTGGAAATCCAACTGATTGAAAAACTGCCCGATATTTTTATTGTGTATCTTGAGGGCGATATTAAGGCATTCAACGGCACGTTGAGCTATCTTAAAAAATTGCTCGCAGAAGACGGCGTGGACCGCGTGCTGTATCTTATTGGCAATCAGATGGAAATCGATGTGGCATACGAGGTGCTTCCGCAATCGTTCGCGTCGTATGCGTTCAGCCGCCCCGTGAATATGAAAGATGTGATTAACAAACTGAACACGCTCATCACCAGCGAAGAAGGCACCACGCCGGGCATTAAGCGCATTCTGGTGGTTGATGACGACCCCGTGATGCTCCGCACGATGAAAATGTGGCTTGCGGGCTACGATGTGTATATGGCAAACAGCGGAATGAACGCGATTCAGTTTCTTGCGCAGAATACGGTCGATTTGATTTTGCTCGACTACGAAATGCCGGTGGCTTCGGGCTTGCAGGTGTTTGAAATGCTCAAGGCAAACGAGCCGACATCGCATATTCCCGTTATTTTCCTCACGAGCAAAGACGACAAAGACACCGTGATGAAAGTGCTTTCGGCAAAGCCTGAAAAATATTTGCTCAAGTCGATGAAGCCAGAGGAATTGATTGGCGCAGTCGATGATTTTTTCAAAGGAAGATAATATTCGCTATTTTTCGGTGTCGCCGCGTTTTGTGCGCAAAAAAAGAGGGCTTCTATGGAGAAAAGAAATTATACATCGCATTTTCTGCTACAAAACGATGCGTACTGCTACACGCTGCCGATTTCGACGCTGTTGTGCATTGCAGTTTTGTTCATTCTTGAGCACAAGATTCCGTTGGTGCAAGCAGAAAATGTGTGGATGATTCACATAATGCAAAGTTACGCTGAAATCGTGCCAGTGATGATTCTTACATCGCTTTCGGGATTCGCGATGGGCGGCGTGGCAGTGTTCATTTTTTTTACGATTGAAACAGTCGCAACGCACCATTTTGCGTATCACGCATTTTTGCTCCTTTTGGCATCTGTTTTGTCAAACCTGCCGATTATGCGCGGCTGGTATAAATCAGTGCGAAAAACAATTTTCACCGCAATTTTGTTTTCGCTCGTGCTTGGAAACGGCTGGAACGGTCTTCTAGCGATTCTGGAAGGACACGAAATTCAGTTTGAGGCAGAGCAATTCCATTTTTTTGCCGCAGTGCCGCCAAGCGTTGCGGTCTGTATTTTTTGCGCGTTTTATTTTAATCGTTGTCCCGCAAAAATCCGAGACATTTTTTTCACCAGTTCGTATGAATCAAGCGACGTGCAGGCAATCCGCAGAATGCTCAAGCAGCGAAAATATTTCGGCATTGACGAGCGGCTGACGATTTTTATCCTCGTCTGTTCGCTCACTCTCATCGTGGCAGGATTCGGGTTTTCAAACGCGCTCTTTGGAGTTTTTGCGCACGATTCGTGGGATTCCATTGTGTTTGCCACGCGGCTGACGACTTTAATGGCAATCATCGGCACGCCCGTTATTATGCTCACGGTTTCGCTCACCAACCAAAGCATTACGAACCCGCTTATGCTGATGGCGGAGGCGGCAGAAAATTCCTACATCTGCCGAATGGAAAGCCCGCACGAAAAATCTGCGAATACGCCGCTCATCGATTTGAAATTGCTCGACATCAAAAGCAAAGATGAAATCGGGATTTTGTACGAAGCGCTCGTTCGCGCGTTTGAAAACACCAACGCATACATCGAAAATCTGGAAAAAGAAAAGCAACTTGAAACGCAGCTGTTGAGCGCAGAAGCCGCAAACAAGGCGAAATCGGCGTTTTTGAGCAATATGAGCCACGAAATCCGCACGCCGATTAACGCGGTGCTCGGCTTGGACGAAATGATTTTGCGCGAATCCAGCGAGCCAGAAATCAAAAAATACGCCGTGGACATCGAAAGCGCGGGCAGAAGCCTGTTGAGTATCGTCAACGATATTCTTGATTTTTCCAAAATCGAGGCGGGAAAAATGGAAATCGTCCCCGCGAACTATCATTTGAGTTCTTTGGTGAACGATTTGGTGAATATGATTTCCAAGCGCGCGCAGGACAAAAATCTCGCGTTGCACATCGACATCGACAAGACAATTCCGCACCTGCTTTTCGGCGACGATGTGAGAATCAAGCAATGTATTTTAAATATTCTCACCAATGCCGTGAAATACACCAAAACAGGCTCGGTTACGCTGTCTATCAAGGGCGAAAACAGGAGCGACCAGCATATTTATCTGAATGTTCACGTTATCGACACGGGAATCGGGATAAAAGAGGAAGATTTGCCCAAATTGTTCACGGCATTCCAGCGCATTGAAGAGAACAAGAACCGCACGATTGAGGGCACTGGGCTGGGAATGAACATCGTGAAAAATCTGCTCAATCTGATGGATTCAAAGCTCGAGGTGCAGAGCGTGTACGGAAAAGGCTCGGATTTTTCGTTCTCTGTTCGACAGCGCGTGGTGGATTTGGAGCCTATCGGCGATTTTAACGACATTTACAAAAAATCGCTGCAGGACATCGTGAAATATAAGGAAGGATTCCACGCGCCGAATGCGAAAATCCTCGTGGTTGACGACACGGAACTGAATCTTACCGTGGTGAAAGGGCTTTTGAAGCAAACGCAGATTCAGATTGAGACGGCAAAAAGCGGGCAGGAAACGCTGGAGTTGGTCGCAAAGCAAAAATACGATATGATTTTTCTTGACCACCGAATGCCCGGTATGGACGGCATCGAAACATTCCGCGCGATGAACGCGCTCGCCACGAACCTGAACCACGGCGTTCCGTGCATTGCGCTCACGGCAAACGCGATTTCGGGCGCAAAAGAAATGTATCTTGAGGCGGGTTTTACGGATTATCTTTCTAAGCCGATTGAAAGCAAAAAACTCGAAGATATGCTTGTAAAATATCTGCCGAGCACGCTTATTGAGCCGTGCGACAAAAAGGAATTGCCCAAGAGCGAGGAGCTTTCGCCCGAGTGCCAAGCGGTGAAAACGCGTTTTGCGGCAATTACCGGCATTTCGCTTGCCGACGCGATAAAATACACGGGCAATGCGGATATTTTGGAGCAGACGCTCAAGGAATTTTATTGTTCGATTGACGAAAAGGCGGCGGCTATCGAGCAATTTGCTGCCGCACAGGATTTTGTGAATTATACGGTATTGGTTCACGCGCTCAAAAGCTCTGCGCGCTTGATTGGTGCGCTTGAATTAAGCGCAGACGCTTTGTATCTGGAAAAATGCGGCGACAGCAAAAACGCCGACGAAATCGCAAAAAAAACTCCGGCACTGTTGCAAAAATACCGTTCGTACAAAGAACATCTCGCGCCCATTTGCCCCAAAGACGACGCGGCGCAAAAAGAAGAAATGAGCGAAGCACAATACAACGACGCGATGAAGAGCATAAAAGAATGTGCCGAAGCGTTTGATTTCGACACCATCGACACCATTCTGTCTCTGCTCGCGCCTTATCGCCCGCCCGCCGAGCGCGCCGCCGAATTTGCCGCGCTCGAAAAAGCAATTCGCAACGTAGACCAAGCGCACATCATACAGATTTTGAGTTAAACGATGCTGAACATATACATTCGCCATTCTCTTCCCATTTTTTTGACCGTCTTCAAGCATTGGCGACGAAAAAACAAATTTTTTTTATGGTTTTCTCTTGTGGACGACAAAATCTAAAATTTTTTTGGTCATTTTCTTCCAAAAACGTGCAAAAAAATTTTAGATACTGTCATTTTCTTTCAAAAACTTCCAAAAAAATTTTTGTTGTGGCAATTTTTGCTCAAAGACGCTAAAAAAACAGGACTTTTACTTTCGCCAGCCGTCGTATTTTTCGCACTCAAGGATTTTACGCGCGTTTTCCACTCGCTCGGCAGACGGGCTTTCGGTCTTTTCCAGCGCATACGGAATGTCAAGCGTTTTGTATTTTGACGCGCCCAAACCGTGATACGGCAGGATTTCCACGCGCTCTACATTGTGCAGCGTGCGGATAAAATCGCGCGTTCGCACTAAATAGTCGTCATTGTCGGTAATTCCCGGAACAAGAACGTGCCGAATCCAAATCGGCTTTTGAATCTCGTCAAGATAGCGGAACATATCAATGATGTTTTTGCCCGTCTTGCCCGTCAGTTTTTTGTGTTCTTCCTCGTCGATGTGTTTGATGTCAACCAAAAGCGTATCTGTTACCGCCATCAGTTTTTCAAATTTGGCAAACCACTCGCCTTCCCGAGTAAACGGCTCGCCCGCCGTGTCAATGCAGGTATTGATGCCCAGTTCTTTTGCCTTGGTAAACAGTTCAAGCAAAAAATCAATCTGCACCAGCGGCTCTCCGCCAGAAACCGTGATACCGCCCTTTTTTCCCCAATACGATTTGCACGAAAGAGCCTCTTTCAAAAGCTCGTCCGTCTCCATCTGCCTGCCTTTCATCATATCCCACGTGTCGGGATTATGGCAGTATTTGCATCTCAGATGGCAGCCCGCCGTAAAAATGATAAATCGTACTCCCGGTCCGTCCACCGAACCAAAAGATTCTAATTGATGAATGTATCCCTTCATAAAAACCTCGAAGAGATTGTAGCACAGAATGATTTTTTTTTATAGCACAAAAACGCTTTTACGTTTCAAAACGTCTGCGCATTTTTTGGGTCAAGGCGTGAAATGACATAAAAAATCCCTGCCTCAAAAAGCAGGGCGCAACATCATTTATTTTACTGTAATAACCGAAGCAACTTTTCCGTCTGCCGTATAGCCGCGCTCGGGATTTGAAACATCAACCATCGAAGCCGAACCGTTATAGAACGCATAATAATACGTTCCCGGCGGCAGAGGCAAATCAAGCTGATAAATTCCCGGCATTGTTTCCGTCAACTCATAAATCCACGAATCCCAGTTGGTAAACGTACCGCCGAGGCGAATGTGCTGCCCGGGCTGTCCGCGGTACACAAACCGAACCGTACCGCTTTCGTTTGCCGAAGTCGCTGTATTTTTTTTGATTTCGGTTTCGGGAAGCAAATTGCGGTTTAATTGCAACCGCGAAAGCGTAACCCCAGACGCTGGCTTGTATACCGTGCGAGGATTGAGCGGGTCGGTCGTCCAAAGACCATCTATCACCAGCCGATATTCAATGTCGGAAATGTCGCGGGGCAAATCCAAGATATAAAAGAAAAAAGAATGTGTTACTTCGCCTTCAATATCGTAGATTTTTTTCAGCTGAAAACTGTGAATTTCGCGAAAATTCTCAAAATCAAAAGCAATACCAACAAAACGCGCATCAGGTTTTGCGGTAAAAACAACCGAATTTCCGCTCAAAAACGGTGCTTTGTAATTATCGAGTGTGGCAACAAGCAAATCATATTCGTATGTATCTTCTGCAACCGTTTTGTCTTTTGCAAAAGATAAAGACGCGCAACTGAGAAAAATCACCAAAAAAAGCAATCGATTCAACATTTTCATACCTCAAATTTCGGTAATTATATAGTTAAAAATAAGAAAAAGAAAGCCTCTCCTTGCGAAAATCATTACACTTCTTTTCTAATAAGCAATAGATATTTTGCCGAAATTATAAAAAACACCTTTTGGGAGTAAAGAGAGAATGCCCGGACTTACACAACTAAAAAAATTCAAGCAAAATATGCTGGATTTAGCAAATGAGAAAAAAATACGCGCCGAAAGCGGTGAAAAGCCGGTTGAGGTTTCTCTGCCCGAGGGAATTTCAGACGCAGATGACTCGGACGATTTTATAAACGGTCTGCCGACTGCAACGGGCGATAAAAACAACGAAAGCAATTCGCTGGACAGCATCGATGATATTATCAATAGTCCAGATGCCGAGGATACTGACAGCACAGAACCAGAAGATTCCGACGACGATTTGATGGCAGGTCTTGGCGACGACGTGGATATGTCGGGTTTTGAAGACGATGCAAGCGCGTCTGCCGATTCTCTCGACGGTCTGGGCGATTTGGGAGACTTGGACGCTCCTTCTCATATTGATATTGACGATTTTCAGGATACGCCTGCTTCAGAAAGCGCGGAAGAGAGCTTGAATGCAGATGATATTGGAAACATTGATATAGACAATCTCGATGATTTTGGCGATAATAGCACCAGTTCTGTTGACAGCACGATTGATTCTGTTGATTCCGAGCCAGAAATATCGCCGCTCGATACCACTCCAGAAGACACTTCCGCCGTTGATTTTGACACAGACGCATTAGACGGCGGTGATTTTGGCGACCATTTTGGTGAAAATCCAGCTTCGGAAAGTTCTGACGATTTAAGCAGCGGCTTCGATATGGAAAATATCGCCGACAGCCTTAACACCGCCGACAGCACTGATTCAATGACGGGCTTTGAAGCCTCTGATTCCGATTTTAGTTCAGGCGCTCCGAACGCACAAGATGCATCTTCTGCCGATTTTGATTCCGTTTCTAGCAGCGAACCTCAGATGGAAGATTTTTCTGATGCGATGAGCGAAGCGGGCGCGGACGATATTGATTTCGGCAAAGAATTTATGCCGACTGGAAGCGCAGGCGGTTTTGAGCTTGACAACGATGTGGGCGGATTTGATATTGAGGGATTTACCGACCGCGAATATGCGCAGGACAACAAGAAAAAGCCTGCCGAAGATGATTCCGCGCACCCCAAGAACACTTTTACCGACCGCGAATACGAGCAATTCAAGAAAAATTTTGCTGAATATCCGTTGAATGTGCGCATTGCAATCGAAAAAATGATTGACGGTGACCAATTCAATGATGATGCAGTTTTTGAGGTTCTTGAAAAAGTCTTGAAGAAAGTTCCGGCACGTCAGTTGGCGGGCTTCCTTGAAAAATTGCTTGATACAACAATCAGCGTTCCGCGCGACTTTGAAAAACGCACCGCGGCAGAATACGAGGCGTACAAGCAATCCGCAGAATATTTGCTCAAGAACAAAATTCTTCCGGGAATTATTGTGGGCGTGGCGGCTCTTATCGTGCTGGTGACGCTCGGTATGCTCGGGCGGCATTTTGTGGTTCGTCCGCTCATTGCCTCTTCGCTTTACAAAAAGGGATACACGCTTTTGCAGGAAAATGCGTATCCCGAGGCGGAGGAAAAATTCAAGCAAGCGGTGTCGTATCGTCCAAAAAAAGGCTGGTTCTATCGCTATGCCGAAGCATATCGCGACCACAAGCAGCACAGGCGCGCCGCGGAAATGTATCAGCGCACATTGCGTTATTTCAAGCAGGACAAAAAAGCAGGCTTGGATTACGCCACAATGGAGTTAGAGGATTACGAGGATTATGCAGAAGCTGAGCGAATAGTCCTTCGTGAAGTGCTTGATTTCCATATAAACGACAGCGACGGAATGCTTTTACTTGGCGACATTTATCTTGAATGGGGAAGCGAAAAAGACCCCGAAAAACTCGAAGAAGCGAGAGAGCAATACACGCGGCTTCAGGAATTGTACAACAAGCCAGATTTGTATCAGTCGCGAATGATGCGCTATTACATCAGAAACGACAGTCTGTATGAAGTTCTGCAATGCAAAAATCAGTTCTATCCGCGAAAAAAATCGCTTGGAGGCGAGGATTGGACAGAGCTTTCAGGATATTTGCTCGATAAACTGTACGGCACGCTCAAACCAAACGAAGTGTATCTGCGCGAGTCGATTGAAGACGTGCGCGATTTGCTGGAACGAGCGATTGCATTTTCTCCGAATTCACCTGTTGCGCATTACAATATGGGACGCTATTTTGTGAACACCGATAACACCGCAAATGCGCGCTACGAATTGGATTCAGCGCTGAAGTTGTTCGGTGAAATGAACAAGCGCAAAAAGAGCGAAACATACAAATATATTGATTCGTATCGTTTGTTGGGCGAGCAGTTCATAAAAACTCGCGAGTATATTCGTGCAGAAGAAATTCTCGGGAACGGCATTACATTCTACGAGCAGGAAAATCACAGCAACGGCTTTGTCGGCGACCAAAACACCGGTATTTTGTATGCAGACCGCGGCGATTTGGATTATTTTATCACGGGCGATATAAACAGTGCTCTGCGCAATTACAAGCAATCCGTTGCGCTCGGCAATGACACCGCGTCAATCCGCTACAAATCTGGCTTTGTGGAATATATGAACCGCGATTATGATGCGGCAATGCTGTCGTTTATTCACGCGGCAGAAATGCAAAGCGACGACACCCATTTGCTCCTTGCACTCGGAAATACGCTGTCTCTCCGCGGCGACAATTTTGCGGCACAAGGCTATTACGACCGCTTGATGGACCGACTTGATTTTGAGCGGAGCAAACACGATATTTTGTTGCCGCAGGTGCGCGAAGACCAAGGCGACATCGTGGATTTGTATATGAGAGCGGCAAATAATTTGGGTGTTACGGAATACCGCTTGGCACGACAGACGGGGGACAGCCGCCTCAATGCAGATGCGATTGCCAATCTGTCAGTATCGGCGCGCGCCTATGACGCATTGACGCGAAATCAGCAGACAATGGTGCGTTTGGACGGCTCAAATCTGGCAATGCAGAATTCAAAATATATGACGCAATCAAAAGCGGCATTCGAGCCAGAGATTTACACCGAAATTTCTCGCACGCTCACCGGCGAAAAGGGGTTTGAAGAATGACAATGCCTTGTTCCGAGGCATCAATCCGAGTGCGAAAATACTCAAATGCGATTGCCAAGGAACTTTTCAGAAAATCAATTCATATTTGCAGTGCATTTGTGCCATTTTTTCTCTCTCACTGGTACTGGCAAACGATAATTGCGCTGTGCATTTTGCTTGCGCTGTATTCAGGCGCAGAAGCATTGCGCATTCACGGAAAAATCGTGCCCGTCATTTCAGCCGTAACCGCCGCCGCCGCCCGAAAGCGCGATGAAAACCGCTTCGTGCTAGGTCCGGTAACGCTGTGCACGGGAATTATTTTGTGCGCGCTTTTATGCAGACCGATTCAAGCAGCGACGGTCGGCATTTTTGCGCTGGCATTCGGCGACGGCATCGCAAGTTTAATGGGCAGATTATTCGGCAATATCCACATTCCTTTCACGGGC
Source organism: uncultured Treponema sp. (assembly GCA_937893155.1). Taxonomy (GTDB): domain Bacteria; phylum Spirochaetota; class Spirochaetia; order Treponematales; family Treponemataceae; genus Treponema_D. The sequence goes on along the minus strand of CALBGU010000277.1, from coordinate 6,384 downwards.
GGAAAAAGCGTAGCGGGAAGCATTTCCTGCTTTACTGCCATTTTTTGCGCCTCGTACCTCGCATTGCACTCCACATTATCCGCGCTCATCATCGCATTTTGTGGAATGATTATCGAGGTTATCCCTCTCAAAGATATGGACAACATTGCAATTCCCGTGATAATCGGTTTTATCACACCATTTTTAATGTAATTATGAGGAGCAAAAGCACTCTGTTCAGTTCATAAAAACTTCTCCCTATACGATTTCTAAAAGACACGGAGGTATCTATGCGTTCAATTTCTAAAAAAAATATGCTTTCGGCTGCAATAATTGCCGCAAGTTTTTTGCTCTTTTTTTCGTGTGTTTCCGCCACACAGAGCGATAGACCGCAATCTGAAGAGAAAACAGAGCAAAGCAAATCCGAAACCGAGAAAAAATCCGAAACCGAAAATAAGACAGACAAAACGGAAAATCCCGCCGCAGAGCGAAAACGGGTCGCCGAGATTCCCAAAATCGTTTTTTCGGGCGGAATCCAGCGCATCGAAATAGAAGATATGTTCACCGAGAATTTTTCCTTTATCCGCAATGACGAATATTCGGGCACTTTTGCAGGCAAACTGGATAACAGCGTATCGGTTGCAAAAGCCTTTGTGCAATGCCCCGCGGGGAGTTACGAGATTTTGGCGCGCGAAAAAGCCACAGATTCAGACCACGCTGCATTCTATATTTTTGTGGATAATGAGCCATACCGCGTATCGCCGTCAGAGCCGCCTCTTGGCAGTTTTGAAAACACAACGCGCACGCCGGTTACCTTCACGCTCGAAGCCGATACCGAGGTGTTAATCACCGTGCAGGCAAACTCGCCGCACCACCCCGGGCAAACAGGAATGGTGATTGATTATCTGCAAATCCGCAAACTGCCGTAATCTTCTCATCACGCGGCAAAACTGATACGGCGAAGGGCAATAAAAATAAAGGGAATATCGACGATTGAGGTGAGCACATACGCAAGCGGCTGCGCCTCTTCAATGCCGCTCAGTCCGCGAAAATACGCAAGGAGCGCAAGGCAGGGAATAAAAATAATGCCTGCACGAAACGAAGAATGAAGGCTCGACAACAATTTTTGTCCCGTCGTCTGCATTAAAAACTCGGTGATAACGCACACGCCCTGCACATACAGCGCAATGCACTGCAAGCGAAGCGCACGGCTCGCAACCGCAATAACAGCGGGGTCATCGCGAAAAACGCGGATTATCGAAGCATTGAAACACAGACACAGCGTGCAAAGAAAGCCAAGGCACACCGTCGCAAACGCCATCGTAAAAAAATACGCCTTTTTCACGCGCTCCATCTTTCCCGCCCCGTAATTAAAACTCGACACGGGCTGAAATCCCTGCCCAATCCCGATTGCAATCGACAAACAGAACATCGCGACACGGCTTGCAATGCTCATTCCTGCCACCGCCGCATCTCCGTACTGTCCTGCAAGCGAGTTCAAAAGCATCGTCGAAATACAGCCGAGGGCGTTTCGCAACAAACTCGGCAATCCCGTCAAAACGATGTCGCTCAAAAGCGATTTTTTCAGCGTTACGGACTTGGTAGACAGCGTGCTTTGTGTTTTGCCGCGGAAAAACGCCGAAAGCAAAATGCAAAAACTCACGATTTGCGAAAGTGCCGTTGACAACCCCGCGCCAGACACGCCGAGATGAAAGACGAACATAAAAAGCGGGTCGCCCGCGATGTTGAGCAAACTGCCCGCCACCAGCCCAATCATCGAAAACGACGCTTTTCCCTCGTAGCGCAGAATGTTGTTCAGCGTGAAACTCGACACCGTGAACGGAGCGGCGATTAAAATCCAGCGGATATACGACGCGGCATAGGGGAAAATCGTGTCGGTCGAACCGAGCGCGTAAATCAGACGGCGCAAAAAGACAAAACCTAAGATTTCGATAAGCAGACCGAACGAAAACGACAGAAAAAATCCCGTAGACGCATAGCGCGAGGCGGCGGCGCGGTCTTGCCTGCCGAGCATACGCCCCACATAGTTTCCGCTGCCCTGCCCGAACAAAAAGCCGAACGCCATCAAAATCGTCATAAAGCCAAACACGATTCCGACCGCGCCCGACGCGCTTGTGCCGAGCTTGCCGACAAACGCGGTATCGACCATATTGTAAATATTCGTAACAAGCATACTGATGACCGTCGGCACCGTGAGCGACGCAATCAAGCGCGACACAGGCGTTTGAGTCATCTTGATATATTGTGCATTATTTTCCATTTTCGCTCCTTGCAAAATCACTCTTGTATCATACCCGATTCCGCAAGTAATTTCTATGCCGTCTTGACACGCCAATTTTTGCAGCAGCCTTTAAACAAGAATTTTTTCCTTGCCGCAACAATGCGCCGACCTTTAAACAACTATTTTTTCCTCAATGTAATTTGCAGCAGCCCTTAAACAAGAATTTTTTCGCCGCCGCAACAGTGCGCCGACCTTTAAACAACTATTTTTTCCTCAATGTAATTTGCACAAAAAAATCCCCTCGCCTACAAGGAGAGGGGTTAGGGGTGAGGTCAGAACTTCACTTTGATGCCAGTGCCTTCGTAATACTCGGCGCGCAGCTCTTTCACCTGCTTGTCTGCAAGATAATCATCAAAGTTCATCATTCGGTCAATAACGCCGTTCGGAGTGAACTCAATAATGCGGTTCGCAATCGACGAAATGAACTCGTGGTCGTGGCTTGAGAACAGCACAACGCCGGGGAACTGCACCAGTCCGTCATTCAAGCTCGTGATAGACTCAAGGTCGAGGTGGTTCGTCGGGTCGTCCATAATGATGACGTTCGCGCCCGAAAGCATCAGCTTCGAGAGCATACAGCGCACCTTTTCGCCTCCCGAAAGCACCTTGACCTTCTTCAAACTCTCGTCGCCAGAAAACAACATTCGTCCGAGGAAGCCGCGCACATACGCATCGTCCTGCTCCTTTGAATACTGCTTGAGCCATTCTGTGATGTTCAAATCGTTGTCAAAATAGCTCGTCGTATCGCGCGGAAGATAAGTGTGGCTCGTCGTCTGCCCCCAGTTGTATTCGCCTGCGTCGGCTTTTAGCTCATCGGCGACAATGCTGAAGAACGCGCTGATTGCGTTGTGCTCCATACCGACGAACGCGACCTTTTCGCCCGGGTGAATCGTGAGGTCGAGTTTCTTGAGCAAATGCACGCAGTCGCGGTCGGTGTAATCCAATCCCTTCGCGTCAAGCACGAAATTGCCGATTGCGCGGTCTGCCTTGAAATTGACATACGGGAACTTTCTGCTCGTAACAGGAAGCTCCTCAAGCTCCAATTTTTCAAGCACTTTCTTGCGGCTCGTTGCCTGTCGTGATTTCGCGGCGTTAGAAGCGAATCGCTGAATGAATTGCTTGAGGTCAGCCATTTTCTCTTCGCGCGCTTTGGCTTGGTCTTTTGCCTGCCGCTGCATAATCTGGCTCATCTGATACCAGAAATCGTAGTTGCCCGCGTACTGCGTGATTTTGCCGAAATCAATATCGCAAATGTAAGTGCAAACCGTGTTCAAAAAGTGGCGGTCGTGGCTGACGACGATAACCGTGTTTTCAAACTCCATCAAGAACTCTTCAAGCCACGTTATCGCTTCGAGGTCAAGACCGTTCGTCGGCTCATCGAGGAGCAAAATATCAGGCTTTCCGAAAAGCGCCTGCGCCAAAAGCACGCGGACTTTCTGGCTTTCGTCAAGCTCTCTCATCATCTTGCCGTGATACTCTTCCTCAAGACCTAAGCCCGAAAGCATCTGCTCAATGTCGTTCTCCGCCTCATATCCGCCAAGCTCGCCGAACTCCGCCTCCATTTCGCTCGCCTTTATGCCGTCCTCTTCGCTAAAATCAGGCTTTTCATAAATCGCGTCTTTTGCCTTTTCCAGCTCATAGAGCTTCGGGAAACCCATTTTCACCGTTTCCATCACCGAATAATCATCAAAGGCAAAGTGGTTCTGCACGAGGGTCGCCATACGCTCGCCCGTCGAAATGCTAATCTCGCCCGAATCGTGCTCAATCTCGCCGTTCAAGACCTTGAGGAACGTAGACTTTCCCGCCCCGTTCGCGCCGATAATGCCGTAGCAGTTGCCGGGCGTAAACTTCAAATTAACATCTTTAAACAAAGGCTTTTCGCCAAACTTCAAACTAACATCGCTAACCGTAATCATTCTTTTTCCCCAGTAAATATCCTCTACCCTATGCGGTAGAACACTTCTACCCTATGCGGTAGAACACTTCTACCCTATACGGTAGAACACTCCGTACCCATGCGGTAGAACACTCCGTAGCTATGCGTACGGACAATCCGTATACAAAAATTATTTTCCAAAAAACGCTTTTATGCGGCTGAACAAACTTCTGCTCTTCAATCCGCCACCACCAGTGGCTTTTTCACCAACACTCTTATTCTGTTTTTGAGAAGCAGCAGGCACAGCCTGTTTTGTAACTGTATTTTGCTTTTGACCTTTCGACTTTTTTTGAGAAGCAGCCTTTGATTGAGAAACAGCCTGCGGCTGCTTTGACGGTTCAGAAATGGCTGTGCCATATTTTTCTTTGTAGAACTTCATTCGCTCGTCAAACGACATCTGCGCCATCTTCGCTTCTTCCTCAGGATTGCGCTCAACGCTTTTCACGCGGCGGTCGCGCTTGTACTCGCTTGCCTTTGCCCTGTTGCGCTCGCTGTATCTGCCCGCCCCGCGCTTCTTCTTCGCGCCTTGCGAACCATCGCCTGCCATCTCGCCTGTCGTAGCGAATGCACCAGCCGCCTGCGACACGCTTGCCGCCGTCTTTCGCACTCGCTCCATATCAAGCGCACGCTCGCCGCGTCTTCTTCTGCCGCCTCTGCGCCCCCGCTTTTCCTCTGCGCGACGAGAGCCGAAATCGCTCTTGTCGTCGTAATCCTCGCGCCAATTCTGCACTCGAATATACACGTCGCGGCTCTTGTCTTCCGCATACATCGACTCATCGGCAACGCGCGACGGAATGGATTTCTCAATATATCGCTCGATTGCAGGAAGCGAATACACATCTTGCTCGCTGCAGAACGTGTACGCCTTGCCCGTCTTTCCCGCTCTCGCCGTGCGCCCAATGCGATGAACGTAATTCTCCGCCTCGTTCGGCAAATCGTAATTGATGACCATCGCCAAATCGTTCACGTCGATACCGCGCGCCGCCACATCTGTCGCCACCAGCACATTGACCTTTCCCGCCTTAAAGTCGTTCAGCACCGCCAAACGCTTTTTCTGCGGCAAATCGCCGATGATGAACTCGCTCTTTATGCCGTTGATTTCAAGCCGCTTCGACAGCACTTCGCACATCTTCTTTGTGTTGCAGAAAATCATCACGCTACTAGGCTTTTCGCTGTTCAGCAAACCGATGAGCAATCGATTTTTCTCGTCGCTTGAAACGTGGAGCAGCTCTTGGTCGATGTCTTCAACCGTGATATTCTCCGCCTCAATCGTGATTTCCTTTGCATCGCGCGTGTACTCCCACGCCAAGTTCTTGACGTATGAATTGAGCGTTGCCGAAAAGAGCATCGTCTGCCGTTTTTCCGATTGCGGCAAGACCTTGAGGAGCGTGCGCAAATCGGGATAGAAGCCCATATCAAACATACGGTCGGCTTCGTCGATGACGAGATACGCCACGCCGCTCAAATCCATCTGCCCGCCCTGCTCTAAGTCAATGACGCGCCCCGGCGTGCCGATGATGATATCCACACCCTTTTTGAGCGCACTCACCTGCTTGTCGTAGCCCACACCGCCGTAAAAAGAGCGCGCAAAGAGTTTTGAGCCAGAAAGAAGCGTTTTCGCCTCCTCTTCCACCTGAACGGCGAGTTCGCGAGTCGGGACAAGAATTAAAGCCTTTGCGCCGTTTTCTGATTTTGAGAGCATTTCTTGAATGATAGAAACAAGATACGCCGCCGTTTTTCCCGTGCCAGTCTGAGACTGCACATACAAATCCGCGCCTTGCTGAGAGGCGTTAAGCACCTGTTCCTGCACAGGCGTGCACGTTACATAGCCAGCCGCCTGAATACCCTTGAGCAGCTCTTCGTGCAATGCAAATTCAGTAAAATCCATTGGATAACCCATATATATAGAAGTCAGATTGCGAAATAAAAAAAATCAAGTTATGTGCAGTATATCTTTTTTCAGAGAAAGTGTATAGTAGACTTTTTTTCGCGCAGACACAGCCTGTTTTTCAAAAAGCCCCCCGCTTCAAAATGGAAATGGGCACTCTTAATTCCAATAATCCAAGAGATTTGAAATTGCACGCTGAAAAAGAGGCGGAGCTTTTATCCCTAAAATCAGTTTTCCGTTTTCGTTTAACAAAAAGCCGACTTCAATTTCTGCAATTTGCTC
>CALBGU010000276.1 GCA_937893155.1 uncultured Treponema sp. | reverse complement strand
GTCATATTTTGATTATCGGGAAAATCCTAAGGCTTTGCAATCGCGTGAACCATTTGAGAGACGATGTTTAATTCCGTGCCGCCGAGCGTTTTGAGGTCTTCGATGAGGAAATGCAGACACGCATTGTCGCCTGTGCTATGTTTTGCGTCGTTCCCCGTAACCAGATATTCCACCGACACGCCGAGAGCCTGCGCAATTTTCACCGCGATGTCGGCAGGCGGCATTGTGTTGCGTGCGCTCAAATAGCAGCTCAGCGTCGGTTTTGGCACGCCTGTTTTTAAGGACAATTCTTTCACCGTCATATTTTGGTAATCGAGTTCGTCCCGCAAATTGTCCTTAAACGTCTTCCTCATACAGAGTATAATAATGAGATTTCATTCTTTTTTGCTTGACGTGAATGATATTGCGTGTTATCATTGTATTTAAGAATGAGATGTCATTTCGACATTATATCTTTGCAGTGCCAGAAATCTAGCAAGGAGATGTTTATGGCGAAGAAATTTTTGTTAGTTCTTTTAGCATTTGCTTCGATTTCGATGGTTTTTGCGACAGTCCAAGTAAATTGGACTGCGGAAAATCACGAGAGTGAATCGGTTGCACAGACTTTTGAAACTGCTGCACACGAAGCAGAAGATTCTCACGTGCATTTTGTAAGTGGAGGAACAAAAACTTGCCCGTCTTGCAAAGGTTCTGGAAAATGCCAAGCATGCAATGGCTCAGGTCGTTGCAAGTATTGCAATGGAACAGGGTATCGAACACTTCATGGAAAGCCTCAAGGCAGTTGTAGCCATTGCACTAGAGGAAAATGTACAAGTTGCTTTTATGATGGTTCAGGAAAATGCTCTAGGTGTAATGGCGACGGCAGAGTGTTTTAATTTTAGCACTTTAGTTTAAGCAACGCCAAAAATGCCCGTTCTTCAGCTCTTGGGGAGACGGGCAGGAATGAAATACAGCGATTCGCGCAATGGCAGATGAAAAGTCATTCACAAAAAAAACGATATAGCGTATACTAAGAGCTATGGAAAACGAAAAAAAGTTTGCATTTCTCAAAAAACGACGGACTGCATTTGCATTTGTGCTGTGGCTTTTGGCGATGACCCTTTTGGTCGCGCTTTTTATTGCCAAAAAAGACGAAGTGAAACAAAATCTTGAAGACGCACGCGTTTTCAACAAAAATCCACCCATCGAAGCCCAAACGCCGCCTGCGCCCGTTATCGCGTCCACCAAAGACACCGCGCTTTTTCCGAGTGCAACCGAAAACGAAATCGCTGAAACTGCGGAATCTTCCGAAGAAATCCCCGCGAACAGCGCCGACAACACCGAGTTGGTGAATGCGTCGCTGTGCTTTGTCGCCACCGCAAACGACAGCGAAGGAACGCTTGCCATCGTGGAGCGGGCAATTCCCAAATCTGATTCACCGATGATGGCGGCACTGAACGCCGTTATTGCCGGCACAACCGAAAGCGAAGCGGCGGCGGGCTGCCAATCGCTGATTCCCGAAGGCACCGAACTTTTGGGCGCAACCGTACAGGACGGCGTGGCAATACTGGATTTTAACGATGCCTTTGAGTTCAACAATTTCGGTTTTCAAGGCACGTTGCTTCAGCTTATGCAAATCGTTTACACCGCAACAGCATTCCCGACCGTCAACAGCGTACAGATTTTGATAAACGGCGAAAAACGCGAATATCTCGGCAGCGAAGGCGTTTTCATCGGAGTCCCCCTCACCCGCGAATCATTTGAAGAATAGCAATATTTCCACAAAAAAAGACGCTGCCCGTGCAAAATACGGGGAGCGTCTTTTGTTTTCTTATAGCAAGGGACTTAAGTCCCTTGTTGAGAATCAGGCTATGCTTTACAAAACAGGCTATGCCTGCTATGCGCCGAAGTAAGAGAGGGCGTTACCGAAAGAAATATCCTTTACGATTTTCGTCAACAGCTCCATATCGTGCGGATATTCGCCGTTCTCCACCCAAGTGCCGATGATGTTGCAGAGAATGCGGCGGAAATACTCGTGGCGTGAATAGCTCAAGAAAGAGCGGCTGTCGGTCAACATTCCCACGAACGCAGGAATCATTCCCAGATTGCCCAAAACCTTAATCTGCTGCTCCATTCCGTCCTTGTGGTCGCAGAACCACCAGCCAGAGCCGAGCTGAATCTTGCCCTTAATGCCGCCGCCTTGGAAACAACCCATAATTGTCGCGATTGAATAATAATCCTTCGGATTGAGCGTGTACAAAATCGTCTTTGGAGTGCCGCCCGCCTCTTCGATGAGCGAAAGCAAGCCCGCAAGGTTCTTCGCCATCGGATAATCGTGGCTGCCGTCAAATCCCGTGTCTGGACCGAGTTTTGCAAACATCGCCTTGTTGTTGTCGCGAATCGCGTTCATGTGCCACTGCTGCACGATTCCGCGCTTTTCGTACGCACGACCGAGTGCAACGAGAATCTTTGTGCGATACGCCTCCGCTTCTGTTTCGCTCACTGTTTCTCCAGAAAGAGCCTTTGTCAAAATCGCGTCAATTTCCGCGTCTGATGCAACTCTGCACGGCGGATATTCAAGCGCGTGGTCGCTCGCACGGCAGCCGTTCGCAATGAAGTAATCAAGTCGCTTTTCCAATGCCGCAATCACGTCGTCGCTTGTCTTGATGTCGATGCCCGAAACAGATGCGAGCTTTTCGATATAGCTCTTGAACGTCGGGGCAGTGATATTTATTGCCTTGTCAGGACGGTAAGACGGGCGCACCTTGGTGTCAATCTTGCCGATTTTCGCCGTGCCTTCTGCAATCGCTTTGTGATTTGCAAGGTCGTCAATCGGGTCGTCGGTCGTGCCAACAGCGTAAACGTGGAACTTCTTGAAAATGCCTTTAACGCTCAAATCATCGCTCGCAAGCATTGCGTTCGCCTTTTCCCAAATGGCAGGCGCGCTCTTGACGGTCAACGGCTCGTAAATGCCGAAATATCGCTGAAGCTCAAGGTGCGTCCAGTGATAAAGCGGATTGCCGATGAGGTGCTCAATCGTTTCTGCCCACTTCAAAAACTTGTCGTAACTTGGCTTGTCGCCCGTGATGTAATCTTCGGTGATGCCGTAAGTGCGCATCTGTCGCCATTTGTAGTGGTCGCCGCCGAGCCAAATCTCCGTAAGGTCGGCGAACTTCTTGTTGTTTGCAATCTGCTCTGGCGGCAAGTGGCAGTGATAATCCCAAAGCGGCTCATCTTTGCACGCCTGAAACAATTCTTGTGCAGTTTTTGTGTCGAGCAAAAAGTTCTCGTCCATAAATGCTTTCATCGTAATTCTCCCGCGGGCTTAGCCGACCGTAAAAATGAGCCGCAAACGCCCTCAATAACAAAATTATGCAGTATTATGTGTATTGTAGAGGTGAAATCGCAAAAAATAAATGAATAATAAGAAACAATCTTTGGATTTTTCGGCGGTCGGCGCATTTTTTCTCATTTTCACTGTTGTCTTTTGCTAAATCGTATGCACATTTATCACCAAAATTATTTTTCTATTGATTTTCATTGCAAATAGGATATAAAATATATTTTTAAGTAGTTTTCAATGCAAATGTATAAAAAAATATTTTATTATGTATTTTTCGTTACATTTTGATAAAAAAATATTTTTTTATTTCTTTTTCAGAGAAAATTGACAAAAAAAATTTCTGTGATATAATTTTGCATAAGAATGAAGGAGAATTGTGTGTATGAACAACGAAACTGTGCTGTTTAACTTGAAAAACATGGAATTGCTGGCTCTTTCCCACGAGTTGTGCGACATTTTCGAGAGTATGGACGATGTTTTACAAGATGAATCTCTGCGAAATTTCTTTTCGGAATTGTCTGACTTATACAAAAAAATGAACGATGAGATTTTTAAAGATAAATTCGTTGTAAATCTTTCTGACGCGGACAAAAAACGCGATGAACTATGGAGAAAAACACGGCAAGTCGTGCAGGGATATGCGGCAAACGCGCTCAGTGAAATTGCAGAGCACGGAAAGGCGTTGCTTTCGATTGTGGAAACTGCGGGTTCAAAAATTGCGTATCAAAATCAGCAGCAGGAATCAAGCGAATTGCATGTGCTAAAAATGCGCTTTGAAGATACTCAAATGCAACAGCATATTGCCGCTCTGCCCGGAATGCAGGAAACGTTGGACGCACTTTTTTCTGCCGAGGACGCATTTTTTCAGGAAAGCCTAGAGGCGACCAAAAAAA
>CALBGU010000275.1 GCA_937893155.1 uncultured Treponema sp. | reverse complement strand
GTCAAAGGGGACAGACTGTAAATCTGCTGCCTAGTGCTTCGTAGGTTCGAATCCTACACTCCCCAGTTTAACGGAATTGAGTTGTTCAATTCCGTTTTTTTTTTTGCTTTTTAATTTCTTTATGTCGTAAAAACTTGACAAAATGTTTTCTGTACGCGATATTTTTATATAAGGTTTGGTATGACGAAAAAAGTTTTTTTGGGGATTATCGCTGTTTTTTTTCTGATTATTTTGATTTTTGGATTTTCATTTTTGTTTTATCTGAAAGCGCAGATGAAAAGTGCCGCAATCTCGGAAAATGAAATTTCTGTTCGACTTGAAGTTCCGCTGGGAACATCTGTTCGAGAAATTGCGGCTGAACTTGAAAATCAAAAATTGATAAAAGATTCGCAGATTTTTTATCTTGCCGTCTGCTATTTGAAGGCTTCTCACAAATTTTTGGGCGGAAAAAAAGATTTTTCGCTCAAAAGCGGAAGTTATAATTTGAAAAATTCAATGACAATGGAAGAAATTATGGCAATCCTGCAAACGGGACACCAAGCCGATATTGCGGTTGTTATCCCAGAAGGACTAACGTTGTCAAAAATTGCGACGACTATTGAGAGCCATGGAATTTGTGGTTCTGATGATTTTGTTCAAAGTGTAAAAAATAAAGAAATTATTGCTGATTACGGTTTTTCTGATTCGGAGGTCGAATCGCTTGATGGATTTCTTTTTCCAGATACGTACTTTTTTGTTGCAAATATGAGCGGAGAAAATGTCGTGAGAATGATGGTCGATAATTTTTTTGCGCACATTGCAAAAATTGCAGGATTTAGCGGCATTAGCAGAAATGAATTGTACAAAAAAGTGATTTTGGCTTCGATTGTGGAGCGAGAATATCGCGTTGCGGACGAGGCACCGTTGATTGCGAGTGTTTTTTTGAATCGCATTGAAAAAAATATTCGCCTGCAATCCTGTGCAACTGTGGAATATATTATTACTGAAATTGAGGGGCTGCCGCATCCTGATGTGATTTTGTATAAAGATTTATGGCGTGAAAGTCCGTATAACACCTATCGGGTAAAGGGCTTGCCTCCATCGCCAATTTCAAATCCGGGCTTTGTTGCATTGAAAGCGGCGGCTGAGCCTGCGTCAACTCATTATTTTTATTTTCGGCTTACAGATGAAAATGCGGGGCGGCATACGTTTAGCGAAACGTTTGATGAGCACGCAAAAGTCAATATTTCGTATACAAAAAAGGCGGCGAATAAATAGATGGCGAGCAGAATTTCAAAATCCTGTGTGGACGAAATTGTGTCTCGCACTGATATTGTGTCGCTAATAGGCGAGTATTGCAATTTGACTCAGCGCGGCAATGATTGGTGGGGGTGCTGTCCGTTTCATCAAGAAAAAACGCCGTCGTTTAAGGTTTCGGAAGATAAAAAAATCTACTATTGTTTTGGTTGCCACGCAGGCGGAAATGCCATAACGTTTATGATTGAGTACAATAAGTTTTCGTATGTGGAAGCATTGCAAGAACTTGCGCGGCGTGCAAATGTTGAAATCTCTTACGAAGACGGCAGTTCTCCTGTTGTGGATTCTGGCTATGAGCGCAGAGAACAGTATATTGAGCTTTACACGCGGGTTGCGAGTGCATTCAATTATTGGCTCTTGAATCGGGAAGGAGGAAAATTTGCGCTCAAATATATCCTTGACCGTGGATTGACGCTTGAAACAATCCAAAAATTTAATTTAGGTTGGAGTCCATCTGACGGAAAATGGCTGCATCGGTTTTTGAAAAAACAAGGATTTAGCGATGAATTTTTGAGCGATTCGGGGCTGTTTAGTAAAAAATATCCTGAATATTCTGTTTATACAGACCGTTTTATGTTTCCGATTCGTGATAGAAGAGGGCGTGTTGTTGCGTTTGGCGGACGGCTTTTGCATCCCAAAAATGATGGCACCGATAGAAAATACATCAATTCCCCTGAATTGCCGTGGTATAAAAAGGGCGAAATCCTTTTTGCATTTGATATGGCAAAGCAGCATATTCAGCAAACAAAGCAGGTGATTTTTTGCGAAGGCTATATGGACGCAATCGCATATCATCAGTGCGGTTTTACAAATGCAGTTGCACCGCTTGGAACGGCATTGACAGAAGAGCAGGTGCGGCTTGTAAAGCGATTTGCAAACACCGTTTTGCTGTCTTTTGATTCTGATGAGGCGGGGCAAAAAGCCACAGAGCGTGCTATTTTAATGTGCCGACACGAAGATTTGGAAGTCAAAATAATTCAACTCAAGCAAGGCAAAGATTCTGCGGAAATTATGCTGAATTATGGGGTAGATACGTTGACATCTGATGTAAACAGTGCTATTATAGATAGTGATTATCTTTTGGAAAAATTGCTGAAAAAGTATCCCAAAGATACCCCTGATGGAAAGGCACACGCGGCGGCTGAATTTTTTAATTACATCGATGTATTGCAATCGAGTGTGCAGAAATCTGCTAGTATGGAGCAGTTATGCAGGGTTTTCAATCTCAATCCCGAGGCTGCAAAACGGGATTTTATCAACAGGAAGTCAAATCAGAGAATGGAGTTAGAAAATCAGAGACAGGAAAGGGTAGAGTCTGCTGACCAAAATCAGCTAAAAATTGGTCAAGAACTACGTGCACTTTTTGCAATTATCTCTGATATTTCGAGCGCCGCTGACATAATAGAACAGTTGACGGCAGATGATTTTGAGGATTCTTCTGCAAGGAATTTGTTCATTGTGCTTAAAGAGTGCTGCAATAATAAAAATCTTTCGTTAGAAAACATTATTTCTAGATGTGATAAAGAGTTACAGCGTCCTATTGTTGAAATGACAAGTACGGGCGAGTTCTCTAAAAACGCGGCAAAGGCTGTGCAGGATAGTTTTGTTTTCTTAAAAAAACGCAGTTTGGAACGAAAGCGAATCGAGCTTGG
>CALBGU010000274.1 GCA_937893155.1 uncultured Treponema sp. | reverse complement strand
CAAAAAGTGGGGTGATATATTATTTCCGGTAGGATCCATAATTCCATCATAAACCATTGATTCATCGAAATAACTACGTAATCTTTCTTTTTCCATAATACTCCTCCATTTCATTTTGTCCAATTATTATAACAAAAAAAGTAGAATTATTCTACTTTTTTACGACTTTTTATGTGGTTACCAATAATATCCGAAACTTCGAGAATTGAGACAAACGCACTTTCATCAATATCTTCAACAATCTTTTTAAGTTCGAAGACCTCACCTCTCGTTAAAACACAATATAGAACTTCTTTTTCACCACTAATTAAACCTGTACCTTTAATACTTGTTGTTGTACGTCCTAATTTCTTATAAATACGTTTTGATAAATCTGTTCCTTTATCGGTAATAATCATTGCTGCTTTAGCTTGATCTAAACCTTCACTTACTATATCTATTACTTTATATGTTATGAAATAAGTAAGTAATGAATACATAGCACGATCAAATCCAAAAATAAACCCCGCTGTCCCATAAATAAACAAGTTAAAGATTAAAATAATCTGTCCTACACTTAAATTTGTTTTCTTACTTATAACAATCGCTACTGATTCAGTACCATCTACACAACCACCAGAATAAATAATTGTCCCAACTCCTGCTCCTAATAAAGCGCCACCAAAAACGGTTGCAAGTAATATTTCTTCTGGTTTTACCCCACATTCAGAAATTTTTTTCTCTAACCAATTATAATCTTTATCAAGTTTCTTTAAGTTTTCTTTCATAACTTTTCCATCAACTATTAAATCATATGCAATTCCTTCATATTCTGGTTTTATACCAAAATCTTCTGGTATTGTATTTCTTTTTTCTGGTTTTTGAATTAATGCTTGTATTATCAGTCTTGAAGAGCCTCCTTTAGAAACCGAGGCAACGTTTATGTACTCAGAGCCAGGAATGTTCAACTCTGAAGATTTGAGAAGTTCTTGTTTAAAAGTTGAGTAATCATTATTTAGAACATCGGCAAGTAAGTCACATTCTTCCATAGAAAGCATTGTGTATTGAATGACAACTTGTGTGAGGTCTGGAGAAATTTCTGAATCGTGAAGAACATATCTTCTTTGGGAATTGACAAGGGCACTTGTCTGATTTTTTGGAAGACTTGCAGTGCTGTAATATCTTCCAAAAGTATATTTTAAAATTGTAAGAAGTTTTTGGCTGTTGATATTTCCATAGATGAAAATTGCAGAATTTTGGGGGGTGTAAAAATTTTCGCTTATATATTTGATTTTGTTTCTTGCTTCTTGCTCTGTAGTTCTTTTGAAAAGAGGTGGGTAGATTCCAGAGTCGTTTTTCCAAGGTGCAGATGCAAAAACCTTTGAGTCTATTGAAGCATTTATGAATGTGGACATTTCTCTTGCATTTGCAGAAATTTCGTTTTGAAACTTTGTAAGTTCTGTGGAAAGAAGTTCATCTGAGATTTGAGGTGAAAAAAAAACTCTGCTTAAACTTTCTAAAATATTTTCTGTTTGTGAATATGCAGTTTCTATTTTGTAACTAGTGAAGTCTGCATTACACGAAACTTCTGAAAATTCCCCTTGCGAAAAAATTGCGTTTATGAGTCTTGAATAGAGAGTGAAAAATCCAGCGTCATCCTGATTGTGATAGGAAAAACCTGCTTTGCAATTAAAGTTTATGTGAACAAGGGCATCCGAAGAATCTTCTAAAAGGTAAACTTCAAGTCCATTTTCCAGAGTATATTGGCTTACGATTCTTTTCTGCTGGCTAAATGCTTGCAGGCAGAGAAAAAAAAATGTAAACAGGAAAATACTTTTTTTTAAAGCCATTGGTTTATTATATACTAGCAGAGAATTGTTTGCAAATGACAATCACACAAATGTCAATCACACAAATGGAAACTATACAAAAGATAATCACCCTAGAATTAAAGATGATAATAGGTTAAAGTAAAAGTATGGTAAAAATTGAAAATATTGAAAATAATAATATAGAAATTCCAAAAGAATTAATCGTGGGAAAAAGAAGACTCAGCGAGAGTGAAATTGAGATTTTGCGCAAAAATCAAAACTTTAATGAAGATGAAACCTGGAGCAATATTTACGTTGAAAAGGCCGCTGGAGATTTTGACCCGTCTTTAATTAAACTGAATTTTTTTTCTGGCTTTATTGTAATCGGCAAATTACGTTCCATCCGCCTGCATTACAATGATTTACTTTTAACTGCTGGAATCCTTCGTTCGCAAATTCGCAATGTAATTATTGGTGACGACTGTGTAATTCGCAATGTAGGCTATTTTGAAAATTACAAAATAGGGGACAGAGTGATTCTTTCTGATATTTCTGAAATTTCCTGTACTAAACATTCAAAATTCGGCAATGGCGTTCTCAAGGAAAATGAACCTGAGGAAAACCGCATTTGGATTGGAGTTGCAAATGAAAATGACGGACGTGCGGTTCTCCCTTTTGAAACTATGATTACAGCGGACGCATATCTGTGGTCTCATTACAGGAGCGACAGCACTTTATTGGAACGTTTTATTTCTATTACAGAAAATAATTTCTCAAAAAAACAAGACACTATCGGCTTTATTGGAAATGATGTTGTGGTGAAGAATTCTTCCATCATAAAAGATGCTAAAATCTGTGATTCTGCCTATATAAAAGGTGCTTTTAAATTAAAAAATATAACAATTCTTTCTTCAGAAAAAGAGCCGTCTCAAATTGGTGAAGGAGTTGAGATGGTAAACGGAATTTTGGGCTATGGAAGCAAGGTTTTTTATCAGGCAATAGCAGTTCGTTTTGTAATTGGGAGGAACTGTCAGGTAAAGTATGGGGCAAGATTATTAAATTCCGTATTGGGTGATAATTCAACTGTTTCCTGTTGTGAAATTTTGAACAACTTAATTTTTCCTTTTCATGAACAGCATCATAACTCTTCATTTTTAATTGCAACCACTGTAATGGGACAGAGTAATATTGCAGCTGGTGCAACTATCGGTAGTAATCATAACAGTCGTAGCCCAGACGGAGAGATTTTTGCAAAGCGTGGCTTTTGGCCAGGTCTTTGTAGCGATTTTAAGCACAATTCCCGTTTTGCTTCATTTGTTCTTGTTTCTAAGGGAAGTTATCAGTTTGAACTAGATATTCCATATCCATTTGCTTTGGTAAGTCCTGGAAATAATGGAGATATGAGTGTGAGCATAATTCCTGCCTGGTGGTTTATGTATGATATGTTCGCAATCACAAGAAATAAGAACAAATTTTTAAGGCGAGACAAACGTCTTGTAAAAGTTCAGCACATAGAAACAGACCCCCTAGCCCCAGACACAATGCAGGAGATTATGGCTGCTTTGGAAAGAATTATAGGGCTAACTGCAATTTATCTTCAGAAAACGAATAATGAATGTCTTAAAGGCTTTTCTCGTAAGGAGCAGATTTTTCAGAAGGCAAAGGATTATTTGCATCAAAATCCAAATGCAGATTTTACTTTGCAAGATTCTGTCTGCCAAAAAAAATATGGGGCGACTATTTTTAAGCCAGTTCAAGCATATACAACTTACCGCAAGGTTGTAAAATATTTTGCGACTAGGACACTTTCGGAATATGTCCAAAATAAAGATTCTTTGCAGGTGGCTTTGCAGGAAAATCTTTTTAAAGAGAAAAAATCAAGAGAAAATATAATAATTTTGTAAATTATTTCTTTTATATTGCTAAGGTAGATTTATAAAGTTTTATATGCTATAATAATATAAGAACCTTTAAGGTCTGTTTTTATAGGAGATGATTATGGACGAACCTATAATTCGGCAGACCGAAAGCATATTTTTTAATCCTTCCTTGACAGATGAGATAATAGCACAAATTATTGTTGACAAGCATAAACTATCTAAACAAAGGCGTGATATTATCATTGCAAAAGATTATTTCAAATGTAAGGCAGATATTGATAAAAAAAGCCGTGTTTATTATGACAAAAATAAGAAAGCAATCGAAAACCCTGCGGCAAATAATGCAAAGTTAAACGCTAATTTTCTTCGTACATTAGTACAGCAAAAGCAAGATTACGGATTTGCAAAAACATTTGTGTTGAGGTTGTCGAACGAAAAAGAAGCTGAAGTCGATTTAACAAAAGACGAATACGGTGCGGCGTGGAAACAGTTTTGTGATAAGCAACTGTTTAAGAAAGCGTATACGTTAGCAGGGCAAGCCGTGAACAATGGTATTGCTTGGTGTTATGCGTGGATAGACGAAAACGGCGAATTAAAAATAAAGGATATGCCTAGTGAGCTTGTCTATCCTGAATGGAAAGATAGGCAACATACAGAATTAACAAGGCTTGTTTATAATTTTGTACAACTGCAATACAACTCATTTTCTCCAGACACAATAGAGTATGCAGAGTATTGGACACCTTCTCAGCGGAAGCTCTTTAATGTTTCTAACGGATACAACCTTGAAAAAGAATTGAAAAACGAAAACGGCGATTTTTTCTTTTCGCATTTTACAGATGGTGAAAATTGGGGGAAAATTCCTTTTATTTGCCTAAAAGGAACTGACGACGAAAAGCCATTACTTTTTTTTATAAAAGAGTTTATCGACAGTTACAATATGGTTTTTAGTCGTGGTATTGACGGAATAATAGATGACCTTGACCCGTTGCTTGTAATTAAGGATATGAGCAGCGAGCTTAATACAATTATAGAAACTCGTGAACTTATCCGTATGACAAGGCTTGCGTCTGTAAGTCCTGACGGTGATGTGCATTTTGTCAGTGCGCAAACTAATTTAACATCTCATTTATCTGCTTTACAGGCATTAAGGCACGATATTTTCAAATTCGGCTATGGGGTGGATTTTGAAGACGCGCGATTTGGCGGTAATCCTAATCAGCTTACAATTCGTTCATTGTATCAAGATTTGGACACATACACAGACGGCTTAGAACGGCATTTTCAGAACTTTATCGACAATCTGAAATACTTTTTTGATAAGTGGTGGGAGCTTACAGGGCGCGGCAGTTTTGATATTGCGCAAAGTTACAAGGTGCTTGTGAAACTTGACCGCTCAATGATGATAAATCAGAGTTCACAGATAGCCGATACAGTGCAACTTATGAATACAGGTGTATCGCAAAAGACGGTTATGGAGTTCAATCCGATTGTGCAAGATGTAGAAATGGAAATGGCACGATTGGAAGAGGAAAAGAAAGAGAAAGAAGCCGAAAATTCGCTCTTCAATTTTTCTTCTGAAAAATCGGCAGAAGAAAGCACAGAAAGAAATGAACAAACAGAAAAAGGAGAGAGCGAATGAAAGACTTAAACGACCAAGATAAAGTAAGCGCAGACGACGTAAAAAAGCACAATAAATTGACCTCGGCGAAATTGTGGGTAACGATATGGGCGGTTGTAATGGTAACGTTTATTGTTATAGCCGACCGCAAAGATTTTACGACGATTGCGCAATGGTTATGCGGCGTTCCGTTGGCATACATTGGCGCGAACGTGTGGCAAAAGAAAATCTATGCAGATTCACAGGGGTGAGTAAATGGCAAATGATAACGATACAACGCAGTATTCAATGTTGGTCGATATTTCTCGTGCTGTGGGTGAGTTGCAAAGCGATGTGAAATCGACTAAAGGCGAAATCAAAGAATTAGATAAAACCGTTTCAAACAAAATATCTGAATTGTACGACGCAATGACAAAGCGGCAGGATTTTATGCGCGACAGCATAGAAAGCGAGTTTGCCGTGTATCGCACAAAGATAAAAGAGCTTGAAGAGAAAGTTGATGACCTTGAAGTGCGCGCAAAAAAACTTGAAGAAAGTCCGAAAAATCGGCTGTTTGAGTATTTTGAAAAGTTCAAAGGGCTGCTTTTGGCGGCGATTATGGCGGCGTTGGTCGGGTGGTGTATGAGCTTTATGAGAGATTTGACAAAAGCTGTAAGAACGCCGCCGATTCCGATTGAAAAGCATATTGAAAGCGAGGGTAAAGAATGATTTTCGATACAGTGATGACTATTATTACTATTTCGTCGGTGGCTATGGTGTATTTCTCGACAAAATCAATGATGAGGGCGTGGAAGGAAAACAGCGAGTTAAGGGCGGAGCTGAAAAAGCAAAAGCGAAACAGCGCGTATCTTGCCACGCACGCGGCGGAAATGGCACGGATTGAGCGAAGTAATCGGGAGCTGAAACGGG
>CALBGU010000273.1 GCA_937893155.1 uncultured Treponema sp. | reverse complement strand
ACGATTAAAAATGACACTTTCTACAAAGTGTATGTCTTTATATTAACGCAATTTCTGAAAATTTCAAAGTGTCATTATTAAACGTTCGTTTAAAATTGACAGTTTTAGCGGACGTTTTTGGAGGTCTTCTATGAACAGATTTTTTTTACGAAAGGGGATTTTTGCTATTATTGCGATGTCTGTTTTGTCAATCGCATTTTTCGGCTGCTTTCACGACAGCGACGATGATGACGACGACGACACAACGGCTTCGTCTTCTGCAACAGCCGACTATGCGCTGTTAAAAGGAGCTTATTTGGACGGATTGCAGGAAGTTACGATTCCCGTAGAATTAAATTCCACCGCCTTATCCGCGCTTTCCCAAGGCTACGACGCAAGCGAATTTTTCAGCGCAGAAACAAGTTCTTCTCGGTTTGCCCGAAGCGTCGGCTCAAGTTTTGCAAGCGATTTTAAGGCAACGGTGAGCAAAGCCACTGCATCGGGCATAACGCTTTCGTTTTCGGGCAAAACAAGCGTGCTTGATTACCTGTTTTCTCTGATTGCCACCATTCCCGCCGCCTACACCGCCAGCGGAAGTGCCGCCACCCGCACCGCAATAACCTTGAGCGTCGGCTCTGCGTCTACGATACCTGAAACTTCGATTGATATTGCAAATGGAACTATTCCTGAAAAATCGGAACTTAAGGGAAAAACGTTCAAATACGTAAAAGGCAATTCTCAAGACGGAATCGATATTGTTTATTATGTGTTTAATGCGGACGGCTCTTCTGCTACGCAAAAACGATTTAAAGAGGGTAAGGCAAAAGACCCTTATACTGCACCGTATAATGAATACACTGGATATTTAGGATTGTATCATCATGAAGATGAAGCTGACCCTATGTATCTTAAAAAAGTCGGCAACACTATTTATTTTTATGATGAAGAAAGCGAATACTCAGCAGAATCGTCTTCTTCTCTTTTCACAAAATACAATCTAGGAGAAGACGATGACGGCTCATACATCGTGCTTTCATCAGACGGGTCTGCTAGCGGATATTACACAGATACGAAAGATGGCGTTACTACGACAGGCAAGTATACAGGCACGTTTGTCAATAACGGAGGTGTTATTACTATGTATATAGCCGCAATATCAAATGGCGAAGAAATATTTGCACTTGAAGACCCTTGTATTTATACAGGAAGCGAACTCACAACAGGCGGCGTTTTTGCGGAATATTTGGGAGAAGTGCCGACGAGCAATTAAGAGAATGTTGTGCGCGGCGGGGAAAATTTTGTATTGCAATAATTTTTCGTTGTTGATAGAATATTTTTGAGGTACGAAATGATATTTCCACTTGAACAACTGGTAAAATTTAAAGGCAATGTGTATGAAGCAACGTGCGCAGCCGCAAAACGCGCGTATCAGCTTGCGATGATGAAAGACCCGATTGTCAGCGATAATGACGACAAAGCCGTGTCTGTGGCGGCTCGTCAGATTTTCACCCACGATGTACAATACAGAATCGCGGCAGCAGAGTGAAATCAAAAAAAATCCCGCTCCTCGCGCTTTATGCGCCGACGGCGTGCGGAAAGACTGCTCTTTGTGCTGAACTTTTCGGCAAGAGCAGCCTTTTTTTTGCAGAAAAAGCGGAAATTATCAGCGCGGATTCAATGGCGGTCTATCGCGCGCTTGACATCGGGACGGCAAAACCGAGCGCAAAAGAGCGCGAAAATCTGCCGTATCACCTCATCGACATTTGCGAAATAAACGAGCAATTCGGTGCGGGTGAGTTCGTGCAAAAAGCCGATATTGCCGCAAAAGAAATTGCCGAGCGCAAAAAAGTGCCCGTGATTGCAGGCGGAACAGGATTTTACATCAAGAATTTCCTGCTCGGTTTGCCGCCCACGCCGCCGTCTGACCCTGAGGTGCGCCAAAGAATAAAAAATCGGCTGAGCAAAATCGGTGCGGAACAACTGCACGCCGAACTTGCCGCAGTGGACAGCGAAAGTGCCGCAAAAATCCACCCGAACGATGCGTTCAGAATCTGCCGTGCGCTTGAAGTCTGGGAGATTTCGGGCAAGCCGCGCAGTGCGTTCGCTTTGTCGGGAAAAATCCGCGAGCAATATGAGCCGTGCACCATTATTCTGACGCGGAATCGTGCCGAATTGTACGAGCGAATTGATAAGCGCGTGGACGAAATGTTTTTGGACGGACTTGCGCAAGAGGCGGCGGCGTTGCTTTCGGCGGGACACACGGAGACAGACCCGGGAATGCAAGCGATTGGATACCGGGAGTTTGCAAAACGGTGGCGCGGAAAAATTTGGGAAGCGAACGAATTGGACGAAATCCGTGCGGAAATCAAAAAAAATAGCCGCCGATATGCCAAAAAACAGTTTACCTGTATGACGACTTTGCCGAACGCATCCGTTTTTGATGCGGAAGATAAAAAAGAAATTATAAAAAAAATCTCGGATTTCTGTGATTATGCGCTAAAGATACTTGACGTTTAACGCAAAAAAGACGATAATTCATAGTACATTTTACTAAGGAGTGCTCATCGTGCCTTGTGGAAAGAAAAGAAAGCGCGCAAAGATAGCGACACATAAGCGTAAGAAGAAGCTTAGAAGAAATCGACATAAGAGCAAGTAATTTTACTGCTTTTGTCAAGAAGGCTGGGGCAAAACCTAGCCTTTTTTAATACGTTTTCTACAATTTTCTAAAAATGGTGAGGTGTCGAAATGATTTTGCAAAATATCCATTCTCCACAAGATGTAAAAGCGCTTTCAAAAAAACAACTTCCAATCCTTGCACAAGAAATTCGTAAAACTATTTTAGAGGTGGTCGGCAAAAATGGCGGTCATTTAGCCTCGAACCTCGGTGCAGTGGAATTGACAATCGCGCTTCATCGCGTTTTCGACAGCCCTCACGATGCAATTATTTGGGACGTAAGCCACCAAAGCTACACGCACAAACTCCTTACAGGCAGATACGATTCATTCACATCAATCCGAAAAAAAGGTGGCATTTCGGGCTTTACACGCATTGCCGAAAGCGAGCACGATTTTTTTGACGCAGGACACGCTTCAACGTCAATTTCGTCGGCGTATGGATTGCTTTCGAGCTGGGATATTTTGGGCAAAAGCGGCAAAGTCGTCGCGGTGCTCGGTGATGGCGCGCTCACGGGGGGCTTGGCGTTCGAGGCGTTGAGCAATGCAGGACAGACGAACCGCAATCTCATTGTGATTTTGAACGATAATCAAATGTCGATTAGCAAAAACACAGGCGCGATTAGCGAGTATCTGTCAAAAATCACGATGACAAAGCATTATCAGCGATTTCGCCATTTTGTCGATGTTGTCGCAAAACGAGTGCCGATTTTTAGCTCGCTGCTCGAAAAAATCATTTTTAGACTGCGCCGCGGATTAAAAGGGCTGCTGTTTTCAAATAATCTGTTTTCTGATTTGGGCTTTGATTACGTCGGACCGTTGGACGGGCATAATATTTCGGGAATGGAAAAAGTGTTCCGCCAAGTGCAGCACATACCGCGCCCCGTTGTCGTTCACGTCATCACGAAAAAGGGCTGCGGCTATTCTCCTGCCGAAAACGACCCTGCGACGTTCCACGGCATTGGTCCATTTTCGTTGAGCGACGGCAAGGTCGAAAGATTCAACGCTTTGAGCTATACCGAGGCGTTTTGCAATGCGCTGATGGAAATTGCTGCGAAACGAAGCAATGTTGCGGCGATTACGGCGGCGATGGCGAAAGGCACGGGATTGAGTTTATTTCAGCACAAATATCCTGAGAGGTTTTTCGATGTGGGCATTGCGGAGGAACACGCTGTTACGTTCGCAGGAGGGCTTGCAGCGGGCGGACTTGTGCCTGTCGTGGCGATTTATTCGACGTTCTTGCAGCGTTCGATTGACCAAATTATCCACGATGTCGCGTTGCAGAAACGGCACGTCGTTTTTTGCGTAGACCGCGCAGGAGCTGTGCCAGGCGACGGCGAAACGCATCAAGGTGTGTTCGATATTGCTCTGGTGCGCCCGATTCCGAATATGACGATTTTATCTCCTGCGACGGCAAAGGATTTGTCGCTGTGCTTAAACTGGGCGGTAAAAAACGAGAGAAGCTCGCTTATCCGCTATCCGAAAGCCTCCTGCCCGATAGAAAGCGCGGCGTTTTCGGGGAGCATAGAAGAGGGGCGCGGCGTGCTGATAAAAGCCGAAGATATTGCGCCGTCACTCATTCCCGACGAAAATCAAGCCGTGCCTTTTGAGAAGCAAGCTCTGCGATTTGAGAGACAAGCTCTGCTTGTGTGTACGGGGGGAATGTACGGGGAAGTGTTGAGCGCGGCGAGAAATCTGATTTTGAAAGGCGTGAAAGCGGATATTTACACGCTGCGATTTATAAAGCCGTTTGACAGCGAATATTTTGCGACGATTGCAGAGCATTATGACGCGGTTGTGTTTGCGGAAGACGGCGTGAGAATTGGGGGCGTGAGCGAATACGCTGCGACGCTCATCGACAAGCCGAAAAAGATATTGGCTTTTGGCGACGAATATATGCCGAGCGCGACACGGGAAGAGCTTTTAGAGTTGGCTCATATATCGACAAAGGATATTACCGAGGCGGCTCTTTCGCTTTTGTAGCGGATTTTTGAAGAGGTGAAAATGAGTGGATTGCATACATTGCATTTGCGCGATAGAGTGATAGAAACGAAGTATGACGCATTTGTCATGGGAATTGTAAATGCAACAAAGGATTCGTTTTGGGAAGAAAGCCGCGGCGGCATTGAGCGGGCGTTTAAGCTCATCGACGAGGGGGCGGACATCATCGACATTGGCGCGGAATCGACAAGACCGAACGCGAAGTATGTTGATGCTGCGGACGAAATCAAGGCGATTGTGCCGATTGTGCGGGCGATTCGGGAAAAGAGCGACATCGCAATCAGCATTGACACGCGCAAAAAATCCGTAATGGAAGCCGCATTTAATGCAGGGGCGGACATCTTGAACGATGTTTCTGCGCTCGAAGATGATGAGCAAATGGCGCATTTTGTCGCAGAGAAAAAAATCCCCGTCATCTTAATGCACAAGCGCGGCACGCCTGAATCAATGCAGAAAAATGCTTCGTATACCGACGCATTCAGTGAGGTGAACGAGTATCTCAAAACTCGCGTCGCCTTTGCGCTCGAAAACGGCATTGCAAAAGACAAAATCATCATTGACGCAGGCATTGGATTCGGCAAAGATGTGCGCGCCAATCTTGATTTAATCGCACACTCAGGCGAGCTTTTGGGCGGCGAATATCCCGTGCTGATGGCATTGTCGCGAAAGACGTGTATCGGCGAAATCACCGAAAGGGACGTGAGAGGGCGAATGGTCGGCACGGTCGCGGCGGATTTATTGGCGGTGCTGAATGGCTGCTCTCTGATTCGCGTTCACGATGTGGCGGAGGCGGTCGATTCGCTGAAAATCCTCAAAGCCGTGAAAAATGCAGGGTGGAGCGTAAAATGAGCGTAATCATAGCGATTCTTGACGTTGGTATTCTGACGTTTATTCTTTTTAAGGCGTATGAGCTGATAACCAAAACGAATAGTATGCAAATTATCCGCGCGGCGATAATTATGGGCTTGATTTACGGCATTGCGTACATTATGAAGCTCAATACGCTCAACTGGATTTTAGGACACATCACGAACGTGCTTTTTATTAGTATCGCGATTGTGTTTCAGCCAGAACTTCGCAAAGTGTTCTTGAAGCTCGGTCAAAACGAGTGGTTTTCGTTCGGCAACCGCGCCAAAGATACGCCTGTGGAATCCGTGCTGATTGCGGCAGAAGAGCTTTCTAAGCTCCGCCGCGGTATGCTCGTCGTGTGGCTTCGCAACAGCAAAATCGACGACATCAAGCGAATCGGCACGGTGCTCAACGCCGATATTTCCAGTTCCCTGCTCGTTACGATATTCAAATACGACACGCCGCTGCACGACGGGGCGTGCATTATTCGCGGCAACAAGATTTATGCGGCGGGCTGCTTTTTGCCCCCGAGCGAAAATTACGAAATCAAAAAGACGTTCGGCACTCGACACCGCGCGGCTCTCGGGCAGGCTTCGGTAAGCGATGCTGTGGTGCTTGTGGTGTCGGAGGAAACGGGCGCGATTAGCCTTGCCTATGATTCGAGCTTGCACTACGATTTGAGTATGAACGAGCTGAAAAAGACGCTTGAAAGCCTTTTGAATCTCAATAAAGACGACAAAAAAGTAAAGGAAAAATCCGATGAACATACAGCCATTATTTGAAAAAATCACTGATAAATGGGTTGTCAAAGTCATCTGCTTTGTCATTGCGCTTTTGCTTTACGTTATGCACCAAACGGCAAGCGTGGAGAAAAAATCTTTTATCGTGCCGCTGTCGGTAAAAGAGGGCGGGGCGGTGGTTTGTGTGGGAATAAACGACGAGCGCGGAAACGAAATCAATACGGTAAAACTCATCGTTCGCGCAGAAGCAGATGATATTGCGAAAGTCGAAGCGCAAAAAAACAATATCAAAGCGTATCTTGATATTTCGCATTTTGCCAAGGAAGATACCAAAAAAGTAAGCGTCTATCTTGATTTGCCCGACGAATTAAAACTGATTGAACCGCTTGAAATCACGGCAGAACCTGATAGCGTTTTTGTAAAAATGGAACCGATGCAAAATCGCTATGTGCCGATTGTGCTGTCGATTACGGGCGACGTGGACCGAGGTTATGTGCAGACGAGTACGAGCGTGGTGCCGAATGCGGTGCTGATTTCCGGTCCGAAAAGCATCGTGAGCGAAGTGGATAACATCATCACCGAAGATATTGATGTGGTGAATCATTACGATAGTTTTTCGGTAAAAACAAAATTGGTGAACAAAAATAATGCGATTTCGGTGCAAATGCCGGACGAAATCACGGTAAGGATTGGAATTGCCGCCATCAAGGATTTGAAGCTGTTTAATAATGTTGCGGTGCAGTTTACGGGGATTCGTTCCGAGGTAAAAATCGCGGAAAAATCGGCACAGCAGACAATCAGCGTGAATCTTTCGGGCAATTTGCTGTTCTTGGAAAATCTTTCGCCGTCCCGCATTCAAGCGCGGGTGGATTGCTCAAAGGTGGTGAAGGCGGGGGAATATGAATTACCCGTGTCTATTTTTGTTCCGTCGGGGGCGGTTCTTGCCGATAAAGAAAAAAAGACGCTCAAAGTTGTTTTTGAAGATTCTATCATTGCAACCGAAGAGGTGCAGTCTGACGAAAAAAATTCTGAAAATGCGGAATAGGGGAAGATGATTGGCGGCGTAGGGTGCGACATCGTTGATGTTTCAAGAATGAAACGATGGGTCAACGACGAAAAAATGCTTCGATATATTTTTAATGAAAAGGAAATTATCGGCACTGATTCAGAAAAAAAATACAGCGAACAAAAACGCTGCGAGCATTATGCCGTGCGATTTGCCGCAAAAGAGGCGTTTGCAAAGGCGCTGGGAACGGGAATGAGCGGATTTTCGACCAAAGATGTTTTTATTACGAACGACGAAAACGGTGCCCCGATTTTGCATATCGAAAACAAAGCAAAAGATATATTTGAGAAGCGAATCGAAAAAAAAATAGATGATTGCAAAATTTTCGTTTCGTTGAGCCACGAAAAAAGCAATGCAATAGCGTTTGTTGTCATCGACAAACTGAGCGGATAGACGGAGGAGCTGAAAATGCTTAGAGCAAAGAAGAATGAGTCGAAAAAGAAAGGCGCAATTTCATATTGGTCAAAGGAAAAATGTATTTGCCCGGCGTGCCAAAATAGTTTTGCCAAAGAAGAAATGCTTTCGGGCAACGGGCGTATGAACGCAGGGGAACTGACCGACGAACTGCACCGAAACTTTATTCCGACCGAACGATTCGGCGAGATTTTCCCGATTATCTACAAAATCGGAGCGTGCCCCAGTTGCCACGCGGCATTTTTCTGGGACGATTTCCACCAAATCACCGACCAAAAAACGCTTGACGCAGTTGCTGAAGATTCAAAGGCGCGAAAAGCGGCGTGCGACATTGTTTTCCCGCACTACGATTTGCAGCGCCAGCGCACCCTTTTTGACGGTGCGGCTATGCACTATCTGGCGTTGATGTGCTATGCAAAGGCTGATGTCGCTCATGCGCCCACGGCGAAATGCGCTATTCTTTCTATTCGCTTGGCGTGGCTGTGCAAAGACTTGAATCGCCTTGTGCCGAACCACAATTACGATTACGTCGCGGAGGTGTTTTACCGAAAGGCTCTGTTTTTCTATCAGCAGACGCTCATCAAAGAAACGACGGGCGAGGAAAGCGTCGGCACAATTCCAAACTTAGGACCTGACATCGACAAAAATTACGGCTACGACGGCATTATCTATCTGTGCGGCTTGCTCGAATACAAGTACGGACAGAAGGACGATATGGCTCTGCGCGGCAAAAAGCTCGACGAATACAAACGCTCTATTGCGCGCATTTTCGGACTGGGAAAATCAAGCAAAAACAAGCCTTCCGCCCTTTTGGAGCACGCGCGCGCTTTGTACGAACAGCTGACAAAAGAGCTTTCGGCGCAAAACATCTTCTCTGACGACGACGAGGAAGAAGAAGTCGAATGAGAAATATCTTGTTGACGATTTCGTATGACGGCACGAACTTTTGCGGCTGGCAGCGGCAGGAGCAGAAGACTGGCGAAATGCGCACGGTGCAGGGCGAAATCGAAAAGGCATTAGAGAAAATCCACAAAACGCACATCGACTTGGCTGGCAGCGGACGCACTGATTCAGGAGTGCACGCGGCGGCTCAAGCGGCGAATTTTTTCAGCCCCATCGATTCGATTCCTGAGAAAAAATACCCGATTGCGCTCAATTCGTTTTTGCCGAACGACGTGCGCATTATGGCGGCGAAAGCGGTGAGCGACGATTTTTCTGCGCGCTTTTCCGCGACGAGCCGCACATATCGCTACTTTCTGCATTGCGGTGTGTCGCCCCTTGCGAGCGAAATGCCGTTCGTCTGGGCTTTGCACCGCCGTCCCGACCTCAATCGCCTCAACGATATGGCGCGCCGATTGCACGGAGAGACCGACTGCGCGACCTTTGCGGCTTCTGGCGATATGAGCCTTTCGACGAACCGCTACATTGAAAAAGCCGTGTTCTATCCTGAGGGCGAAAAAATCGTGTTCGAGATTACGGCGAACGCGTTTTTGTGGAAAATGGTGCGCTCACTGACGGGCAGCTTTGTGTTCTTCGAGAAAATGGGCTTGACGGGCGATGATTTTGAGGAAATCCTCAAGAGCCGCGACCGCAAAAGAGCAGGACCGACCGCGCCGCCGCAAGGGCTTTTCCTGTGGTCAATCAACTTCGACGGAAAACGCCGCCACGTCTAGCGCGAAATGTATTGCTCGTCTTTTTCCCCATTTTTTCCACCGCATTTTTATCAATTTCATTTAAGAAAACAAATTCTCGCCGTGAA
>CALBGU010000272.1 GCA_937893155.1 uncultured Treponema sp. | reverse complement strand
GCAGAACCTGTCTTGTCGCCAGTCTTCTCCGCTTCTTTGATAGCGATTGCAGAACCTAAGACATACGCCCACTTTGCGTCCTCGAAACAAATCTGCTGTGTTGACTGACAGATTTCATACGGGTCGAAACCGTGCTTCTTGCAAAGCTCGCGAGCTTCGTTCAAACCAGCTTCGCCCTCTGCAAAACCATATTCTTTAAGAGCCTTGTTTACCTGTGGGATACGGCCTTCGTAATCTTCAAATAATGCCATTTACTGTTCCTCCGTTCCTACTCTTTGCGTGGGTCGATGAGCTTGACCATACCCTGGTCTGCGGTTACGCGACCATAATGAGTGCGTGCCTTCTCGATAGCTTCTTTCGGGTCAACTCCTGCTTTGAGAGCGTCCATGAGCTTTCCGAAGTTGATACAGTTGTAACCGATAATCTGGTTGTCCTTGTCAACAGCACAAGTTTCAACATATCCTTCTGTCATCTCAAGATAGCGAGGACCTGTCTTTCTTGTAGCGAACATTGTACCAACTTGAGAGCGGAGGTTCTTTCCGAGGTCTTCGAGAGAAGCACCAACCTTCAAACCGCCCTTTGAGTATGCGCTCTGTGTGCGACCATAAACAATCTGCATAAAAAGCTCGCGCATAGCTGTGTTGATAGCATCGCATACGAGGTCAGTGTTCAATGCCTCAAGCAATGTCTTTCCGATAAGGATTTCAGAAGCCATAGCCGCAGAGTGAGTCATACCAGAGCAGCCGATTGTCTCAACAAGAGCCTCTTCAATAATACCGTCTTTTACATTAAGAGAGAGCTTGCAAGCTCCCTGCTGCGGTGCACACCAACCGATACCGTGTGTGAAACCTGAAATATCTTCAATCTTTTTAGCCTGAACCCATGCGCCTTCTTCAGGAATTGGAGCCGGTCCGTGATACGCACCCTTTGCGAGTGGGCACATATGTTCCACTTCTGCAGTATAAACCATACAATACCTCTGGTCGTTGATTTTGACTAGACAACAGCACATGCAAAAGGCAATTCTCATTAGCCACAATCGGTCATTGCCAAAAGCAAATCCTGCTCAAAAGTCAATTGATAAATATTATCATTAGTACGAACTTTTTACAAGTAGGATTTTCTTTCTGAAAATTGACATACGATAAATTTTATTATATAGTTAGGTTAAGCTAACGCATTGACTCATTAGCCACAATCGGTCATTGTTTTTTTAGGAGGCATTAGAAATGCTCAACTGTGTTAAAATTACTGATGTTATTGGGCGCGAAATCATTGATTCTCGTGGAAATCCTACTGTTGAAGTTGACGTAATTCTTGAAAACGGCGTGCTCGGTCGTGCTGCTGTTCCGTCTGGAGCAAGCACAGGCGAAAACGAAGCTCTTGAGCTCCGCGACGGCGACAAAGCTCGCTACGGCGGAAAAGGCGTGCTGAAAGCGGTGGACAACGTGAACAAGGTTATTGCTCCTGCGCTCAAGGGCTGCAATGTATTTGAACAGCGTGCAATCGATTTGAAGATGCTCGCTCTCGACGGTACTCCAACGAAATCAAAGCTCGGCGCAAATGCTATTCTTGGTGTTTCTCTTGCAACAGCGCAGGCGGCGGCAAAAGCTCTCAATATTCCGCTCTATCGCTATATCGGCGGCGCAAATGCACACGTTCTTCCTGTTCCGATGATGAACATCATCAACGGTGGCGCACATTCTGACGCTCCTATTGCGTTCCAAGAGTTTATGATTCGTCCTGTTGGCGCAAAGTGCGAAAAAGAGGCGATTCGTATGGGCGCAGAGGTGTTCCACGCACTTGCAAAGTTGCTCAAAAAGCGCGGACTTTCTACGGCTGTCGGTGATGAGGGCGGTTTTGCTCCAAAGTTTGACGGCATTAACGATGCACTTGATTCAATCGTGCAGGCAATCAAAGACGCAGGATATAAGCCTGGCGAAGATGTAAAAATCGCTA
The DNA here is from genome assembly GCA_937893155.1 of uncultured Treponema sp. Classification (GTDB taxonomy): domain Bacteria; phylum Spirochaetota; class Spirochaetia; order Treponematales; family Treponemataceae; genus Treponema_D. The sequence goes on along the minus strand of CALBGU010000272.1, from coordinate 5,539 downwards.
TGGACTGCGCGGCAAGTGAGTTCAGTGTAGAAAAGGACGGCAAGTTCTTCTACAACTACAAAGAGCTTTCCAACGGCACACCAAAAGACCCGAACGGCAAATGTCTTTCTGACGATGAGCAGATTGCATATCTTGAAGAGCTTATCACAAAGTATCCGATTGACTCGATTGAAGACGGACTCGACGAGAACGACTGGGAAGGCTGGAAGAAGCTCACTGCGAAGATTGGCGACCGCTGTCAGCTTGTCGGCGATGACCTTTTTGTAACAAACGTGAAGTTCCTTGAAAAAGGTATCAAGCTCGGCGCAGGAAATGCAATTCTCATCAAGGTGAATCAAATCGGTTCTCTTACCGAAACGCTTGAAGCAATCGAAATGGCGCACCGCCACGGTTATACAACGGTAACAAGCCACCGCTCTGGCGAGACCGAAGACACCACGATTGCGGACATCGCCGTTGCGACGAACTCAGGACAGATTAAGACAGGTTCAATGAGTCGCACCGACCGCATGGCAAAGTATAACCAGCTTATTCGCATTGAAGAAGAGCTTGGCGACACCGCAGTTTATGGCTACAACAAACTGAAGTAATTTTCTTCTATAAAATATACAATAAACCGCAGAGAAGAATATATTTCTCCCTGCGGTTTGATAAACGAATCAAGACTTTTCTTGCAAGCGCGCTTTTACATCAGAAATCGACATTTTCAAAAGTTCATCAATATTTGCTTCCAAAAACTTTTTGCCCTCATCAGTAACTAATCTCTCGTGAAGGGAAATACTAGAATCAATTCCCAATTCAAGAAGCTCTTTTCCCTCAGAGGTCAACATATTTTTCTTTTCAAGAAAGTCAAAAAGAAAAGAAAACCTAGAAAGAACGTCAACTTTATCTTCTCCATTGTCAATATGCCAAGAGGCTTTGTCATATACTTTCATAAAAACTCCTTATGTTATACTCGCCTTTCAATTCGAGTTTGAATCTCTTTTGGTATTTCTACCAAATTACCATTTGAATCTCGGACATAGTTTCCACCTTTATCACGAATACGCTGCTCTTTTGCGCTCTGCTCTGTTTTATCGGCTGTTTTTGAAGTTACCTCTACGGAATCGACAACTTTACCGTCTTTTACAATAACAAAATCAATGCGTCTAGCTTCACCTGTAACAGAGTCTTTCACGATATTTCCATCTTTGTCGCGAAGATATGCTTCTGAAATAATCTCGTATCCCTTTTCCGCAGGATATTTGTCTTTTAACTCCTGTTCAACCTCATCTTCACGACGTAATCCATCGATTTTGTTTTGAATTGGCTCTCCTTTTGCTTTCTCCACCTTGTCATCGGGGGTATAAGGCTTATCGGTTCGCTTTGTTTCGCTTGATGAAGAAACTTCACTCTTGGAGATTTTTGCGTCAGGGTCAAACGAAGACTTTACGCCGTCTTGCGCTTTCTGACCTACTTCCGCAATTTTTGAAAAAAGTTCATTCACTTCACACCTCCTTCTTTTGACCATTTTTCGAGCTGGTCTGCTTTGTTCAGTTCGTTATACAGATAATCTGTGATAATGCACTGACGAATATCACGAAGCAACTCTTCTGCAATCTGGTTCTGCACAGCATTTTTGATTGCATTGTCGACATCAACTGTCCACTGCTCTGTATCGCTTGTACGATTGTATGACGAAACAAAAGCTCTTTTCACACTAGGAAACAATTCTGAAACAACAGGTGCAAGACGTGTGTATCTTGGCTTTTCAAGCGGGGTTGAAAGCATTTTCAGTATCGAAACCTGTGTTGAAGACTGCAAATTATGAACGCTACGCAAAAGCTCTTTTCGCTCATCGCTATTCTTTATCGCAAGCCCCGAACAAAGCAACTCCGCAATCTTAAGCCTCTGAGACGTATCGTCAGCACTCTGTTCTGCGGTCGTTTTTTCGTAGTGGTATACAGCATCTTTTGTTTCCGCTTTCGCCACCTTGCACAAAACAGCCTGCACCCACTCATTCTGATAGACAGCGGCGACACCGCAAGGCAATTTTGCAAGCTCGGTAATCTGGTCATCGTTCAAATTTGCCGCCTTGCCCACAAGCTCACGGTCGGCTTGGTCTGGCAAACGCATGATGATTTTCGTATTCGTATTGCGAATAACCGCCATATCCAAAAGAGCTGGAGCTTGGTCTGCAATTATAAAGCCCTCGCCGTAAGTGCGCATTTCTGCAATAGAGTTCGTCAGCATTTCTACCGACTTTCCGAGCAGATTGCCGCTTTCTTGTGATTGTTCCGTACTCGTACGCTTCAAAAGATTGTGCGCTTCTTCAAGGACTGTAACGTGCCGAAGCGAAGCGTTCATCACGCCGCTTGTCATTCTGTACTCTTGCAACTTCAAGACAAGCAAGCCCATAATCAGCGATTTTGTTTCACTCGAACCAACACGACTCAAATCGACAATGACATTTTCGTCAAACAGCTGTTCTGTCGGGATTTCATCTGTTGTGAAAATCAAACCGTTGATTCCATTCGTCAGTGACTTTAAGCGCGTGATGAGAGAGCCTTTGTACGCGCCCTTGTTTTCCGCGTCATACTCCGAACTGTCGATTATTGTGCGGATATTGCGCGTGATGTCGGCAAAAGTCGGATACAAATCTTCTCCGTATTCGTTCGTTGAGTCTGTCAAGTTCCAGCCGCAATCCTCATACGACTTTTCAACCGCCTCTTTAAGAACGGCAGGCATTGCGGCATACATCGGCCAGCACACGTTGAAAATCTCAATAAGTCGGTCGAGGTGTTCCAAGATGTGAATGTTCTTTGCTTCGTCTTCATTCCCGTGAGGAAAGCTGAACGGATTTATTCGCAAAAGTGGCGTTAAGGCAGGATTTGTGCCATAGACACTTACCGAAGAATCGTTGCCAAAGATGTTTTTGTATTCGCCTTTTGCAGGTTCTACCACAAGGAACTTCACGCCAATTCTGCGACATTCTGAAAGCATTTTGTAGACTGTATTGCTTTTGCCCGCGCCCGTTGAACCTGTGATGAATGTGTGAGAAGCAAGGCTGTCGGGATTAAGCGATACGTTTAAACTTTCTTCTTGATTCATGTGCCAAATACGCCCTAAGTTTAACGCATAATTCTTTTCGCCCTCATTTTCACCGTTGTCGTAACTCGACACAGACCGTGCAAACTCCGCACATTCCAGCACAGGAATACCAGGAACGGAATGATTGGGCAAACCTGCATGAATCGCTAATTCTGCGCTACTAATGAGTGTTGCAGGAGTGAGATGAATAGTATCGAACTTTAAAAACGGGTGTGCCATATATTTTAGAGAGTTCACGATAAGCGGAGCTTTGTCGCGATTCCAAAACGTAACGCCTCCATTTTCAAGCGATGAGTTTTTACCGCGAATAATCGAATGATACACGTTCGCCGCCATTTGCGCATCCGTAGGATTTTCTGCAATACAATACATCGCACAGTTCCACATTCCCACGTCAGCGCAAGTGTCATATCGTTCAAGCGTCTTGTCAATTCGCTTCATCATCTCTTTAACAGCGTGATTTTCAAACTTGATTTGCAGACTTCGGTTTGTACCCGTTCCGTGCTGTTCGCTTTGTGTCGAATTCGTGTTTGTAGCAGAAGATGAACCAGTTTGCGTTGATTGTCCTCTCGTGTCGCTTTGGTTTTCGCTTTGAGAAAAACTATGTGTTGAAGAATGACTTCGACCACCTCCCAATATTATTACACTAGCATTAACGTTTATGCCTTTTGTTGTACTGTCGCTTATTGAAGTCGAAGTGCCATGCGTGTGGGTAACGCTTTCAGTAATGCTTTGATTCACGGTTTCTGTTGTGCCGTGCGAAATAGCATTTGAAACGCTTTCTGTTTCGCTCTCGCCCGTTGTCATTTGGCTTTCGCTGAACGGCACAAGCGAAGAATACAGATTTTCCAAAGCACGACGACTTTTATTCAAATCGGCAAGGCTCACAGGGTCAGCAATCAAAAGCATTGTGTATTTTCTGCCCTGCATTGTATCGATTAACTTTTCGATTCCCTGCATAAACTGTCTTTCTTTGTTTTCTTCATCGCTCCGTTCACCCGAAACATCGGTAACAGACGCAACAGAACAAGATGAAGGAAATGCTGTTAAAATAACTTTTTCTAAACCATCTTTTCTAACAGGGGTTATTGTTGTGCCGGGAAAGTTCCCTCTCAAGCTGTTCTCCAGAATTGAGCCATAATCTCCGACACCATTTTTATCTTGAGCCTTTATGCCGAACTTTACAGAAACTCTTTTCTCATCGCCCTGTAATAACATCAAAAGACCTGCTCCAGCACTGCCCACAGCATTGAACACAGAAACAAGTTTATCCCGCATATTTTCGCTCTTGTTCAAAACAATTTGAGTTACATTAAAGAAGCGAACCGAATTATTCAAATTAGTCAAAAAAGCAGGATTTTCTGCAACAGTAGGCTTCTGCTGAACAACAGGAACAGCATTAAGCATATTCAGATAAGATTTGCTTAAAATGCGGTCAGCCGTGGCAACAGCATCTTGCAAATCATCTTTTTTGCGAACATCAAGACTATTGTTAGTCATAATTTCCTCCAAAATTACGGCAACTTAGAAAATTTCTTTTCCGTTTCATACAACGATTCTTTTGCTTCTTTTCCCAGATTAAGAGCCGCTGTTTTCAAATTAGCACCAACCGATTTATTTACCACTGTTTCTGGCGAGCGCGTAACCGATTCCGGCTCCGATAATCGCTCCGAAGATTCCGAAGCCGAGGATTCCGCCGATTTTCGCTCCGAGTTTTGCCGCTGCAACTGCTCCGACTCCTGCTCCGACGACCGCACCTCCTGCCACGTATCGCACTGCGTCGTCTTGGCTTGTTTGTCTTTTGGGCGCAGTGCGTGAGAGCGAGGGGGTGTTATTGTTTGCTTGTCGATTGCTTTGGTGAGCAGTTGAAGAAGTTGCTTTTGGCTTCTCTTCTACAGGAGGATACAAAGCACATCCAACTTTACGAAGAGCCTCTATTTTCTCTTTTGAAAAATTGATACGCAAAAGTCCGCCAAGTTCGCTGAAGTTTTCTTCAGACGGCTCTGTTGAATATGCACCGACATCTTTATCTGCTTCAAAAAGTTCATCTTCGCTTATGCCCTTTGAAAGAACATAATCAAGACTTTCTTTGAATTTGCCTGTCATATTCATATCCACAGCCAAGCAAGACCACAAAGAACCTCTAATATCTGCAATATTCTTTTCTGCAACTGCCGCCCGTAAAGTATCACTTACGCTCATATCATTGCTCCTTTATATGCTCAAAATTCCATCAAGTTTTGCCTTGAAGCCCTCAAGCCACGAAAGATTACGCTTGTTCTCTGCAATCATCTCTTCAGTCTTTGCTTTATCCTTGAGAGCAGCCTCTTGCTCCGCAATCTTCTGTTTGATTGCTTCGTCAAGTTCAGAGAGCTTATTCAAGAAAAAATGCTTGAACTTTTTCTCTTCCGCTCCTGCCCAAGATGTTGCTGTTGTACGAGTTTCTTTC
>CALBGU010000271.1 GCA_937893155.1 uncultured Treponema sp. | reverse complement strand
GAAAATGCCAAAAATACGCTTCCTGCGAGCGACAATAAAGAAGATAATGCGTATGCGTCGCAAAAATTGACTGAATTGGCGCAGGCGTTATACGACCGTGCTCAAAAGGAAGGGAAGGCGGCTGATAAAATGCGGTTGCTCAATAAAGCCAAGGAATACGCAGACGAGGCGGTTAGGCGTGATTCGAGCAACAAACAGGCAAAGGATTTACAGAAAAAAATCCAAGATGCGCTTGCTCAAGTTCGTGCGCAAAACAGGCAGGCAACCGACGCGGCGGTGAATAAGGCAAAATCGACGGCTGCGGGGAAATCTTCAAAAGATGCTGTGCTAAAGGCGATGGACGATGCTCACGAGACGATTCCGAGTGCGGAACAGAGCGAAGAAAATGAATATGCGTCTGAAAAACTGACCGAAATGGCGCAATCTTTGCTTGACCGTGCGCAAAAGGAAAACGATCCGTCAACGCAAATGGATTTGCTTTCCAAGGCTGATGATTATGCAGAAGAGGCGCTTTCTCGTGCTCCTGAAAATGCAAAAGCACAGGAAGTTCAGGAGGCAATCCGAAAAGCGACGGAAATTGCTCGCGATAAACAGCGCAGAATTGCGGATTTGGCGATTTCTAAGGCGAAAACGGCGGCTTCTTCTGACGATATGCTAAAATCGTTTGAAGAGGCGTACAAGCAACTTCCAAAGGGGAATACTCCGGCGGAAAATGCTGAGGCTGCAAAAAAATTGACGGAAATGTCGCAGGCTTTGATTGCGCAGGCGGAAAAAGAAAGTGACCCTGCTAAAAAGGCTACATTGCTGGCAAAAGCCAAGGAATACGCGGAGGAAGCGGCTCGGCGCGACCCGCAAAATGCGCAGGCAAAAGCCGCTTTGGAGAATGCAAATAAAGCGGAAAAAGCCGCTGTCGCAGAGCAAAAGAAAAATACCGCAGATGCGCAAAAACTTGTGGAAACTGCGCGTAGTGAATACACGGCTTCTCAGCGCGAAAATGATGCTGAAAAGAAAATGGAACTTTTGCAGAATGCAAAATCGCATATTGCAGAGGCTTTGCGTCTTGACGGCACAAATGCGCAGGCAAAACAGTTGCAGCAGCAAATTGAGCGCGCTCTGACGGCTGCCGAAAGCGAAAAAACGCGACAGGACGCACAAAAAGCACAACAGCGAAAAGCCGCTGATACGGCTGTAAGCGATGCGCAGAAAAAGGCGCAGAATGCAAGTGTGGAAGATACTATAAAAGCGATGGAAGAGGCTCGAAAACGCTTGCCGTCTGGAAATACTCCTGAGGAAAATGCGTATGCGGCGCAAAAACTGACCGAAATGGCGCAGGCGTTGCTTGACCGTGCTGCTCGTGAAACTGACCCGGTGAAAAAAGCCGAGTTGTTGGCAAAAGCCAAGGAATACGCAGACGAAGCGGCTCGGCGCGACCCGAATAATGCGCAGGCAAAGCAGATTGCCCAAAATGCAGGAAAAGCGTCAAATGAAGCGCAGGCGGAAAAAGCAAAAGCTGAAGCCGAAAAGCAGGCGGCAGAAAACAAAAAAGCCGCGGCTGACCTTGCTTCTAGCTCTCAGTCTCTGTATGATTCTGCGCTGTCGGCAAAAACTCCGGCGGAAAAAGCGCAGTTGCTCCAGAAAGCAAAAGAAGCGGCTCGTGCTGCGGTGGAGAAAGACCCGACGAATGCGGATGCGCAATTCTTGCTCGGCGTGACCAGCGCTGAAACGCACGACTACAAGACGGCGGAAGATGCGCTCACAAAGGCTACCAAGCTCGCTCCGGATAATTCACAGTATTTCTATGAATTGGGAAAAGTGAAATTTGCGCTCAGAAAATATCAAGAGGCAATCGCATCGTTTGACCAAGCGGTAAAACTCAATCCAAAATTTGCAAATGCGCAGTACAACAAGGGCGTTGCGTATGAGCGATTGGGCAAAATTGATGACGCGCTTGAGTCGTATATGCTTGCGTACTCGATAAATCCGCAGTACGAAAAGGCTTATGTTTCCGCAGGTGCAATGCTGTATCAGCAAAAATCGTACGCGCAGGCAGCTGACGCATACAAAAAGGCGGTTGCGCTTGACCCGTCCGACAAAGCGGCAATGCAGGGATTAGGCTCTGTGTGTGCCGCTGAAGAAAAATATTCTGATGCAGAGCAATGTTTCCGTGCTGCAATGAAATTGCTTTCAGCGAACGAAAAAGACCCGGTAACTTCATACAATTTGTCAACAGTGTTGTATGCGCAAGACAAAAAGACAGATGCGCTTCAATACGCAAAATCTGCGTATGACACGATGGGGGATTTGAAAGACGCAAAAATGAAAGCATCGATTGCGTACAATTATGCACTGAACTGTCAAGATGCAAATCTGAAAGAACAGGCGCAGAAATTGTATCTGGAGGCGATTGCTTTGGATTCGTCAAACGTAAATGCACGAGTCAATCTTGGTATTTTGTATATTGAAACAGGCAATCTTACCGATTCTGAAAAACTGCTTTTGAGCGTTTATCAGAGCGACAGCAGCAATTTTGAGGCTTGCAACAATTTGGGAACGGTCTATCGGGAAAAGAAAGATTATCCGCAGGCAATCAAATTTTATCAGAACGCTTTGCGTTTGCAGCCAAAAAATGATGCGGTGCGCGCAAATCTTGCAGCAACATACGCGAGTGCGGGGCAGTATAAGAACGCGCGCGCTGCGTATATAGATGTTCTAAAGCAAAATGACAACAATTATCAAGCATACATCGAGCTTGCAAAAGTGTGTATTTCGCTTCAGGATACCGCTTCTGCGGCGGGATATTTGCAGGCGTTGAAGGCAAAAAATCCGCAGTACAAAACGGCTGAAGTTGATTCGCTGCTTTCAGGCTTGTGATGCTGTAACAAAAAATGATTTTTACGGTTTAAATTTTGACGGGGATTTCCCCGTCAAATCAAGTATAAAGGTGTTAATGTATGAAGAAGATTTTTGAAAAAACGCTGCATTTTTCTGCAGTCGCAATTTTTTCGTTATTTGCATTTTCGTGCGCAACAAAATCGCCGGTGGAAATTGCAAAAGAGTTCCCGATTGCAATCGTTTCTATTTCCAGTAACACGACGGTTCCGTGGTACGAGGAAAATACGAACTCAAGCGAGGAAGATGACATTAACGAAGATGGTCTTATCAATTCAATGCTAAATAAGAGCATTAATGCAAAAAATCCCGAAATCAGTTCCAACAAAGACCGAATCAATTACGCTGAAGAAAAATTGATTTCGATTTTGCAAACGAAAGGCGGTTTTGAACTGTTGGATAAAGATTCTGTTCTTAATTCTAAGATATACAAAGGAATAAGCGGAAATATTTTGGATTTTATGAGTTCCAGCTGCATTCCTGCGGGATACAAAAAACTTTCGCCTGACAGCCGAAAAATTGCGCGAATGATAATGGACAATCTTGGTGCAAAAAGTTTGTTGTATATCACGTTTCAGTTTGAAAAAGAAAAATCTCATTCAAAAGTGTATGCGCGCACGACGTTGGGGGTTCGCCTTTTGAATGATAAGGGCAAATTGGTAATTCGGAAAGACTATGTTGGACTGTCGCAAAATGGTGCACAGATGTACGGCAACAGCTACGACAAGCAGTCCCTTGTTGATTTGTTCCCTGAATCAATAGAAGCGGCGATAAATAAATTTTTGTTTTCGCTTTCTCTTGATGGCACCAAACCGATTGACCCGGAAACTGCGGAATCAACGCCGATAAAATTGGTTCGTCCTGCAACAGCTCAGGAGGAAACTGAAGTCGCAGAAAGTGAATCTGAAGAGGAACAATCTGCTGAATCCGCAGAGACGGTGGCGATGGCAAAAAGAATGTTGGCGCGTGGAATGAGTGCGGAAGAAGTTGCAGAAATCACTGAATTGCCGTTGGAGCGCGTAAAACAGCTTGCTGAAGAAACTGAATAGCGCACGGATAGCATAATTTTCTAAAAAAGAGATTCCCGAAAATGACGCGGAATCTCTTTTTTTGGTTCTTTTGCGTCAAAATATTATAATGTTCGCCAACTAATGATGCCTGAATCTGCGCTGAAAAGCACGCCTGTTTTTCGGACTAATTTTTTGCCTGCCTGAAAAGTTCGGTGATACAGCCGCTCGAATGCATTTTGCATAGAAACAAGGTCGAATGCAATAATATGCAAAAACGAAGGCGTTTCAATGATAAAAAATCCATCTTCAAAAATGCAATCCGTGTAAATGCTGATAAGCCCAAACAACGTGGTGAGTGCGCTTTTAAGGCTTTTCGGGGTTACCGCACGGAGCGCCGTATTTGCAGACGCAAAAAAAGTGCGCAAATCATCGTTTTCAAGAAACCGAATGGCATCTATTGCCCACATTCTGCTTTCTGACGCAGGCAGCGAGGTTAATCTGCGTGCTGTTTCGGCAAAAAAGGCGGCTCGAGTTTCGCGATTGGGAAAACAAAGGCGATTTGTGCCAAACTGTTTATCGAAAATTTGTTTCGTCAAAAAACCAAATTGAAATAAAAAAGAGAG
>CALBGU010000270.1 GCA_937893155.1 uncultured Treponema sp. | reverse complement strand
GACTGGAGTTCAGACGTGTGCTCTTCCGATCTCCTATTTTAAGAGAAGACAATTTCCTTGAGGAAACGCGCTCCCTAGAAAAAAAGGAGCATTTTTCCTTGAGGAAACGGGGTGAAAAAATTTTTTGTCGTTTAGTGATGTTAAAAAATTCACAGAAAAAGATTTTTTGTGTCGTGTCATTATCTCATCTTGACCTGATAATCGTTAGCTCATACATATTTTGTTGCAGCAGGGGGCTTAACCCCCTTGTTAAATCGTGGTTATCGAACAGATTTCCGCATCAAGTGCGGGAACAAATGCGCTGTTAGGAGACATCGACTTCGATGATTTCGAGGCATTTGAAGTAGGTGCCGTTCCATTCGTAGTGGAATATGGAGCAATTTTTGATGCCGCTTCTAAAGCGTGCGCCCTCGGCGGCGTATTGGTCGAAGGCGCGGGAGAAGTTCGCCAGCGCTCCGCCGTGGGTGACGACAAGCACGCTTTCGTGGTGCTCGCGTTGCATAATCGAGCGTATGGTGCTGACGATGCGTTCTTTGACTTCGCTTTCGCCTTCTCCGCCCGCGTATTTGAAGAAGTCGCCATAGGGAAGCGGCGGGTTCAGGAACTCGCTTTGTGCTTCAAAGCGTCCGAAGTTCCATTCTTTTAAGCCTTTGAGCCGCTCATAGCGCAGAGTGCCGCCCGTTACGATTTCCAAGGTGTCGCACGCGCGCTCGGAGGTGGAGGAATAGGCGTGGTCGAAGGTAATGCCGTTTTTGCAGAAATAGTCTGCCGCCGCTTTTGCCTGCTGTACGCCCAGTTCGGTGAGCGGGGAATCACACCAGCCTTGTATCATTTTGAGTGAGTTGAAAAGCGTCTGTCCGTGACGCATAAGATAGAGATGTGCCATATCGCTCATTATAGCCCTTTGCCGCAAAAAGTGCAAAACCCCCGCAGGCAAAATGAGCGAGAAAAAAGCGATACTATTCCGCCGCACGCACGTTCTCGGGCAAATCGGGGGGCGGGGGCATATCGTCGGCGCTCGGTTCGGTCGGCTCTATCGGTTCAATAACGATGTTTTTGTCTTTTTCCTGCTGCATGCGCTGCGCCTTTCGCTTTTTGCTGTAACGGCGAATCAACTGCACCGTAAAATCAATGAGCCCCAAGCCCACGCTTATTGCCGCAGAAGTCGCCAAAAGCATTTTTTGCTCGTTTTCGTCCAAGCCCGCGCCTTCCGACGAGTTTGCCAGCGGATTGGGCACATACGAAGATGAATAATCGTTGTCGTAGTAGCGCCAAAACGAATAGACAATCGTGGATTGCAACAGCACAAACGGCAAAGACCCAAAAGTAATAATCTCGGTGCGGCGGAGGTCGTGTGCCCATTGCGGAAACTCCTCTTTTGTGTACGGCTCAGCCTCGGCAGACGAATCAGCCGCATCGTCTGCAAACACCGCACTGCACGCGAACACAAGGGCGATGATTGCCGCTGTAATCCGCCGAAACGCTTCAGTCATAATGGCGTGCGCCGAAAATCGCCGTGCCGATACGCACTTCGGTTGAGCCTTCCGCAATCGCAATTTCGTAGTCGCCCGACATTCCCATCGAAAGCTCGGTCAGCGCAAAATTCGGAAACTCGCGGCGCAGGTTTTCGCTCACCGTGCGCAGTGTGCGGAACGAAGCGCGAATCCGCTCGGTGTCGTCGGTGTTCGGCGCCATCGTCATAAAGCCCGCCGGCTCGATATGAGCAAGGTCAGCGCACCGCACCAGCGCATTCCGCAGTGCCTCTTCGCTCTCAAAACCCGTTTTGGACTCCTCGCCTGTGTGCAGCTCAAAAAACACGCGGATTTTTTTGCCCATCTTCGCGCACTGCTTCTCGATTTCCTCGAGCAATGCAATACTGTCTATGCTTTCAATCACGCTCGCCACTTCAACGGCTTTTTTTACTTTGTTGCGCTGTAAATGCCCAATGATGTGCAATTCTGCGCCGTGTATGTCGGAAAACTTCTCGTATGCCTCTTGCACACGGTTTTCGCCGAACGCCGTTTGTCCACATTCCATCGCCTTGAGCACAGCTTCTTTGGGGTGAAACTTACTCACCGCCAGCAATTTTACAGTGCTCGGGATTTTGGAGCGAACCGCCGCCAGCCGCTCTGCAATGTTCTTGATATTATCTTCATCGTCCATTTTACTCACCTCCAGACGCTTTAGAAAAAGCCTTTGCCTTTACTTAAACAGCTTTTTTATCTGCTTTGCATAAATCTTGTCGATTTTGTGGCGAAGAAGCTCTTTCTTTGCGTTGATTTCCTCGCCCTCGCGGAACGATTCAGGAAGCAGACAGAAGCGGAACACGCGCTCGCACGTCCTAAAGCCTGCTTCTGGCGTGATGTATCTGTCGATTTCGCTGCGGAAAAGCGTCTGAATCTCCGTCGTTTCAAGCAATGACTCGTAGGTATCGTAGACAATGCCGTTTTCCTCCGCGTAATTCAACAGCAACGATTTGTCTGGCACGATGAGCGCGGCGATAAACTTCTGGTCTTGACCGAGCGCAACCACGCTTTCCACAAAATTGCTCGCTTTAATCGCGCTTTCCAAAAGCACAGGCTCGATGTTTTCTCCGCCCTGCAACACAATCGTATCCTTTGCGCGTCCCGTAATCTTGATTTCATTGTCGAAGCTCATCATTCCAAGGTCGCCAGTGTTCAGCCAGCCGTCTTTGTCGATGGTCGCGGCAGTGAGGTCGGGGCGGTTAAAGTAGCCTTTCATCGTCTGCCGTCCGCGCACCATAATCATACCGCGCTTTCCCGGCGGCAGTGCGTTCATCGAAACAATTTTGCCGTCCTTTTCTTCCACAATGCGCATTTCCATCGTCGGAAAAATCTCGCCTACACAGCCGTAGCACGGGCGATGCGAGTTCCGCACCGAAAGCACAGGCGCTGTTTCCGTCATTCCATAGCCCTCAAGCAGATTGAAGCCGATTGCGTGATAAAAGCTGTCGATGTCCGCAGGAAGCGTGCCGCCGCCGCTGATTGCCGCAATCATTTTGCCGCCGAGCTTTTTGCGAAGCTGACGGAACACGATGACATCGGCAATAAAGTTCGGAATCCACAACAGGATAAACGGAATAATTCCCTTCGCCACGTCCAAAATCTTCGGGTAATTGTGGAATCGGCAGACAAGCCCGCGCACATGGTTTTTCGCCCAACTGTACTGCTTGCCGATTGCGAGCGCGATATTGTACGCCATCAAATGCCAGCCGCCCTTCTTTTTCACCTCGCGATAGAATGCGCGCGCAAAGCTCTCCCACAAACGCGGCACAGCGCACATCCATTCGGGGTGAATCTCCGCCATATCCGAAAGCATTACAGGCGCGACTGGTTTTGAATACGCATAGCCCGAGTTCAAGCCCATAATCATATACACAAACGCCCTCTCAAAGCTGTGCCACACAGGAAGCACCGACAGCCACAACTGCCCTTGCTTTGCGTCGGGAAGCACACTGCGCGCCACTTCCACTTGCGCAATGTAGTTGTCGTGCGTAAGCATAACGCCCTTTGGAGTGCCCGTCGTGCCGCTCGTGAAAATCACCGTTGCGATTTCGTCTTTGCCCGTCGCGCCGATTTCCTTTTCTATCGCCTCTTTTTCGGCTCGTGAACTGCTTGCGCCCTTGTCTTCAAACTCGCTGAACAAATGGACTTTGATGCCCAAAGAATGCGCCTTTACGTCGGTTTCTTGGCTCGGCGGGTCAAACAAAATGACATCGGTGAGCGTTGGCACTTCGTCGCGTTTTTCGAGCACTTTTTCCAGCTGCTTGCCGTTTTCAAAAAAGCCCACGCGGCAGCCCACAAAATTGATGATAAAGCGCATTTCCGCACCCATCGAATCGCACCCGCGAGGCACGTCCGCCGCCCCCAAGCACAACAGCGCAAAATCCGCGATAAGCCATTCGCGTCGGTTGTCCGCCATCATCGCAACATAATCGCCGCGCTGTATGCCGAAATTTTTGAGCGCACACGCAAACTCAATGACGCGCTCATACACATATTTATAGCTGTATCGGTCAAACTTGCCTGCGCGGTTTTTGCACGCCTGCAATGTTACGTCGGGGCAGACTTGCGCGCGTGAACGCAAAAGCTGCGGCAGGTTTTTTCCGTAATTGGTATCGTTAGAATCCTTGAAAAATGCGTTTCCGATAGTATCAACAATCTTATTCATAAAAATCCTCGCAAAAAGCGAAAGTCATTTGCTTGTATCAACTATACATTATCACGAATTTTGTCATTCTAGCAATACGCGAACTCAAAAATATGTGCTCATTCTCGTATTTGCTTTTCTTCCGCACTCGAGCCTTGTACTGACAGCATACCTTTTATTGCGCCCTTGAGTTCACACCTTATGCTTCCTGTTTGGGAACTCAAAGAGAAGCAGGAAAAGCGCATGGCGGGTGAAGAGTTACGGGAAAAATCGCGAAAAGTCATTGCTTATAATTATGCAATGAAGTATACTGCATTGTATATTTATGTAAGCGGGGTGTATGCTTATGCAATTTATTGACGGCGGAGTTACCGCTCCGACAGGTTTTAGGGCAAACGGTATGTTGTGCGGCATTAAAGCAGGTCGCACCAAAAACGACACGGCTCTTATTTTTTCCGAAAAACCGTGCGCCGTTGCTGGTGTATTCACGAAAAATCGAGTGCAGGCCGAAAGCGTCAAACGCACGAGAAAGAACATAGAAAACGGTGTCGCTCAAGCTGTCATCGCAAACTCAGGCATTGCAAACGCTTGCACAGGCGAGCAGGGCGCACAGGCGGCTTTGCGTATGGCTCAAGCGGTCGCACAAGAGATGAAAATCAGCGCAGATGACGTTATCGTGTGTTCAACGGGCGTTATCGGTCAGCAGCTGCCTGTGGAGAAAATCGAAGCGAATATCCACACGCTCGCTGCAGGATTGAGCAAGGAAGGACACAAAGAAGCCCGAACCGCGATTATGACGACAGACACGCATTACAAAGAGTGCGCGCTTGAGGCGGTGATTGGCGGAAAGACCGTGCGATTCGGCACAATGGCGAAGGGCAGCGGTATGATACACATCAACTTAGGCACGATGCTCGGCTTTATCACGACCGATTGCGCAATCAGTGCGGCGATGCTGGAAAAGGCATTGCGCGAGAGCGTGGAAGGAACATACAACTGCGTATCCGTTGACGGCGACACATCGACAAACGACACGCTCACCATTTTGGCGAACGGTATGGCTGGCAACGCGGAAATCGTGAGCGAGGGCAAGGATTACGATGATTTCTTGGCGGCACTCAATGCGCTCAATACCCAGATGGCGCGCAAAATCGCAGGCGACGGCGAGGGGGCAACACGGCTTATCACCTGCAATGTTACAGGTGCGGTTGATGTGCCGACGGCGAGAGCTTTGGCGAAATCGGTTATCTCTTCAAACCTCACGAAAGCGGCGTTCTTTGGGCGCGACGCGAACTGGGGGCGTATCTTGTGTGCGCTGGGGTATTCGGGCGAGTATTTCACTCCTGAAAAGTGCTGTATTTACCTTGAGAGCGTACACGGCGAACAGCGTCCAGGTGCGACAGACGCAATCGGGGAAGCGCAGGGCGAAAGAAAGAGCATACAGGTATTTGACCACGGCACGCCGATTGTCTTCGATGAGGTGCTCGCAAAAGAGATTTTGAGCGAAGACGCAGTAACAGTGAACGTAACGTTAGAAGACGGGGACGCGTCAGGCACGGCGTGGGGCTGCGATTTAACGTATGATTATGTAAAGATTAACGGAGATTACCGCTCATGAACGAAGATATAGACGAATTGGCGAACTCTGCGATTGACCCGCGGCTTGACAATGAGCATTGGGCGAATGTATTGGTGCAGGCATTGCCGTATTTCCGCCACTGGTGCGGCAAGATTATCGTTGTGAAATACGGCGGAAACGCGATGCTCAACGAGGAGCTAAAAGCGGCGGTGATGGAAGACATCGTACTGCTTTCCACAATCGGCGTTCACGTCGTGCTGGTTCACGGGGGCGGACCTGAAATCAACCACATGCTTGAACGCGTCGGCAAAGAAAGCAGGTTCGTCAACGGGCTTCGCTACACCGACGGTGAAACGATGGAAATCGTGCAGATGGTCTTGACGGGCAAGCTCAATAAGGACATTGTGGGGCTTTTGCTGCAAGAGGGCGGAAAGGCGGTCGGATTGTCCGGCGTGGACTCAGGGCTTTTGAGAGCAAAGCGCATTCAGAAAGACGGCGCGGATTTGGGCTTTGTGGGAGAAGTTACCGAGGTACACCCCGAAATCGTGCAGTCGCTGTTAAATCAGGGCTTTATCCCTGTCATCTCGACGGTGGCTCTCGGCGAAGACGGCGATATGAGCCGCTACAACATCAACGCTGACACAGCCGCGGCGAAAATCGCGATTGCATTGCAGGCGGAAAAGTTCGTGCAGCTCACGAATGTTCCCGGCGTTCTGCGCGACGTGAACGACCCTTCGTCGCTCATTCAGCGGATTCACCTTGCGGACGTGGACAAATACATTGCAGACGGCGTTATCGCCGGGGGAATGATACCGAAAATCGAGTGCTGCACGATGGCGCGAAAGGGCGGAGTTCCCCGCACGCACATTATCGACGGGCGCGTTCCGCATTCTCTGCTCATCGAGATGTTCAGCAACCGCGGTATCGGCACAATGATATACTAACAGCCACGGGCTGCTTTTAGCGTCAAGCCTTGACAAGAAATCGCGTCAAGCTCTGACAAGAAATCGCGTCAAGCCTTGACAAGAAATCGCGTCAAGCCTTGCTAGATTATGGAGGAAAAGAATGGCTAGCAAATATGTTGTGAATAATTACGGCTCGTTTGATGTAACGTTTGTGAAGGGCGTCGGCTCTACACTCTACGACACAAACGGCAAGAAATACATTGATTTTCTCTCAGGCATCGCGGTCAACGCGCTCGGACACGGCTATAAACCGCTCGTGGACGCAATCAGCGCGCAGGCGGCGAAGCAAATCCACATCTGCAATTATTTCGAGAGCGATATCGGCAAGGAATACACCGAAAAGCTGTTGCAGGCGACGGGTTTTGAGGGCGTGTTCTACGGAAACTCTGGGGCAGAGGCGAACGAAGCGGCGATTAAGCTCGCGCGAAAATACGGCTATATGAACGGCGGCGAAAAGCGCAGAGTGATTTACACGCTCGAAAGCTCGTTTCACGGGCGCACGCTTGCCACGCTGACGGCGACAGGACAGGTGAAGTTTCACCCTGCGATGTTTGCGCCGTACGTTACCGAGATGAAGACGATTAAGGCAGGCGATTTCGAGGCGATAAAGACGGCGTTTGACGACACGACGGCGGCGTTACTCATCGAGTGCGTGCAGGGCGAAGGCGGCGTGAATATCCTCGACAAAGAGTGGGTGCAAGCGGCGGCAAATGCGGCACGAGCGGCAGGCGCAATCGTGATGGCTGACGAAGTGCAGACGGGAATGGGGCGCACAGGGACGCTTCTTGCAAGCGAGCAGCTCGGCTTCAATCCAGAAGTGGTAACGCTGGCAAAGGGAATTGCGGGCGGTGTGCCGATGGGTGCGTGTCTGTTCCGCGGAAAAGCGGCGGGCGTGTTTCAGGCAGGCGACCATCAGAGTACATTCGGCGGAAATCCGCTTGCGTGTGCGGCGGCGAATGTCGTGCTTGATACATTGCTGTCGGACGGCTTTTTGGCGAACGTCAAGGCAAAGGGCGAGAAAATCATTGCGGGCATAAAGAGCATAAACGCCGCGTGCGTGGGCGATGTGCGCGGATTGGGCTTGATGATTGGCGCGGATATAAAGCTGCCAGTCAAGGCGCTGGACGTGGAAAAACAGCTGCTCTCGGAGGGCTTGTGCACCTCTACGGCAGGGGCGAACACGCTTCGCATTGTGCCTCCGCTCAACATATCCGACGCGGAGATTGAAGAGGGGCTTAGTATCTTGAAAAAGGTATTAAAGAACTGCTAATATAGCAATATGATTCAGACATTTTTCAAACGTTTTGCGCTTGAAATTGCTGTAATCCTGGCTCTTGCGGTCATTTGTGCCGTCGAGCCGGGATTTTTGTCAATGCGCAATTTCAGAAACATTTTAATGATTGCTTGCCCCCTTATGATTATGGGAGTCGGCTTTAGCATTTGTCTTATCAACGGCATACAGGATTTTTCCTGCGCCTCCATTGCCTCTCTTGCAGGAGTTATCGCCGCAAGTTTGAGCCAAAGCGAAGAGGCATCGCGAAAGATGTTTTCTGACGTGCTTGTCTTGCCGCTTCCTGCCGTCTTGGGCATTACGCTTGTCATTGCGCTGGCGGCGGCGGTGCTTCACGCTTCCTTCACGTCTTTTGGCAAAGTGCCTTCGTTTGTGAGCTCAATCGCGCTCGGCGGGGCATTTGTGGGAATAATCTCGTTTTATCTTGAATTGCCGGAAGGCGGCTACAGGGTGCTGTCGGGATTTTCGCCATCATTCTCGGCGTTAGGCGCGCTGTTTTTCGGTGCAATTCCGCTGCAAGCCCTTATTTTGCTCTCCCTGCTCGCCATTTTCTTTGTGGTGATGACACAGTTCAAAATCGGCTCGTATTTCAATGGCGTGCAGAACTTCAACGCTCCGAACAAAGTCGCGCTGTTCATAAAACTGTTCATCATCTTTGCGTTTGCGAACATCTTGTACACGTTTGCTGGCTGTGTGGAAGCGGCACGGGAAAACCGCGTCGGCGTGGGATTTTGGGCAGATGCGCTCTTTTCTGTTGTGGCAGGAACGCTGTTGGGTACGGTGTCGGTCAAGGGCGGCAAAGGCACGGTGCTTCATTCCGCTATCGGAATCTTCTTGGTCAGTGCATTGCAATACGCCCTTGTGTTTTTGGGAGCGCAGTCAGGAATACAAAAAATCTTAATCTGCGCTCTGATGGTGGTTTCGGTTATCGTTGACAGAACTCAAAACGCAAGACGCGCCACGCCGTTCCCGCTTGAGCAAGAGAAGAATCCCGCAGAATAGCCGATTTTCTCCGCATAGATTTTATCTACGGCTTCGATAAAGCTATCCACTTTGTCTTTGTGGACAAGTGCGATAGCGCAGCCGCCAAATCCTGCGCCTGTCATACGCGCGCCGATACAGCCGTCCTGCGCCTGCGCTGTTTCTGCGAGCGTGTCCAGCTCAATGCCCGACACCTCATAATCATTCTTCAGCGACTCGTGCGAAGCGTTCAGCAATGCGCCGAGTTTCTTCAAATCGCCTGCCTTGAGTGCGTCTACCGCTTCGTACACGCGCGCATTTTCCGTAACGACGTGCTTCACACGCTTTTGAATAACCGCGTCGGTGAGTTTTCCTTTGAGTTCTTCAAACTTTGCAAGCGAAAGTTCACACAGGTTCTTGAGCTGTGCGCCGTTTTCGTTGAGGATTGACAATCCCTTTTCGCACTCAGCGCGGCGCTCGTTGTACTTTGAGTCAGAGAGCTTTCTCTTTTTGTTCGTGTTCATCACGATAAAGCGATAATCGCCCAAAATCAGCGGCACATACTCGTATTCAAGGCTTGCGCAGTCGAGGACTTCCGCAGTGTTCTCTTTTGCCGTCGCGATGATAAACTGGTCCATAATGCCGCACTGCACGTTCATAAACTCGTGCTCGCTCTGCTGTCCGATTTTTGCGATGTCGATGCGGGAAATGTTGAAGCCGTACAGCTCGCTAATCGCATACGCAAAGCCGCACTCAAGCGCGCTCGAAGACGAGATTCCGCCGCCAGCGGGGAGGTTTGAGCACATCAAGACTTCAAAGCCCGTGTCGAGTTTATAGCCTTTTCGCGAAATAATCGAAAGAATGCCGTTGAGATAATTTGCATAATCGTCTTCTTTTTTGTATGCAAAATGGTCGTTAATGCTGAACTCGAATGTCCCCGGGAAGCGCAAATCATTGTAAATGATTTTGTCGTCAGCACGCTTTCGGATAGCCAAGTAAAGATACTTGTTGATAGCCGCAGGGAAAACCTTGCCGCCGTTGTAATCGATATGCTCGCCGATGATGTTGATGCGCGCAGGAGAAGCGAATAGCGAAACCGAAGAAGGCTCGCCGCCATAGAGTTTGCAGAACTCTGCAGGTAAAACGGAAGGGTCAAACTCCTTCCCTGTAAGTGAATTGTTTGCCATAATGGTTTTATTATACCACGCAGAACAGGTTTTGCAAGCAGGAAACGCTGTTGCGCAGATGTGTTCTGCATTTTTGAGAAAAGCGGGTCTTTTGGAAAACGCGGAAAGCCACTTTTTAAAAAGTTGGACTTTTGGAAAACGCGGAAAGCCATTTTTTAAAAAGTTGGGCTTTTGGAAAACGCGGAAAGCCATTTTTTAAAAAGTTGAGCTTTTGGAAAACGCGGAAGCCATTTTTATGAAAAATATGTTCATTTCTCTGCGCAAAAAGTGATAATAGCAACAAAATGGCGGGCGCGGGTTAAAGATAATGGCAAAAAGAGGATTTGCAGGATTTAATAGGCAGGAAGGCGAGAAAGAGCGGTTTGAAAAAGAATTGCGCGATAAAGTTGAAATAAAAACAGAGTTTCACCCCAAAAATGCGTATCGCGGACAGATTTCAGGTGTGCGGCTAAGCGGGGGAATATCGTCTGCATTGCCGAGCGAGCTTGCGCTTTCAAAAAATCCTCGAACAAAGTTGTATTTTGCGCAAAAGGTTGCAGAAAAGAAATTGCTGTCGTATGCGTATATCAATCAGCAAAAAAATTTTCGCGAAGAACATTCAACAGAAACGGTCGAGATTTCTGTGAAAGAAAAAGAGAAAAAAGGACCTGTAATTATTTGCGTGGATACGAGCGGTTCAATGAACGGAACGCCAGAGCGTGTGGCAAAAACAATAACGTTTGCGCTTGCAAAAAAATGCTTAGACGAAGAGCGAAAGTGTTTTTTGATTTCGTTTTCAACAGGAATTGAAGTGCAGGATTTGTCGCATTTTGAGAAATCAAACGGGCTGAATGTGCTGGTGCAGTTTTTGCGAAAATCGTTTAATGGCGGAACGGACGCAAGCCCTGCGCTTGAAAAATCGCTGGAACTTTTGAGCTCGAATGATTGGAAAAATGCAGATGTGCTTGTCGTAAGCGATATGGTTATGGGCGCATTTTCTGCGGAGTTGGAAGCACGCATAAAAACACAGCAGATTCGCACGCAATGCGCCATTTGGTTAAAAACATCGCAGCAATCTAAAAACAAAACTGCCCCTGTTAAAAGAAGCAGTCTTGTTTTTGGAAAATCACCGTTGTGAGTTTTAGCCTTTGTAGTTTGCTAAAAGCTCTTGTAAATATGCGCTGTCGGTGAATGCTCTCTTTACGTCCTCGTCGCGACCTTGTGCATAAAGGCTAGACATCAAGGCTGTCATTGAGTTAATTCCCTCTGTGCGTCCCTGAGAAATGCCTTGCTGTACACCTAACGCGATACCTTCGTCGTGTCCTTTGTTCCAGTATGTTTGAAAGAGTCCGCTCATTTTTACACCTCCTGTTTTCTGTTGTGTTTGGATAATGAAATCTTCAATTTCAGTTCGTTTCAGAATTTCATTATCTGAAATTGACCGCAAAAGATTTATCAGCTCGTGAATATGCTCAACCTTTTGCTCGTCCCAATCTTCAACATTGCCTGTTCTTTCCGCTCTCAAGTATTCCACAACTAACTTGAAATCACTCTTGAAATACGAAATCTCTTCATCTGTCAGCCAAGCCAAATCAAATATATTCAGCTTGTAATCATTGATGTACGGCAAAAGCTCTTTTGATACAGAATCTTCAAATAAATCAAAAAGAGACTTCTTTTTAGTCCATTTTTGTTTCGTGCCAAAATAAAGTACTAATGTAATTACTGGATAATACGGCTCTGTAGTTCCGATTTGCTTATAGTATTCAGCAGCGTCGTAATTCATTGTTCTAATCGGCATTGCGTAATCAACTTTTGTTTGATTTTCAAAGCCGAAACAACTAATCTTCATTTTATTTTTTTGCCAATACTTTGACACATCTCGCTCTTGCCATTTGATAGAATCATCAAGTTTATAAGTAGATACGTTTTGTGCGTCTGTTAAATCAGCAGGATTTATGATTTGTTTTCCTCTGAAAAGCAGTGCATTTACAATGTCGGCAAAAACATCATCGTATGCTTCCAAAATCTTTTCAGTTACGTCTTGCGTTCCCATCTTTGCAATTACATTATAGCCTTATTTTATTATAATATCAACAAAAAAAGACTGACCCTGTTAAAAGAATCAGTCTTTTGATAAAATGCCTTTGGTGAAAATCACCCTTTTTACAAATCACCCTTTGGGTGTGTTACAGAGTTTCCATCAAGAACGCTTTGAACTCGTCATAATTTGCGTTCATTGGAATGGCGTGCTCTGGCAAAAGCATCACTTTTTCCAATCTGTCTGGAATAACAGGATTAGAGCCGATTGCCTTGCTGACCGTCGCTCCGAACTTTGCAGGGTGCGCTGTTTCAAGCACAATGCCGACCGCTTTCTGCTCGATAATGCTGTTTGCCCAAGACGGAATATTCGGCGTAAGCCCAGGCTTTGTATAATCGCCTTTTTTGCCCTCGACCAAATCTTTCATTGCGCCGCTTCTGATGTCGTTCCACGCTTTCCACGCCACTGCGCCGTGCGGGTCAATCGTGTAGCCTGTCGTCGTGTGGCAGTCGTCAATCGCCTTGAGCGTGCCTGCGTTGTCTGTCCAATACGAAGCAAACAGCGTGCGCACTTGGTCAAGCGTGTACATCGACTGAATACGCTCATAGTTGCTCGGTGCGCCCACGTCCATCGCGTTGGAATACGTCTGCACCGAAGCACGCGGCTTGTATTCGCCTGTCGCAATCCAATCGGGAATCGTGTGATTGTCGTTCGTCGCGGCAACAAAGCCAGCAATCGGCGCACCCATTTCGCGAGCAATAAGCCCACTCGTAAGATTTCCGAAATTGCCAGACGGCACAACCGCGATGATACTCGGGTTTTCAATGTGATTATCGTTGCGGCTGCGGTTTTTTGCAACGAGCGCGGAATACATATAATAGAAACTCTGCGGCAAAAGGCGCGAAATATTGATTGAGTTTGCAGATGAAAGACGGAACTTTTTGCGAAGCTCTGCGTCGGTGAATGCGGTTTTTACGAGCTTCTGGCAGTCGTCGAACGTGCCTTTGACCTTGAGAGCGCGCACATTGCCCGTGAACGTAGAAAGCTGCTTTTCCTGAAGCGGCGAGATTTTTCCCTCAGGATACAAAATCGTAACATCAAGCCCCTCAACGTTGTGGAATGCACTTCCGACCGCGCTTCCCGTGTCGCCAGAGGTGGCAACAAGAATATGCAATTTGCCGTTTTCGCCACGGTTGAAATACGACATCACGCGAGCCATAAAACGCGCACCGAAATCCTTGAATGCGCACGTCGGACCGTGGAACAACTCAAGCACATACGTTACTTGGTCAAGCGGCACGACTTTGGCAGGGAAGGGATATGCGTCCTGAATAATTCCCATCAAAGCATCTTCGCTGATTTCGCCTGCAACATACGGCTTTGCCATTTCAAACGCAAGCTCTCGGAATGACGGGTCAGTTGAGTTTGAAAGGTATGAAGAGGAAATCTTGGGATAAGAAGTCGGAATATACAAGCCGCCTGTCTTGCTGTTCATTCCGTTCATAACGGCAGTTCTAAAATCTGTCTGTACGCTTTTATCGCGTGTATCTGTGTAAATCATCTCTGGTTCTCTCAAGAGTTATAGGGTTAGTGATACTATACATCAAAACACCCCTTTATTCAACAGGCTCAGCCTGCTTTGTAAGTGGCGAAGGGGTGTTTTTTGCTCGTTATGCCAGCATAAAAGGTTGGACACACATTGTTTTGAGTCGTTATGCCAGCATAAAAGCCCGCCGCATTTTGTTTTGAGCCGTCTTGCCAGCACGAAAGATTACAGATTGTAGTAAAGAGCGAGGGCGATTTCTTTGGCGACGGCTTCGCGGGCGGTTTTGAGGGCTTGCGCGTGTGTTTTGCCCGTGCCCGACGTGGAGAACTCGAGCGCGGTAATGGGGGCGCCGTCTTTCATATCGATGCAGAAAATGTGCGCGCTCACGCTGACTGAATAGCCGTTTTCGTCCGTCTCGGCGGCATTTTGGCGGATTGTGCCGTACAGGAGAAATCCCGTGTAGTTTTTGCCGAGGAAGCTCTGTGCGCTCGCGTAGATTTTTTCGCGGTCGCCCGAAAGAACGGCGTCTGAAAAATCTGGACCGTTTCCAATGTTGGTAAATCCTTTTTGGCGCAATGCGGCTTGAATGAGCGAGCCTGAGGGCAGGTTTTCATCGAATCCGTTTTTATCGGTGTCCAAAACGAGTATTACGCCGCCTTTTGCGAGTTTATCGGTGTGGACGGCGTAAGGAGCGCGAACGCTGCGCTGGGTACATTCAATGAACAAATCAAAATCCTTTTTCATATCGCCTTCGATTGCGCTCGGAAAAAAGCTGACGATGTTAAGCATTGCGCGGCTCGGCACAGGCGGCAGATAGCGCGCTTCTCCGTTTTCGTCGGTTTCGAGCGGTGTTTCAGAGCCCAAAAAATACGCGGAAATCTGAAAGTGGGCAAGAGGCTCGCCGTTTTTTTCAGCGCGAATAATATACGGCTGGAGAAACGGCTTTTGCGCCTCTGTTTCTTTGGGGCTTTTTGCAACCGAAAGCGTAACGCCCTCAATGCGCTCGATATAACGCTGTGCCGCGCTCTTTTCGGCAGGGGAGTGCTCAGGCTCGGGTGCTGGCGGTGTGTGTGCGTCAGTCTCTGTCTGAGAAACAGCCTCTGGCTGCGGCTGCGGCTGTGTGGCGCACGAAAAAGCAAACACTGCGGCAATCGAAAAAAGGGCGATTTTTGATACTGATTGAAAAAACATAAAAACCTCACGAATCATAAACGTATTATAAAGCGTGTGCAAAAAAATGTAATAAGAGCATTGCTAAAATATAGTTATTATTTTCCGAAAATCAAAATTATGAGAGCTACGAGAGCAATTATACATCTTGACATTTTGAGAAACAACCTAAAAGCAATTCGTTCGGTGATTGGCAATAGAAAAATGTGCGTGTCGGTCAAAGCCGATGCGTATGGTCACGGCGCGGTGGAGTGCGCAAAGGCGGCGGTGGAGTGCGGGGCTGATTTTTTGGCAGTCGCGTGCGTGAGCGAGGGCGAGGAGCTTCGCCGCGCGGGGATTGATAAGCCGATTTTGCTGTTGAGCCTGTGTATTGTCGAAGAAATGGATTCGCTTATTCAAAACCGCTTAACGCCGCTGGTGTTCAGCGAGCCGTATATTCGCGAGCTGGAAAAAGCCGCCGAGCGAAACGGGGTGCGTCTGTGCGTTCATCTGGCGGTGGATACGGGAATGGGCAGAATCGGCTGTTTGAGCACAGAAGCGGCGCAGATTGCCGAGCGCATAGCCCATTCTGCGCATTTGACGCTGGGCGGAATGTGTACGCATTTTGCCGCTGCTGACAGCACGAGCGAGGAAGACAGGGCGTACACGAATCAGCAGATTGCGGCGTTCAATGACGCGGTGAATGCGGTGCGGCGCGCGGGCATTGACCCGGGCATTGTTCATTCGTCGAGTTCGGGCGCGCTGTTAGACAAAGAGGAGGCGCGTTTTGATATGGTGCGCCCGGGAATCATCGCGTATGGCTATTATCCCGGCGACATCACGGAGGCGTATCTTTTGCGAAAGGGGACTAGCGTGCATCTTGAGCCAGTGATGAGCCTTGAAACGCGCATTGTCGCGATTCGGCATTTTAGTGCGGGAATGAGCATTTCGTATGGGCACACATGGACGGCGGAAAAGGACACGGACATCGGGGTGTTGCCGATTGGCTACGCGGACGGGCTTTTTCGCAGATTTGCCAAAGACGGCGATTTTACGGTCGCGGTGAACGGCAAGGCGTATCCGGTGCGCGGGCGCATTTGTATGGACCAGTGTATGATTGACCTCGGCACAAACAGCGGCGTTCGGCTCTACGACACGGCGGTGATTTTCGGCAGCACAGCAAGCGGCGCATTGCAAAGCGCACAAGACATCGCCGACAAGACGGGCACGATTTCATACGAAATTACCAGCGCCATCACGAAGCGAGTTCCGCGCGTTTTCATCTAAACAGCGGCGGCATATCGCTTTTTTGCCCGATATTTTTTCTGACATTGGTTGCCGAGCGCGAATGTTGTCTTCGATTATCGGGCAAGAAGTAAAAGAAGCAACGGTGTTAAATCCTGATATTCTGCCTGATTTTGTACTAGGCAAGTTTCCGAGACTCGATATACACTGCGTTCTCGATGACGGCAGTGAAATTGACGTGGAAATGCAAGGCACAAGGCAGCACGACGACCAGATTGCACGAAGTGTGTTCTATGCGGCTTCTCTTGCAAAAAACTCTGTCAAAAAGGGAATGAGCTATATGCAAATGCCAAGAGTACACCAAATTATGTTTATGGATTTCACCGCGACAAAAGATGACGAGTTTTATCATAGCTATTCATTAAGGGACGATAAAACTTTTACGTTGCTATCGAATTTATTGCAGATACATTTTATTGAATTGCCAAAATTGAAGATGAGTAAATCAGTATCAGAGCTAGAGTTTTGGGCAATGATGGTAAAATCTGGCGGAAGTGAAGCAACATTGAAAGAACTCGGAAAAATAGACAAACTCAAGGAGGATTACACAATGGCAACAGCGTTATTAAATACAATTAGCAGCAGTCAGCAAGAATGGGAAAGAAAATTTGCCTTTGAAAGCGCAGAAATGGATAGAATCTCGGCTATTGAGTATGCAACGCGGCAGGGTATAGCTCAAGGTGCTCACGAAAATGCTATTAGCAATGCTATGAACTTCTTGCGCATGGGATTGCCCGCAGAGCAGGTGGCGCAGGGAGTCGGCTTGCCGCTTGAGGAAGTTTTGCAATTACTCTAGCGACAAGTGATTATGTTACGCTATTCATAGAGAATTGACAAAAGATGTTACTATAACAAGTTTCTTTTGCAATGTGTCTTTTAAGAAATCAACATACGCATTGAAATCTGTTCTCTTTATGCCAGAGGGGTCATTGTGTTCGCCCCAAATCTTTGTGTCATATTCAGCCGAAAGCGCAATTTCTTCTCTCATTTCTTCTATTCTGCTAGCAACATTTATAGAACTTGAATAGAGAGAGAACACTTCTCTTACTTTCTTCTTAAATGACGGAGATTTGAAAAGCGCATTATAATAAATCGTGTTTTGCAGAGTGCAAGATGAACTTTGAGAAAGTGAAGCCCAGTCAAAATCCCACACAGGTCCCGCCTTAAAAATATTGTTTGCACTGTCGAATGTGAAGTAACAGCTTTTTGGGTGTCCTAGTTCTCCGTTAGACATAAGCTCGTTCACAAGATAAAATTTTGCCCACGATTCAATATCGATAACATCTTTATATGTTTCATCAGGTGCAGAACAGCTATTTGTATTCATTCCTTCTGTGAAATCAGGGTATAATTTTTCTTCAAGTGCTGTGATTTTCTCTTGAAGCCGTGATAGCCGAGCCTGTCCTCCTGTTGTAAGAGTTCCTGCATCGTCTATCATATAATCATCGTTCTTTATCATATACGGCATAGAGCGAATAGATGACTTGAATTTTACAATTTCATCATAATACACGTCCATTTCGATGAGATAATCCTTATCTTCCTCATCGCTCATTGTTTTTGAGCCGTCATTTATATTAACCCTGTTTTCATCTGGTTTTATCGCTTCTCCTAGCCAATAAAGCCCTTTGTATTCGCCATTCAAAACCAAATCGCAGAAATGTCCGCGAACTGTATAGT
>CALBGU010000269.1 GCA_937893155.1 uncultured Treponema sp. | reverse complement strand
AAAGTAGGCTAGAATATAAAAAGAAAGCGCAACCAAAATTACGGTTAGCCTTCATACTTCAGTTTAATACCATTTCGGGTACGCCGCCTCAGTGTGTTAGACTAGGCGGCTAATTTTTTGCTCTCACACTTTTTGAAGGTGCGAAGAGGTGGGTTTACCAAACTGGTGTACACACCAAAAGGTATGCAAGAACCAGTAAAATCATTACGATTCTGGACACCGCACGCCCTCCCAGCCATTTTTACTAGCTTTCACTATACAGTTACTCGCCACTCGAGCTAGAAAGGCACGCACAGCGTGTTTTGAAAGACCGCCAACTTTGTCGGAACTCGCTTTGAAAAGCCGCCTGAGGCGGTCGGTTGCGCCGTTTAAGAGTATCGGCGGAATTGGTCGATTTATGCAATATACGCGACGATTTGCACAAGGCTGACAC
Organism: uncultured Treponema sp.; assembly: GCA_937893155.1. Lineage (GTDB taxonomy): Bacteria > Spirochaetota > Spirochaetia > Treponematales > Treponemataceae > Treponema_D. The sequence goes on along the minus strand of CALBGU010000269.1, from coordinate 3,861 downwards.
TTAACGCAGTTGTTGACAAAGAGAGGAAAAAAAAGAGAAGTCTGGGAAAAGTGACTTCGCTTGCTAAAATCAGCCTTTGACCGCTCCTGCCTGCAAACCGCTGATAAAGTATCGCTGGAACGCAAAGAACACGATTAAAAGCGGCACAACCGAAAAGCACGAACCTGCAATAAGCAAATCGTAGTTGTTGCCGTAGGGCGTGAGCAGCGTGTTCAAGCCAATCGGCAGCGTAAACTTCGACGCATCGCGATAGACGAGCATCGGCCAAAGCATATCGTTCCACGCCCCCATTGCGCTCAAAATCGCCATCGCCGCAAACGCAGGCTTTGTGAGCGGCATCATAATCGTGAAGCAGATACGATACTCGTTCGCGCCGTCAATGCGCCCCGCGTCGAGCAATTCTTTGGGCAAACCGAGCATAAACTGACGAAAAAAGAAAATCGTAGACGCGCCGCAAATACCGGGCAAAATCACGCCGGGAGTCGTATTGATGAGCTTGAGCGCGATAATCTCCTGATACATCGGCAACATAAGAATAACGCCGGGCACCATCATCGTCGCAATCACGATAAAAAACAGCACATTGCGGAGCTTAAAATCGTACATCGTCAGACCGTACGCCACCACATAGCAGAAAAACAGCGTCAGACAAACCGAAATCGCCGTCAGAAAAAGGCTGTTCTTGTACCACATAAAATACTTATGAGGGATTCTCACCCAGTCGCCGTCTTTCACCGCCTTTTGCGTGAACAGATAAATATAGTTCGACAGCGTTAAACCGTCGGGATTCGGATTCAAGTTCAAGCCGTAGCGCATAAGCTCTTGCCCGGGACGGAACGAAGCCAAAAACAGCGCAATCAGCGGATAGAGCACCAGCAAAGCCAATACCGTGAACAGTGCAACAGCCGCCGTCGAAAGCAAAATGTTTTGCGTGCGCATACTGTGATATTTCAGAGCTTTTGTTTCCATTTTCAACCCCTATTTTTCTTTCTTGAACGTGCCGTTTGCAATGAGCTGAATGATGTTAATCACCAATGCAATCACCAAGAGCACCAAACCGACCGCGCTCGCGTAGCCCATCTGATTCTTTTCGATACCGCGGCGATACAAATAGCCGACAATCGTCAAACCGATATTGCGCGGAGAACCGTTGCCGCCCCACATCATATAGCTTTCGAGGAACATCGCAAGACCTGCGTAAATACTTATCGTCAGCACAAAAATAGAAGTCGGCTTCAAAAGCGGAAGCGTGATTTTCGTGAACTTTTGCCACTTCGTCGCGCCGTCGATGTCCGCCGATTCGTAAAGCGCAGTGTCAATTTCCTGCAAGCCCGAAAGAAAATAAAGCATATTCACGCCAGTCCATCGCCAGCAACACAGCAAAATCATCGCAAACCACCCCGTCGGATACGCCTTGAGCCACTTAATCGACGGCTTACCGAAAAAGTGCAGCAGCTGGTTCATCGTTGAGCCGTCAAGCTCGCTGAACATAAAGCCGAACACCGTACCCGCAACCACCACCGAAGTGAGAGCTGGAATATACAAAATCGCCTTGAACGTCGTCTTTGCCTTCAAAAATGCGCTGTTCATCACCGTCGCCAAAAACATCGGAATCGGAATAAGAAGCGCGCACGTTATCACCGTGTACAAAAAACTGTTCTTAATCGCGATATGGAATGTCTTATCTTTGAGCAGCTTCGTGTAATTATCAAGCCCGACCCACGTCGTCTGCCCCGGCAAAATATTCTGAAAGCTCATCAACACCGCGCTGATAAACGGATAGAGCCAAAAAATACAAAACGTCAGCAAGAACGGCAGCACAAACACATACGGGGCAACCTTGCTATTAAACAAGAAGCCTTTTATACCTTTCTCTTTCAATTCAATCCTCCTTTAACCTCACCCCAGCCCCTCTCCTAGCAGGCGAGGGAGTGAAACCGCGCTAGCATAATAACGCAAGACAAGGGAGCATTCTCCCTTGCTTTTTGAAAACCTCACCCCCTGCCCCTCTCCCAGCAGGCGAGGGGAGTTCAAAAACTTACAAAACAGGCTGTGCCTGAAAAGCAGCCCTCGGCTGTTACTGCTCGATGTCGATTTCAGCTTGAGCGGCTTTCAACTCTTCGTCCACGTCCGCCGCACTCTCAAGACAGTTGTTCAACACATTAAGATTGAGTTGTTCATTGATTGTTGAAGAAATAGGCACGCACTTAATACCGCCGATTTCGTCCTTAATCTCGTTAAGCACATCGAATGGATTGGTGCGGAAATAAGCAACATACTTGTTTGCGCTGTCGTGCGTAATCGCCTTGTCCTGCCACAAATCAGTATTAACAGGGTCGAAGCCCAGCACTTCCCAAATGCGCTTTTCGCCGTCGAGCGAGAGCTTTGCATACACAAGGAATTCCGCCGCAAGCTCTTGGTTCTTTGACTGCAACGAAACGACCGTACCTGTTCCGCCGATACCCACAGAGCGAGGCTGTCCCTCTTTGTACACAGGACACGGCGCGATTGCCCATTTGCCCGCTTGGTCTGGAATATAGTTCAAGAAGCGGCTCATATACCACAATGCCTTCGGGAACGCCGCAATTTTGCCGTCGCCCACGTTCGCATATCCCGCCTCAGTGTCAATCTGACCGCCAGCCGTCGGAGTAGCGATGCCCTCTTCAATCCATCGCTGCTGCATCTTAATCATATCGCTCACGCCGTTAATGCACACGTTCGCCTTGCCGTTCGCGTCTGTCCAGTCCTGCTTGTTCTCCGCCATCGAAAGCCAGAGCCAGTCTGTTCCGCCCGTGTCCGCGCCCGTCATCATCACCGTGCCGCCCGACGCTTCTTTGAGCTTCAAGCCTGCTTTCTCGAAGTCGTCCCACGTCTTAATCGTCTTGTAATCAATGCCGTATTTTGAAAGCAACTCATCGTTGTAATACATCACCGTTGCGCCGACGTGGAACGGAATGCCGTAATGCTTGCCGTTCGTGCCGTAGATGTCGAGGCGGGACTGAACCACATTGTCCTTATACGGCTCAATGTACTTGTCCATCTCCACAAACTGCACGTTGCCGAGCATAAAGTTCGGGAACTGCCCGATTTCAATATCGCAGATGTCTGGCGCGCCCGTGCCTGTCTGGTTCGCCATAATCAGCTTGTTGTGCATATCGCCATACGGATAAGTCGTAAAGGTGATTTGAATCTGCTTGTCTGGGTGGTCTTTGTTCCACTGCTCAAGCATCGCCGCATAGTGCTGGCTGTGCAATTCCACGAACGTCCACAACTCCAAATGCGTACCCGTTGCCGGTCCTACCGTCGAAATAGCGTCCGCCTTAATTTCAGTGCTCTCCGTTGCCTTCTCTTTCTTGGGAGCAGTTGCTGCCGTACTGCCGCTGTCCTTTGCGCCGCCGCATGCCGTTAATGCGCCAAACAGAATTGACGCTGCACCCACTACCGTAGCAATCTTAAAACATCGCTTCATAAAAATCCTCCGATTTATAACATCGATAATTCTAGAATAAGCCCAAAGTGTTTTGCTGTCAACTTGTTTTTGATAATCATCGAATAAGATTGATATAGAGTGTGCCTAGAGACTAAAAAATGAGTAAAATATAATGCAGAAATGAGAACGATTGATAAAGTACGTTTTGAAAGGTGATGTTTAGGAGATTATTCAGCGAGAAAAAAAGCGGTTATCGAAGCAAGAAACTGATATAAATAATGCTGTTGGGAAGAATTTCAAAAGCGCAAGGCGGTGGACGATGCCTTGCGCTTTTTTGCCTCATCTCTTTTTCCTGTGTGTTGAATGCGCACAAAGCACGCCGATTAAATCCGCTCTGCCTGCCTCAATCAAGGCTTCTTTCACGTCCTTTG
>CALBGU010000268.1 GCA_937893155.1 uncultured Treponema sp. | reverse complement strand
CGTGGAGTCAGGGCGGACATACTACGCTTGAAAATTGTCAGATTCTTTGCAAAGATTGCAATCGCCGAAAAAGCGACAGTTAAGATATGTGTTCTTCGTCGATGTTGACGCTGGAAAATAAGGTGGAAAAAGACGGGAAACCGTATTTTCGTCTTTCGCCTGTTCCGCGCGAAATGACGAAAGATGAAAAAATTGCGGCGTTGAATCGTGTTGTCGGGATTTTGCCGAAAGATTTTGACTTTGATAAAGCAAAAACAGAGGCGATTTCCTTTTAGAAGGCGATTAAAAAAACTCCCGCATTGAGCAACATCAACGCGGGAGTTTTTATGTTTGCAATAATCTTATTTGCTCTCGCCTGAGCCGACGAGGCACATCCATTCGGCTTGCGCACAAAGCGTGTCGCCAACGTAGGCTTTGCCTTCCTGCACGACCATTTTCTTGGTGCAACGCTTGTTCGTGATTTCCATACGAACCGTGTCGCCCGGGCGCACTTGGTGCTTGAACTTCACGTTATTCACTGTCGCGAGAAAGAACAAACTTCCCTCGTCGAACATCTTTTGATAGCTCAACGCCGCGCCGCCTGCCTGCGCCATTGTTTCAATAAGAATAACGCCTGGAACTACAGGATAAGACGGGAAATGTCCCTTGAAGAAAAAATCTTCTTCCGTGAACTTTCTATAGCTCACACTTCCGTTTTCGTCTGTGCTCTCGATTGAGTCCACGAACAAAAACGGCTTTCTGTGTGGCAAAAGGCTTTCGATGTCATTTGTCAATGCCATTTTCTTTCTCCAGATTAGTCCTTAACCTTCTTCAGCACAACAACGCCGTTGTGTCCGCCAAAGCCGAACGTTGCGCTCATTGCACAATCAATGTTCATCTCGATTCCCTTGTTTGGTGTGTAGTTAAGGTCGCAACCGCCCTCGATGTCCTGATTGTCGAGGTTGATTGTCGGAGGAACAAAGCTGTCGTTGATTGCCAAAACGCTAAGCATAGCCTCGATTGCGCCCGTTGCTCCCAAGCAATGCCCAGTCATAGACTTTGTGGAAGAGATGTGCAAGTTCTTTGCCGCCTCGCCGAACGCCTTTTTAATCATCGTTGTTTCGCCTGAATCGTTCAAGTGAGTTGATGTTCCGTGTGCGTTGTAATACTGAATGTCCTCTGGCTTCACGCCTGCGTCTTTCATCGCGAGCGTCATAGCGCGGCTTCCCTGAACTCCGTCTGGGTTCGGGGCTGTGAGGTGATAGCCGTCTGTTGTTCCGCCGTAGCCTGCAAGCTCTGCATAAATCTTTGCGCCGCGAGCCTTTGCGTGCTCATATTCCTCGAGAATGAGGATTGCGCTTCCCTCGCCCATCGTGAAACCGTCGCGGTCCTTGTCGAACGGACGGCAGGCTTTTGACGGGTCGTCTGCCCATTTCTTGCTCAACGCCTGCAACACGTCGAACGAAAGAACAGAAAAGCCGTTGATTGTTGATTCTGCGCCGCCAGCCAAGCACACATCTGCTCTCCCTGAGCGAATCTGGTCGAGTGCGTCGCCGATTGCGTCTGTGCCAGAAGAACACGCAGTCGCCACCGTGTGCGCTGTTCCGTGAATACCGAACTGCATTGCGATGTTGCCTGCCGCTTCGTTTGGAATGAGCTGCGGAATAGTCATCGGAGGAACTCTCTTGAACTCGCTCTTGTAGTAGCGGATACAGCTGTCTTCGGTAACTTCAAAACCGCCGATACCAACACCCAAATAAATCGGTGTTTCGTTCAAGATGTCCGCATTTCCCTTGATGCCCGCATCTTCCAAAGCCATACCAGCCGCCGCGACTGCATACTGACTGAAACGAGCCATCTTGCGCGCGTCTTTTGAATCCATATAATCTGACGCATTGAAGTTCTTGACTTCCGCAGAATACTTCACGTTGAACGCAGTTGTATCAAAGTGAGTGGTAAGCGCAATACCGCATTTTCCAGCCTTTACCGCTTCCCAAGTATCTTTAACATTATTTCCGAGCGGAGTAACCGCACCCATACCTGTAATAACTACTCTTCTCATATCTGTATTCTCCTAAATACACTTGCAATAGATTATCGGGTCAAGCCCGATAATGACACAGCCAAAGGCTGTTTTGTAAAACACGCTGTGCGTGCGGCGGTTATGCGCCCATTCCGCCATCAACACCGATGACTTGGGCTGTGATGTATGTGCTCAAATCTGAAGCAAGGAACAAAGCCGCATTCGCAATATCCTCTGGTTTTCCTGCTCTCTTGAGCGGCAAGCCCTCTACCCATTGCGCTTTCATATCGTCTTTGAGTACGGCTGTCATATCTGTTTCGATAAATCCCGGCGCGATTGCGTTCACGCGAACACCGCGGCTTCCCACTTCTTTCGCGAGTGCCTTTGTGTATGCGATGATTCCGCCCTTGCTTGCCGCGTAATTCACTTGACCGCCTTGCCCGTGCAAACCGACGATTGAAGCCATATTGATAATTGAACAGCTCTTGCCTTTTGCACGAATCATATTGCTTGAAACAATCTGACTGATAAGGAACACGCTCGTGAGGTTCACGCGGATAACATCGTCCCAATCTTCTTTCTTCATACGGAACGAAAGCCCGTCGCGCGTAATGCCTGCATTGTTCACCAGAATATCGAAACAGCCTGCCTCTGCGAGAGCCGCTTTCACGACTTCCGTAACGTTTTCCGCATTTCCCACGTCTGCATAAATCTCGTGGAACGCTACGCCCTTTTCAGAGGCGAGTTTCTCCAAATCTTCTTTCGCTGCACTCGGCTTTGAGCAAAGACCCCACACTTCACAGCCTTCGCTCAAGAATTTCTCCGCAATGCCGCGACCAATGCCGCGAGATGAGCCTGTAACCAGTGCTTTTTTATTTTCAAGTAATGCCATTGTTTTCTCCTAGAGTGCGTTTACTGCGTCTGCGGTGTTCACTGGCGTTGAAACCCACTTTGCGCCCGCTTCTGTATCGCGCCAGAGGTTAGAAAGCACCTTGCCCGGACCAACTTCAAGAATAACCCACTCGTTTTCTGTGTCCGCCGCAATCATATCCGCAAGCACTTTCTCTTCGTCTGTCCAGCGAACGCCGTGCGTCAAGTGCAAAACTGCGCTCTTCTTTGCCTCGTCTCCGCTTTCCACTTTCTTTCCTGTAACGTTTGAGAACAGCGGAAGTTTCGGGTCGTTAAAAGCAACGTCTTTAATCGCCGCTTCCAAGCCGTCCGCTGCTTTCTGCATCAACGGAGAATGGAAAGGACCTGCAACCGCAAGGCGAACTGTTCTGCGCGCGCCCGCTTCCTTTGCAAGCTCTTCGGCTTTTGTCAAACCGTCGGCAGTGCCAGAAATGACCGTCTGCTTTACGCTGTTGAGGTTTGCCGCATACGCATTGCCTGCGTTTTTAGCAATCTCTTCCACCTTTTCTGGAGGCAAGCCGATAATTGCGCTCATTCCCGGCGCGTGTCCCTCGTTTTCCTTTGCGATGTCTTCGCACACGCCCTGCATAATCTTGCCGCGCTGCTGCACCACCTTAACCACATCATCGAACGAAAGAACGCCCGCGGCATACAATGCAGGGAATTCGCCTAAGCTGAATCCCATCGCCGCGCTCGGTGTAATGCCCTTTGCTCTTAACGCCTCCATAACAGCAAGGCTAGAAGCCATAATAGCGAGCTGAGAATTATCACTGCGGCTCAACGTTGCTTTGTCTGTTTCCCACAAAAGATGAGGAATGTTCTGTCCTGTAACTTCAGAAATCTTGTCGATGACTGCGCGCGCGGTTGGAAAAGCCTCGCAAATGTCCTTCATCATACCAGGTTCTTGTGCTCCCTGTCCCGGGAAAAGAAAAGCGTATTTCTTAGCCATGCTTAATCTCCTTAGAAAAAGATAAATGACAAAATCTGTAAATTTGTCAACTTGATATGTCATATCATATCAGAATATCGAATAAAGTCAAGTATGCAAACACTTTTTATAGAGAAATGAAAAAAAGTGCTAAAGATATTGACAAAAGTGTCGGGGGGGGTAAACTTCATTTACATTATTATACACCATTATAGGAGGAATCTTATGAAGAAGATTATTGCGATAATTGCGGCGGCAATTATCATCGCTGGCTGTTCGTCTACATCAGAAATTGTCTATGACGAGCAGGACGCTGGGATTGGGTACACGAATCTCGAAGTGAAAATGCTTGGAGATGAAGCCGACTTGTATTTGTATTCCACGAACAGCGAAGCACACCCGTTCGCTCTTAGTATCGTGGAAGACGATGAAGATTCTTCCGTTATTCCGTGGCTTATTTTCTTGGGCGAAAAAGATTTGAATGACATCGCGGATAAACTGGATATGTTGATTTCTGAATCTTCCTTTCCGATTGTTTTGCGCAAAGTCTTAGTGGAAGACAAAAACAACGGCATTGTGTTTCAGCGGAGTGTTGATGAGGGTGATACAGTGTACAGTTTGATTACGTATCGCTCAAGGCTCGTGAATATGGGAAGCGCAAAAGAGCCGAAATGGGAAGTTAAATATGTTGAAACAGGGCATTATCCGATAAAAACAAAGAAAATTGCGGCGATTGCACAAATGCTCCGAAAAAATGCAGGCGACGCAATGGTTCCTGAGGAAGATGCGCCACTTTCTGAAACAGCGGACGCGGAAGAAAGCGCAGTCGAGGAAGAGGTGATTTCAGAGTAAATCTTTTTTCGTCAATGCAAAAGGCAGCAAGGGGCTTAAAGCTCCTTGTTTCAACAGAGATTGATGATAGATTGCCGTATCAAGTACGACAATGACAGAAACAACATAAAAGGCGGCGAAAGGAAAATCTCCTGCGCCGTTTTTTTTGTGTTTTTTGCAAAAAATGACGTACTTTCTGTTTCAAACAATGTGGTTTACGAAGAAAACAACGTTGTTCAATAAAAAAACGATGTGGTTTATGTTATAAAGCACGTTGTTTAAGAAATAAATGACGTTGTTTTTCTTTCAAATGACGTTGTTTTTCTTTCAAACAACATTGGTTTTCTTCTAAATGACGTTATTTTTTATCTAAACAACATTGTTTTTGATTCAAATGAGTTATATATTGATTTTTTTGAGATAGATATGTATAGTATTGAGTGAAAAAGAAGCAGTTGCTTTTTTGAAATATTATTTTTTAAGGGGTTTTATATGACCAAAAATTCTTTTGCGCAGAAAATCAACGACGCGCGGCTGATGTCGGCGGGCATTCGCGCTCACAGCGAGGAACTTGCGGGCGTGTCGCTCACGGCGGCGGCGGCGGACAGCATTGACGCGGTGGCGCAGGAAATGCAGCAGATGGACACCGAGCAGGAAAAGCTCAAAAGCCAGCTCAAAGAGCTGACGGAGCAGCTTAACACAAAGGCGGCTGACCTCGTGAAGCAGATGAACGACGCGAAAAAGCGCGTAAAACTTGCGCTCAATCAGGCAAAATGGAAGGAATTCGGCATTAGCGATAAGAAATAAGGTTTTTGTAGAACAGGTTGTGCCTGTGTCATTATCATGACAACAAAAAACGATGAACAATAAAAAAGGAAGCCTTGAAAAAAGACTTCCTTTTTTGTTTTAGGCGTTCACCATATCGATTTGTTTTAAGATGCGCGTGAGATTTGATTTATCCACGAGGTCAATCGGGCGACCTTCGGCATAGCGCAGGGCTTCTTCGGTGTAGATGCCTGCGATAAAGCACACGCCTTTATCGACCTTGCTGTCGCGCACTTTGGAATGGAAGTCGCGCACATACAATTCGCCCACAGAACCGCTTGTTCGGTAAAATCGGAACAATTCGGTGTCTTCCCATTTGGCATTTTCCACGATTGCCGTAATCTCAACGTATTCTGGGTTTACGGAAATATCCTGGATTTTTATCTGCGCCCGTTTGTAGAACACGGCGGCAATTTTGCGGCACAATGCAACGTAATCGCTTGAGCCTGCAGAAAGGTAGATGTTCAAGTTTGAGTTCTGGCTCAATTCCTGATAGCGTCCCAAAAGAGATACGATGTCTTTGTACGTCGGATTGACGAGCTGAATCTGCTTTAGCTGCTGAATACCCTTGCCGATTTGGTTTTGTGCAAAACAGGCTTGTGCAAGGCGGTAGCGCAGTTCCAAAACGGTTTCCTGCGGGGCGTTTTCGTGCTTCAAACCGATTTCAAAATCGAGTATTGCCTTATCGTTCTGGTTGTTCTTTGCGTGATACATACCGACGGCAAGACAGCTTTTTGCTCCATACACGGGGTCCGGGCGCATATGCAGAAAAATCTTCATTGCTTTATCTGCCATGCCCGATTCCTGCATTGCGTCTGCCATATTAAACAGCGATTCTTTGTCTTCTGGATTTGCGTCCACCGCGCGCTTTAAGTACGGGAGCGAATCGCGGTAATGCTTCGCTTTGTAGTACGAAGCGCCGAGCATAGAATATGCGCTTGATTCTTCTGGATTCAAAATCAGCACTTTTTTCAAAAGAGGGATAACCTTGTCGAACTCGCCTTTCTTGAAATATGCCTCGCCCAAATAGCGATTTACATCGATGTTGTCTGCCGAAATCTTGAGAGCCGCCTGCAAGCCTTTGAATGCGTCGTCAAGTTTGCCGAGTTTGAGCGCGCAAATGCCTTGACGCAAAGATGCTTGAAACGGGTCAATCTCGCGGTGAGCGGCGGCAATCGTAAACATCGTTTCGTAAAGCGGCGCGGCTTTTTCCCAGTTTTGTTCCTTAAAATATAAATCGCCCAAAGGAATGAGTCCTGCGGGATTATGCGGGTCTGCCGAGAGTTTTCGCGTTGCATCGCGGATAATCACGGCCCGCCCCTGCTGTTTTTTGCCGCCGCGTTCGCCTCCGCTGCTGCCTCCTTTTTTTCCCGAAATGATAAGAATAATTGCAAGGACAGCAAAAATAATAACTGCTGACGCAACTATAGGCAAAATACTATCCATTTTTCTTTCTCCGTTTCTGTTATTGATTATCGGCTTTTTTCTACCATATCGGCAATGCGCTCGAGCGCGATTTTGATTTTATCAATGGCCGTCGCATAGCAGCAGCGGATATGCCCTTCTCCGCCTTTGCCGAAAACGCTTCCCGGCACGACCGCCACGGAATATTCTTGAAAAAGCCGTGTGGCAAACTCTTCGCTCGTCATATGCGTTGAGGTGATGTCGGGGAACATATAAAATGCGCCCGTCGGGTTCGGCACGGGGAGTTTCATATCTTCAAAAGCCTTGAGCATATAGTTTCTGCGCTGTTGGTAGCTGATTCGCATACGCTCCACTTCGTTCCAGCCGTTTTGCAAGCCTTCTACGGCGGCATATTGGCTCATTATCGGAGCGCAAATCGTGTTGTATTGATGCAATTTGACAATCTGTGCCATAAGGTCTGCGGGCGCACAAATGTAGCCGATACGCCAGCCCGTCATTGCAAATGATTTTGAAAATCCGTTGAGGATAATCGCGTAATCCTTCATTCCGTCGAAAGAGCCGATAGAAATGTGCTCGCTGCCGTCGTAGACAAGTTCGCAGTAAATCTCGTCGCTGATACACCAAATCTGATGCTCGATAAGAACGCGCGCGATTTTTTTTAGCTCGTCGGCGGGAATCATCGTGCCTGTCGGATTGTTCGGCGAACAAATCATCAGCGCTTTTGTCTTTGGCGTGATGAGCTTTTCAATTTGCTCTGCCGTGGGATAAAAGCCGTTCACGCTTGTATCGAGTTCCACCACTTTTGCGCCTGCGAGGGCGGCAAGCGGCGTGTAATTCACATAGCACGGCTGGCAAACGATGATTTCGTCGCATGGATTCAAAATGGCTCGAAGCACCGCGTCCACGCCTTCACTCGCGCCCACGGTAACGAGGATTTCGTTCGTGGGATTATAGTGCATATTGTAGCGCTCCATATAATGCGCAATTTCTTCGCGCAGGCTCAAAAGCCCCCAGTTTGAAGTGTAGCTTGTATGCCCTTTTTCGAGGTGATAAAACGCCTCCTCGCGCATTTGCCACGGTGTTGGAAAATCCGGTTCACCCACCGAAAGCGAAATCACATCGTCGTGCCCGATGAGCATTTCAAAGAATTTGCGGATTCCTGACGGCGGTGTGTCCAAAAGCGACGCACTGAATCGGTCTTGTCGATTATTCATTATGCGGTTACTCCTTCTCGGCTGTCGGTTTTTTCTTCAACGTAGAGCACGTCGTTTTCTTTGTATGTTTTGAGGATAAATGCCGTTTTTGTGCTTCTTACGCCCGAAAGCGTGGACAGTTTGCGCGCCACGAAAAAAGCCACGTCCTGCAGCGTGTCGCCCTCGATGATAACTTTGAGGTCATAACTTCCGCTCATCAGATACACGCTTTTAACTTGCGGAAATCGGTAAATGCGGTCTGCAAGCGCGTCAAAACCGTGTTCGCGCTCGGGCGTTACTTCGATTTCGATTTCTGCGCGGACTTTCTTTTTTGCCGCGCCGTCTTTTTCGGGATTGATAATCGCGGCGTATTTCAAAATCGTGCCGTCGTCCTCGAGCGAGCGGATAATCGTCTTTACTTGCTCTTCGCTTTTGCGCGTCATTGCGGCGATGTCTGCAACGCAAAGGCGGGCGTTGTCGCGAAGAAGATTCAAAATCTCCTCGCTGCCCTCAATTTTCTCTTCAATCATTTATCGTTCTCCTCATAAAAATCGGAATCAATTTTTTTACAACAACAATGCAAAAGACTGCGCCCAGCACCGCGCCCGCCGTGTCGGCAATCCAATCGTCTGCGCCTGCACAGCGTCCGGGCGTAAAAGATTGGTGAAATTCATCGATTGCGCCGTATATCGACGTAAAAAGCGTGCAAAGTGCGGCATTGCGCAGTGCCTTTTCGCGCCAGCTTTTTTGTGAAAACCACAGTGCCCAGCACACCGAGAGCGCGCCAAAACACACAAAATGCACGGCTTTGTCGGAGTTGTCAAAATCAGGCATCGGTACTTTTTCCTGCGACGACAAATACCAGCTTACGCACATCACAAAAAGAGCGGGAATGCGGCGGAAAATCCCATTTGCATTTTGCTTCATATCTTGCAGTATACAAAAAATCATTCTTATGTAAAAGTACAAAACGGGAATTTTTCGCCGTCTTTGCAAAAATCGTTTTGCCGAACGCTCCAAAAGCGGTTTTGACTTGCGGGAGGAAATCTTTTGTTCGGCGCAATGTGGTTTAAGGCACGGGAGAAAATCTTTTGCTTAGCGCAATGCGATTTGAAGCGCGGGAGGAAATCTTTTGCTCTGCGCAGTTTGATTTGGGCAAAAAAGAAAAATCCGAGCGATAAATATTTATCAAAACAGAAAAAACGTTATCGCTCGGATTATTTTATGTATGGAGGAATTACGACAAGAATCCTGCGGTTACCGGAGACGCGCCGTCAGACAAGACGACCATATCGCGCACCGTAATGCCCGCTTTTGTGTGTTCCAGCGCAAGCGAATACACGCCCTCGTCAAGCCACAACTGCGCCGCATTGCTCTGCATAAACTTGCCGCCTGTGCTTCGGCACTCGAACGAGCCGCAACTTTGCGCGTTGATAAGCACGTTGGTAATGGACTGCGAAACCGAGTCGCCGCCGTCTTTGCAGAAAAAGCCCGAAACGTTGTAATTGCCCGCACTCTGCACCGAGAAATACACCGGCGCGCTTGAATTCTGGTCAATCACGATTTTTTCGCCGATTGTATAGATTTTCGCGTTTGCGGGAATCGTTTTGAGCGGATTTTTGATGCGGATTTCGTTTTTGAGCGGACGGAGCGGATTTTTTGCCGCGAGCGTTTCTGCGGTGAATCCCAAAATATCGCACACGCACTGCTGCAAATAGGCGCGGAATGTGCTGTCTTCTTTGAGCGTGCTTTCAAGGTCATCGCCGAAGCCGCCTGTTTCCGCCGTGTCGTTCGACACCACCATATAGATGTCGTTTCGCGCCTTGACCATCTGCGACAGATTGCGCACAGATGGCTTTCCGCCGTTTTCGCAATCGTTCATTGATGCCCACCAGTCCGTCATCACCATACCCGAAAATCCCCATTCTTTGCGAAGGATTTTGGTGCACAGTTCAAAATTGGACGCGCTCCAATGCCCGTTGACCGCGTTGTAACTCGTCATAATGGATTTTGCACCGCCTTCTTTGACGGCGATTTCAAACGGACGCAGATAAATCTCGCGGATTGCGCGCGCGGAAGCAACTGAATTTTCGGTGCGTCGGTGTGTTTCTTGATTGTTGAGCGCGAAATGCTTAATCGTGCCTTCTGCGCCTTTTCGGCGAAGTCCACGGAGCACTGCCGCCGCCATTTTGCCCGAAAGCAGCGGGTCTTCCGAGAAATACTCGAAATTGCGCCCGTTGAGCACGTTGCGGTGAATGTTGCACCCCGGTCCCAAAAGCACGTCGATATTGCGTTCTGCCATTTCCTCTCCCACGCCCTCGTAGATGTCTTCCACCAGCGCGGTGTCCCACGTACACGCAAGGAGCGTTCCGATTGGCACAAGAGAAGCCTCAAGCCCGTTGTCGCGCCGAATGCCCGAAGGTCCGTCGGAACAGCCCGCCGCAGGGATTCCAAAATGGTCGTGCAAGCGCACCGAAAGCCCGCCGAACGCGCTTGCAATGCCCGTTGCAACTTTGCGGCTCATCATTCCTTCTCCGCGGACGAGCGCGGCAAGTTCTGTGTCGGTTAATTGCGCCACAAACGGCTTTATGCGGGATTTATCAGAAACGATGTCGGCGAATTTTATGCCCTTGTCGCCCGTGAATGCGATTTCTGCGGGGCGAGCAGCGCGCATTTTTTCGGCAATCGAAATTTTTGACGCGGGGGAAACTTCTTCGGACAGCTCAAAAAAGCCGTCAGCGCATTTTTTGCCTGCCGCAAACCGAGAAAACGGCTTTTCGCTTGCAAGACATTCGGAGTATTGCTTGAGCGCAATCGTTTTTTCTACGCGGAACAATTCGCCGTTTTTGCCGAAAATTTCGGGTGCGTCCGCCGCGTTTTTGCCTGCAAAAAAGTGATAATCGCCAGCCTCCAAAACGTAACTGTGTGCGAATCCTGATTTTCCGCTGTCGTCAAATGAAGCGATTTCGTTTTGCGAGAATGAAATTGAGAGCGAAACGCTTTCGTTCGGCTCGATTTCGGGCGTTTTTTGGAATGCGCAGAGCACTCTTTTTGCTTTGCCCAATGCGCCTTGCGGACATTCTGCGTAAATCTGAACGACATCGCGCCCTTTTGCCTTGCCCGTGTTTTTTACGTCTGCCGTTACGGTAAAAATGCCGTCCTTTTCGCTAAATGCGGCGTTTTGCTCAAATGTCGTGTACGAAAGACCGTAGCCGAACGGATAGAGCACGGATTTTTGCGCGCCCTCAAACGTGGAGAAATAGCGGTATCCCACAAAAATATCTTCTTGATAGATTTCGTCGGTTTCGCTTCCGAAATTGCGCGTGGACGGGTAATCTTCGAGCGATTTTGCAACGGTGTCCGACAATCTTCCGCTTGGATTCACTGCGCCCGAAAGCACACGCGCCGCGCCTAAACCGCCGGTCATTCCGCCCTGCCACGTGAAAATCACCGCCGTAATTTTGTTTTTGAACTCTGGATTTTCTGCCCACGATAAATCAATGATGTTCGGCACGTTCAAAACGACTGCCACGCGCTCAAAATGCGCTGTCAAAAGACTGAGGCAGTGCATTTCCTCGTCGGTGAGATAATAGCTGCCTTTTTCGGCGCGGTTGTCTTGGTCTTCGCCCGCCGTGCGTCCAACTACGAACAACGCTTTGCTTGAGCGAGCCGCCGCCGCGCGCACAAAATCGTCAGTGAGCGGCATTTCTTTTTGAAACCACGGCTCGCTTGCCCATTCGCCGTTTCCGCTGTCGAATGGATTTTCTGCAATCCAATCGCGGTACGTCTTGAGCACTTCTGCGTCAATTTCAGGGACATTCTCGCCGTTTTCTTTCATTTTTGCAAATCCGTCAATCAAATTGATGGAAAATGGAACGTGAACCGAGCCGCCCGAGCCGGTTCCGCTTTTGTAATAATCTATTTGGCAGCGACCGAAAACCGCGACGCGCTCCGCAGCGAGAAGCGGCAATGTTTCGCCCTCGTTTTTTACCAAAACTGCTCCGTCAGAAGCCGCCTGTGTGATTTTCTCGTAAAAATCTGTCATAAAAAACTCCTTTTTAGAAAACGTTATTTTGATTTTACCCCGCGAATGGTGAGAAAAATATCAAAATTTTCGTTTTTTTGTAGATTTTCTGCTTTTCATTTGACGGCGTTTTTGAGTGAGTTTGTGCAATTTTTTTCTGCAAAATGGGGAACGGCTGATGTTTTGGATATGGTGGTGTATGGTTGCACGATTTTTGTGTTTTTTCTGCTTGATTTTCTGTTGCGTGTGGAATAATTGCCCGTGCGTTTTTTTGCGAATGATTTTTGAAGCGGGATAAAAATTGACGCGGAGGGCGTTTTTCCGTAGAATAGCACCTATGGAATTTACGCAAGAAAACATCGACGCATTGCAGGTCAATGAAGTCGAGATTATGAAGAAGATTGCGGAGGAACTCAATATCCGCATTAACCAAGTCAGCGCAGTCATTTCGCTTGTAGACGAAGGCTGCACAATCCCGTTTATCGCCCGCTACCGCAAAGAAAAGCACGGAAGCCTTGACGAAGTGCAGGTGCGAGATACCGACCATCTTTTTAAGACATACAAGAACCTTGAGGAACGCCGCCTTGAAATCGTGCGCGGTGTGTTTGCACAGGGGAAACTTACCGAGTCGCTTTACAATGCCACAATGAGTGCGAAGACGCTTGCCGAACTCGAAGATTTGTGGGCTCCGTTCAAGAAAAAGAAGAAGACGCGCGGAATGGTCGCGATTGAAAAAGGCTTAGAGCCACTTGCTGACGCAATGTATGAGCTGAGCGACGCAGAGCTTGAAGAGAAAGCGGCGGAGTTTGTGAAAGACAACGAAAATCCTGAATTATCTGTTTCGAGCAAAGAAGACGCATTGCAAGGCGCAATGGACATCATCGCCGAGCGCATTTCGCAAGACACAAAGAACCGCGAAGCCGTGCACGATGAGTATATGGCAAGCGGCAAGATTAAGACGAAAGGCATTGTGAGAGACGGAGAGGACGCAGAGAGCGCGGAAAAGACCTCGACATACAAAATGTATTGGGATTTTGAAGAGGCGTTGAACCGCGTGAAGCCGCATCACATTTTGGCGATTAACCGCGGAGAACGCGAGGGTGCGCTTGATGTGGAAATCGATGTTGACCTTGACGGCGCAGTGAGCACGGTGGCAAAGCGGAATACGGCAAAGAACAAATACTTTAGCGACGCGCTCGAAGATGGCGTTGTGCGCTTGCTTTCTCCTGCGGTTGTGCGCGAGATTAAGAGCGATGAGGCGGACGAAGCGGACACGCACGGTATCGGTATCTTTAGCGAGAACCTCAAAAACCTCCTTATGACACAGCCAATCAAGGGAAGCCGCGTCCTCGGCGTTGACCCGGGAATCCGCACGGGAACAAAATGCGCCGCTCTCGACGAAACGGGCAAATATTTGGGCTATTTCCTCATCAAGCAGGTGAGCGACCCGACAGGCTCATACAACGCCGTAAAAGAAGCAATCAAGAAATACAATATCCAAGTTGTCGCGGTTGGAAACGGCACGGGAAGCCAAGAAGTGCAGCAGGTGGTGAGCAAAGTCATCAGCGAAAATTATCCTGATGTGCGCTACACCGTCGTAGACGAATCGGGCGCGTCGGTGTACAGTGCGAGCGACATTGCGCGCGAAGAGTTCCCAGAGCTTGACCTGACTATCCGCGGCGCGATTAGTATGGGACGCCGTTTGCAAGACCCGCTTGCAGAATTGGTGAAAATCGACCCGAAAGCAATCGGAGTCGGCTTGTATCAGCACGATGTGAACCAAAAACGCCTTTCTGAAACGCTGGACGAAGTCGTTGGCAGCGTGGTCAACCAAGTCGGCGTGAACTTGAACACCGCGAGCGCGAGTTTGCTCAAATATGTTTCGGGCATCAATTCAAGCCTTGCAAAGAAAATCGTGGCATATCGCGACACGAACGGCAAAATCAAGAGCCGCGCGGAGTTACGCAAGGTGTCGGGGCTAGGACCAAAGACGTTCGAGCAGTGCGCGGGGTTCTTGAAGATTCCCGAAAGCGAAGAAATCCTTGATAACACATGGGTTCACCCCGAAAACTATGTAGTTGCAAAAGAGATTCTTCCTTTTGTGCAGCGCAGCGAGAAACTTTCTGCAGATTTCAAAAAGCAGCTACTTGAAAAATACCAGATTGGCGAAACGACGATTTCGGACATTGCCGAGGAATTACAGAAACCGAACCGCGACCCACGCGACGAAATGCCTGCGCCGATTATGCAAAAGGGCGTGCTGGCGTTTGAAGACCTCAAAGTTGGAATGAAAGTTACGGGCAAAATCAAGAACGTCGTCGATTTCGGCGCATTCGTCGACATCGGTTTGCACGAAACGGCTCTGATTCACGTTTCGGAGCTTTCCGACAGCTTTGTTTCAAACCCGATGGACGTTATCAAGGTCGGAGATGTGAAGGAGTTCACGATTATCGACCTCGACACCGACCGAAAGCGCATTTCTCTTTCGCTGAAAACGGGCGCAAAGCCAAAATCTGACGGCACTTCAAGCGGCAAGAAAAAAGTTGTCGTGGTCAAAAAAGGCGCGGTAACTGATAAAAACTCAGGAAAACCTCGCCGTGAATTCGACAAATCCGCCCGTGGCGGTACACGCGGCAGTGATGACGGCACGATGTACAACCCATTTGCCGCATTGCTGAAGCGATAAATCCGTATCAGTTCTGACAAAAAATGCAGTGGATTTCCCTCCGCTGCATTTTTTTAACATACATTCTGCAATACGATTTTATGGCTCAACGTGAATCCACGTGAGTTCATGCTTGTTGTAATTCAAATGCACCACGCGGGAAGACGGAATGGCTGCGAATTGGCTGACCAAATCCCAATCGATTTCGCCCTGCATTTTTATCGTGCAAATCATATTTTTTGCTTTTCCGCTCGAAAGCCACATTTTTATCCATTCCAACAGCCGTTCTGGATAGCAAATCACATCGCTGAAAATCCAATCGAATGACCCCACATCGTCGGGCTTGAGCGTGAATGCGTCGTGCGCTTGAAACGTAACGAGCGGGTTTTTCATCAATGACGGGGCAAGCTCCGCGCGGTCCACCGCGAACACCTCTGCGCCCAGATTCGCTAAAACCCACGTCCAGCCGCCCGGGCACGCGCCTGCCTCAAAGCATTTTTGCCCTGCGTGCGGAAAATCCACGCCAAAATAAAAATGCGCAAGCGAAAGGCTCTCCTGAATCTTGAGATAGGCTCGGCTCGGCGGGTTTTCGTGGTCTTCCACAAATGCGAGTCTGCCTGCGGGGAGCGGGCTGGTGGTTGCGGCGGAGGCAATCAGCGCGTTTTCGCTCGTGAGCGTGTATATGCCGATTGCGCTATGGGGAATTTCAAGCGGGAATTTTCGGTCTTTGAGATTGATATAGGGCAATTTTTCTTGAATGAGCGATGCGCGGCGAAAAAATTGATACTGATACGGTGCCCAGTTGCGCTGGATTTTTTTGAGCTCTGCCGCTGCTTCCCCGATGGACGAAAATTCCAAACGGAACGGACTTAAAAACGCGGTGCTCGCAAAATACGGCAGTTCTGCGCTGTCTGGAAAATCAGGGCAATACAACACATCGCCGAAAACCTGTGCGCGCGAAACGTCATAGCCGAGCCTGCGCGAAAGCTCATCGCGGAGCAGTCCCTGCATTTCGGGGAACGCTAAAAATGCTTTGCCGGAAAGTGTTTTAATTGTGCTCATTTTTGTACCGTCGTCTTTGCATTAGATAAAACTGTATTCTGGATTTTCAATTTCAAACTCGCTGTTTTTGCTTTTTTCTTCATCTAAAAGGTGAATGTACGATTCTAGTTGCTTCATTCCCGGTGAATGGATAATCTTAAAGCCCAGCTCGGTTTCGCTGTTCGTATTTTCGTCGTCGCTTTTCCAGCACGGCACACAGAGAAGTTCGATTTCATCGGTATTTGCACGGGACGGATAGATTTTTAGCTCGTATTCTTTTTCTTCCTCAAAGTCCACGTCAACGGGAATCGGAAAATGCACACGGCAGCCGCTCGCGCTGATGTCGCTCAAAACGCCCGGCAATGCACATAAATCGGGAGCTTCCACGCGTCCGATTTCTTCAAACCGAACGTCTTTTCTCTCTTCTGTCATATCCAAAAGTATGGCTTTTTTTCGCTATTGCGTCAAGGTAACCTTTCGCGCTGAACAGAGCAAACTGTTTTCGTGCGATAAGGCGAAGAACTTATTCGAAACGACAAAATTAAAATTTTTCCAATAACAGAAAAAGTGTAACTTTTAAACCAACAATTAAAGTTGACACTTTTTACAAAGTGTATTTCTTTATTTTAACACGATTTCTCAAAATTTCAAAGTGTCAGAAAAAAACGTTCGTTTAAAACTGACAGTTTTGCGGACGCTTTTCGGAGGTCTTCTATGAAGATTAAGGCTTTGGTTATGGCAGCAGTTTTGCTTGCGGCAAGTGCGACGAGTGCGTTTGCGCTTAGGCAGACTTCTATCAATTATTCGATAGGAAGTTCCAGTTTCAAAGTCAAAGATGACGACTCAAATTTGGACGCGAAAATGGAGTATGGATTTTCACCGTTCGGATTGAATGTTGACAACACTTGGTTTTTCGGCGGAGTAAATATGCTACAAGTGGGTTTTGACTTGGATTTCGGATTTTGGCTATCGTCAGGGCAAAAAGTTGACGGAGAAAATGACAGCGATTGGTTTAATTTGGGCGAATGGATTTCTATTGGACCTGCATTTTCGCTTGCAATCGATATGGCAAACGCGCTCCGCTTTACGCCGGGATTGCAGATGAACATCGACGAAGCGTTCAATAGCGATTATACATGGACAGATGTCTATGCGGCATTTTCAATGGATTTTGCATTCCAGCATTTCTTTTCTGAAGATATAGGATTAAACCTCGGTTTCGATATGGATTTCCCTTTTGCAGGAACAGGAACGACAAAATATTCTTACAAAGGCAAAACGTATACGAATACGGTTGATATTGGTTCAGGCTTTGACTATCGCATTTATGGTGGCATAGTTTTTAGAATGTAAAATGCGCGTGTACAAAACGTGAAGATTTTCTATGAAAACAAGGGGCTTTGTTGGAGTCCCTTGTTTTTTGCGTTTTATTTTGCGGCTGCTTGGGCTTGCTTTTTGGCGATTGCGTCTTTTACCGCCTGCATAAAGAGCCGATTCTGGTCGTTTCTGACCTCGCCCGCGTAGCCGACAGCGCCTTTTTCGTCGGTGCGATAAATATTGTTGTTCGGGCTGATAGAATACGCAGGGCTGTCGGGGTTGTTAATCCACCAATCGAGTACCGCCACAAAGCGAAGAGCGTATTTTATGAGATTTGCGTTCGTCGCTGCTGTGTCCACTTTGCGCCGAGCGCCCAAAAGCACGTCTAGACGCTTGGAAACTTCGTTTTGGATTGCAAATTTGTACGGTTCCCACGGATTTGAAACGCCTGTTAAGACTGCCTTGGTTTTTGCTCCCGCGTCAATGCGCTTTGCAAGCTCGCTGAACACGCGCCGAACCCAGTCGGTTCTGAGGCACATTGAGCGATACGGGGAGTCGTTGATAGGGCGTTCCAAAACGAGCTGCTGGAATTTGAGATGTGGCAAAAAGTTGAATTGCGCTGACCACAAAAGTTGTGAAAGCTGTTTTTTGCCGTATTGCGAATGAGCATATTCGCTTTGCGAGAGCGCGCGTCCTGTAAAATCGTTGAGCGTTTCGCAGTAGCGTTTTTCAAACAGTTCTTCGCGGTATTTTGCCCAATCGCCGAAAATGTCGTTGAGAGAATCTTTGTCGTCGGCAAGGTCGGGGTCGGCTTCAAGATTGAAATTGATGTTTCGGCAGCCTTGGAACACGTCTTCCACAATGCGCATCAAAATAAGCGTGATTTGGAGCGGATTTTTCGGCGAAAGCAGCGCAAATGCGTCGTCGAATTCAAAAATCGGCTGAAAATACGGATACATATCCGGCATTGAAGAAAGGCGGGAAAAGCCTGCGTCCGGGAACATCTGCTCCAAAAGACGCAACCCGCTTTTTACGCTGTCGTCCTTTTCGCCCATAATCGCCTTTTCTGCACCGACCGCGTGAGAATCAATATCCGGCAGTCCTGCGTCTTCGGGTTTTTCCAGCGAATCCAATTTATTGGCAAGCTCTTCGTCATCGTCTTCTTTGGCTTCTTCCTCCGCTTCGTGCTTCGGGGCTTTTTCCGGCGTGAGCAAATCAAATTTGGTGAGCGACAAAAAATTGAGTATATTCGTAATCTGGCTTCTGAAAAAATCAGGATAGCCCACATACACCGTGCTGCTCATTCGCATCAAAAGCGGATACATTCCGCGAATCACGCGCTCATAGATGTAAAGCCATTCAGCAGACGTTTCCTTAACGAGTTTCTCGAGCTTGCGTTTTTGCACGCCCGGCAAAATCGAAATCTCTTCAAAAATATCGTGCAGAACGTGGGAAACGCGGTTTTCGCCCAGATAATACAGCGTAATCATCGGGCGGAACATTGCGCGGGTAATCGGCACGAGCATAGGAAGCGTAACTTCGCTGCTTTTTCGCTCCAGCGTGTCGTACAGGCTCTTTACATCGCGCAGCTGCCAGTTGCTCACGAGGCGCAGAAAACGCATCGTAAGCGTCTTGTCTTCTGGAATACGGAGTTGATACGTTGCGGGCGCGAGTTGGATAATCATCTTCACGTTTTCCAAAAACGAATTGAGATGTGCAACGTAGGTTTTGAGCGTGTATTGAATGAACGCCGCAGAAATTTTGTCCCTGCCGCTTTTGTTTATAATGCGAATAAAATTAAACAGACCGTAATTCGGCTTGATTTTGTACGGCGATTGCATCATCAATTTGTCAATCTGCTGTGCTGTTTTTTCCGAGATATACGGCAAATTGTCCGACGGAGCTTTTGGCGCAGATGAACTGGTGTTGTTGATAATGCGCTCGGCGTTTTTTGCCGCGGTGCTTTTTTTTGCATACGCGCGTTTGGGCATTGCAGAATAATCAATCGGGCGGTCTTTTTCCACAAAAACCTCGCCGCCCAAGAGCTTTGCCATTCGCATTGCTTCTGCGTCGTCCATCTCCCCCAGATTTGCTCGTGTTTTGTCGAGCGTTCCCGGCTCATATATTGCTTTTGGTCTATTGCTGCTCATTGTATTTCTCCGATAACTGTTATTAAAGTCGCAAAAGGCTGTGCTTTGCGATTCCTGAAAGTTGCTTAAATGAAATCTTTTCGCCGTCTTTGGTCAAAAGTGTGCCCTCAAACATTCCGTAAATCGTGTGGTAGCGCGTGCGGAAAATAAAAAGGCTCAGCGTGCGGGCATAATCCGAAATCGGCGTAAAAACGAGGTCCACCATACCGTCTGTGTCCTGAATGTTCCAGCGCTGTAAAAGCCCGCGCATATGCGTAATGCGGATTGGCGGAAGCGGTGTCATATCGCCGTCCACAAAAAGCGCGTTTGCGTTGAATTTGTCCGCATTTACCGTATCGTTTGAAGACGTTTCTATTCTGAATACCACTTTTTTGCCGCCCACCATTCCCATTCCAGTAACGAACTCGTCGCGGGAACGGAAAAGCAGATAGGCGCGCCGCAAATCCACGAAGCCCATTCCGTCTGAATCTTCCGCCGCCTGAATTTCATTCGACGGCAGCGTTACGTTGACCGAGCCGTGAAGCGGAAGCGCGATTTGATACGATGCCCTGCATCGCCGCATAGATGGATTTGGCACCACGTGAACCGCCTCCGAAATGCCCTCCTCGCTAAAATGCGAAATAAAAGCGGCAGAGCAATCGGGGCGTGCGTCATCGCCTTTCATACTGAACAAAAGCGAAATGCGGTTTTTATCGCGGTCCCAGCTGATGCGGATATAGCGAGTGCGGTGGTGGCTGGTGCAGATGAACGTGCGCAGTTCGTGCGGAATAAGATGACGGCGTGGGCGCATAATGTGGCGATACGAATATCGCTTGCCCGAACTTTTTTCCCACAGAACAACGTCGGTGTATGCCAAATGTTTTATGTTGTTTACCGAAACGGTGCCAATAAAATCACCCACATTAAATGTAACCGAAATTTTGCTTTTTATGCGGGTATTGGTGATAAAAGTCGGCAGCGGCATAACGCCGAAAGGCATATACACGCCTCGCACGTCGAGCCGCTGCACTGCGCCTTGAAATGTACCGAACACAGGTTTTTTATTTTGGATTAGCGCACACGGCGGCGGCAAAACATCTCTCGTATACAAGTCAAAATCCTTCTTTTTGATTTCGCAAAAATAAAAAGCGAAAACGTTGCATATCGATTATAACAGAAAGAACGCATATACGCAAACGATTTTGCTTTTTTTCCCGTTTTGCCCATTTTTGCGCGCATTTTTCCGCACCTTTTGGATTGTGCGGAATGCGTTTTATTTTGCCTTTTTGTTTTTTTCGCCTTTTTCGTCGGCGTTATCTTCGTCCCACATAACTTCGATGCTTCTTTTTTCGATGTTTGGGATTCGCTGATACGTCAAGCACGTCGCTTTGTGCACGGTTACGCCACGAACGCGCGAAATGTATCCCACGATTGCATCTCCCGGCGCGGGATTGCAGCATTTTGCAATCGTGATAAAAAAATTCGTCGTGTCGCCGATTCGGATTTTGCCCGTGTAATGATGCTGGACAATAAATCCCTTGCCCGCGTGATGCTTGCGCTGTTCCCTCGGCTGCGGGGCAAGGTCGGTTTCGCCTTGATGGAGCCGTTCTGCGACTTCCTTAAAATATGCGTCGTTTTGGTAAAGCCACGAGCGGATTTTTTGTTTCGCCTTCGAGGTTTTTACCATTTTCAGCTGATTTTCCGTGGGGTGCGCTTGCGGATTCGTGATGATTTCGATGATTTGCGTGTTTTTAAGCGGCGTGGAAAGCGGAATAATCTTGCCGTCCGCCTTTGCGCCCACGATTTTTTCGCCGATTGCGCTGTGAACGTGATACGCAAAATCTATCGCCGTTGCGCCTGCGGGCAATTCCATCACATCGCCCTTTGGCGTAAACACATAAATTTCGTCGCCCAAAAGCTCGTTTTTGAGCTGCTGGAAAAAACTCTCATCGTTGAGTTTTTCGCTGCGCAGTTCCTTGAGCTGATTGATAATCGACAAATCCTCGGCTTTGACCATATCGTGATTTGTGCCTTTTTTGTACAGCCAATGCGCTGCAACACCGTGCTCGGCGATGTTGTCCATATCGCGCGTGCGAATCTGGATTTCGAGCGGTCTGCCCTCAAAAAGCACGGTCGTGTGCAAACTCTGATAGCCGTTTGCTTTTGGCATTGCGATATAATCTTTGAATCTGCCGTCGAGCGGCTTCCAGAACGAATGAACGATGCCGATAAGCGTGTAGCACTCGCTCACCTCGGTGCAGATAACGCGGAGGGCAAGCAGGTCATACAGCTCGTCTGCGCCTTTGTTGCGCTTTCGCATTTTTTGGTAAATCGAATAAAAATGCTTGGCGCGGCTCTTGATGTACACCGAAATGCCCTGTTTTTCTGCCGATTTATAAATCGTCTGCACGGCTTTGTCGAGATATTCGGCTCTCTCCTCTTTTTTCTGCGCCACAATCGACTTGATTTGCTGGAACACGTCGGGATTGGAGTATTTCAGGCTCAAATCTTCCATTTCGCTTTTGATGTCGCTCATACCCAAACGGCTTGCCAGCGGTGCCCAAATGTCGATGACCTCGGCGGAGACGGCGCGCTGTGCTTCGCTCGGCACGTTGCGCAGGTTTCGCATTCGGTCGAGACGGTCTGCCATTTTGACGATGATAACGCGAATATCGTCAATCATTGCAAAAAGCATTTTGCGGATAGAATCGGCTTGTTGGAGCGTTTTGTTTTTGATTTTGAGCGATGTGATTTTTGACGTGTCGCGGATAATCTTTGAAACATCAGACCCAAAATTCTTTTCTATATAATCAACGCTTGCTTCGTCCACTTCCTCGATGTTATGGAAAAATCCCGCAATAACCGTGTCCGTGTCCATCTTCATCTGCGCCAAAATGCAGGCAACGCGCATAGGGTGCAGATAATACGGCTTGCCGCACGAGCGTTTGATGCCTGACGTTTTTTCTATGAGATACGTCCACGCGCGCGAAATCTGCTCGTGTGATTCCTCGGTATCGTAATCCGGGTACGTTTTGAAAAAAGTGGAAATCAAAACATCTTTGTCGGTGATTTCTGTGTTGGTGTCAAACGTTTTTCCTACGCTCATTTTTTCTCCCTGCTTTTTGAGCAAAACAGTCGTGTATCATTTTTGAGCGAAACATCATTATCGTTCAAAAACCGCAAAAAAAGAGTCTTTTCGTAGGGATTTTATCGGTTGGGTGTATTTTATGCAAGTCATTGCATAAGGTTTTTGCCTTTGTAATGCGATTCTTCGCTGCAGCCCGTAATGTGAACGTGGCGTTTTCCGTTCGGCTTGCAAAAAAGGTGCGAGACCAAATAGCCGTCGAGCGGCACGCTTTTTCCGCAGACGGGGCACACCCGCGACAATCCTGCTTCGAGCGCGGGATAGCAATGCGGACAGCCGTTGACGATGCAGTATTGCTCGGGCGTGTTCATCGGGCGATACACGCGCGAAATGATGTTTTCGCCCTTTTTGAGCGTGGACTGACACAGCGGACAATGCACGATGAATCCCTTTGCCTCGGCTTCGATTCGCCGTTTTTCCTCCGCGGCTTTCTCGCGCGCAATTCGTGCTTTCCACGCAAAAAATCGCGACAGACCCCAAATTATCAAGACAACAGCAACAAACAATCCCACATAAGAAACGATATTCGCCATATTTTGATTATCGAAAAAAGAAAGCGTTGCAATCACTGCGCAGAAAAAGCGCATTGCAAAAACGCGCGGTTTATGGTTATGATAGCAGTATGAAAGTTATCGTAGTCGGAAGCGGCGGGCGCGAGCACGCTATTGCATGGAAGCTCTCTGAGAGCAGTTTGGTGGAAAAGGTTGTTTGTGTGCCCGGTAACGGCGGCACAGCTATGGAAAGAAAATGCGTAAACGTCAATCCTGAGAATTGTCCGTATCTTGAAGGGGCAACGGGCGCAGAGGCGTTTGTGAAAATCGCGCAAAAAGAAGGCTGCACGCTCGCGGTTATCGGTCCTGAAGACCCGCTCTCAGACGGCGTGGCGGACGCTTTTTGGCAGGCGGGCATTAAGGCGGTCGGTCCAAAGAAAGCGGCGGCGCAACTTGAGGCAAGCAAGGATTTGTCAAAAATCTTTATGAAAAAATACGGCGTGGCGTGTGCGCAAAGCGAAACGTTTACCAACAAAGACGACGCGATTGCATACATCGAGAAAAAAGGCGCGCCGATTGTGGTCAAAGCGGACGGCTTGGCGGCAGGAAAGGGCGTGGTGGTTGCCAAAACGCTTGAAGACGCAAAAAAGGCTGTGTTCGATTTGATGGAAGACGGCAAAGTGGGAGATGCGGGCAAAAAACTCGTCATCGAAGACTATTTGCGGGGCGTGGAGATTTCGGTTTTGGCGGCGGTGAGCGTAACGAAGGAAAATCCCGAGGCGGCGTGCATTGTGCCGTTTATCCCTGCGCGCGACCACAAGCGTCTTAACGACGGCGCAACAGGTCCAAACACGGGCGGAATGGGCGCGGTGGCTCCTGTCCCCGATGTTACGGAGGCGCAAATGGCGGCGTTCCGCGAGACGATTTTGGAGCCGACGCTCAAAGGTATGATTGCCGAGGGATTTGATTACCGCGGATTTATCTTCTTTGGCTTGATGCTCACCGAAAACGGACCGAAGTGCCTTGAATACAATGTGCGCTTGGGCGACCCTGAGACGCAGGCGGTTCTGCCGATGATGGACAGCGATTTTGCCTCTCTTTGCTCGGCGATTACGGACGGCTCGCTCAAGGATTTTGCGCTCAAGTGGAAAGACGGCTTCTGCGTTGCTCCAGTGGCGGTGTCGGGCGGCTATCCGGGAGCGTACAAAAAGGGAATGCAGATTACGCTGGATTACAAGGCGGTCAGTGATTCGGGCGCGAAGGTGTTTATTGCGGGTGCAATCATCAATCGACGGAGCAATTCGCACACGGCAGCGGCGGAACATCTTGCGTTTATGGACAACGATTCGCCTGAAATGCATATGCTCATCACAAACGGCGGGCGTGTCTTGGCGTGTTCGGCTCACGATTCCTCGTTTGAATCTGCGTGGAAAAAGGCATACGATGCTTTGACGAAGATTTCGTTTAAGGGAATGTTCTATAGAAAAGACATCGGTTTGCCCGGTGCGGCAGAGTCTAACTAACCGTATGCTGTGATTATCGGGCTTGACCCGATAATCTTTTCTTTCGTGTTTGCACGGGAATGACATACTTAAAAGAAATCAAAATGAAAATAAAATCCAAAAAAAGAGGAATTGCCCTTTGTGTGTGTGCGATTGCCCTTGCGTGTGCGCTGGGGGGCATTTTTCGCGCGCGCACAAAGAATATCGTGCTGGAGCTGGGAATGTTCGCGGGGAGCAACTGGGGCGTATCGAACGGCGACAGTTATCACACCGTTGACCGAGCGATTGCGATTTTTGAGTACAGCCACCCGGGTGTTCGCGTGCATTATTTTTCGGGAATTCGCAAAAATGACTACGATGAATGGCTTTCTCAGCAAATCCTTTTGGGCAAAACGCCTGACGTTTTTTTTGTGCCAGACAGCCATTTTACGCAGTTTGCAGAGCAAGGAATTCTTAAAAATCTGACGGGCACGGTGGAAAGCGACAGCGACATAAAAAGCTGGGAGTATTTTCCGTCCGCGTGGAATTCTGCCTTTTTGGGCGGAAAACAATACGCCCTGCCGTATCAGGCGGATTTTATGCTGATGGCGGTCAATCTGACGCTGCTCAATCGGCGCGGCTTGGAATTGCCCGGGCAAAGTTGGACGTGGAATGATTTTTACGCGCTCGCCAAAGAAACGGGAATGAGCGGATACAGCTGGCAAGACGCGGTATTTTCAAACGGCGTTTCGCTTTTCAACGACGACGGCTCTAAGGCGCATTTTTCGGATTCGCGTACGGTGGACGCAATCCGTTTTGTGCAAAAACTCTCCGCGCTTCCGTCTGAACGCCGTTACACCGCAGACGATTTTGATTCGGGGCGCATCGCTTTTATGCCGATGTCGTATGCGCAATTTTGCACCTATGTGTCGTATCCGTACAAAGTGTACAAGGATTTCAATTACGAATGGGGCTGTCTGCCGATGCCTGCGGGGATTTCGGGCGGAAATGTGTCGCGGGTAAGCACGCTTTTGATTGGGATTTACGCAAAAACGCGCTATCAAAAATTGTCGTACGAACTTTTAAAAACGCTCACTCACAATATTTGTGTGCAGACGGACATTTACAGTATGGCGCAAGGAGCCTCGCCTCTCAGGATAATCTCTGCGTCAAAAAGCACCCGCGCGGTGATTGACTCATACACGCGGAGCGGCAAGGAATACAATCTGTCGCTTGTCTCCGAAATCTTGGACAAAGGGACGGTCGTTCCCAAATTTGCGCGCTACACGCAGGCAATGCAAGCCGCTGACAGCGCCATCACAAAAATCATCGACGAAAAAAACGATGCCGATACGTCGCTCAAAGTGCTTCAGCAAAACGTCCAAAACATTTTGGTAAAATAACTGTAATGCTGAATTTATTTCAGCCTCTCATTCAACATCGCCTTCTAAAATAGATTCCTGTGTCAAGTTCGGAATAACAAAAATGCTGGCGGGGTTAAATTAAAATAATCAAGGCTTCTTTTTGAAAAAATGCGTTTGCTCAAAATAATCAAAGCCGCTTTTGCCCCAAAGAAGAATTCCTCAAAATAATCAAGCCCAACTTTTTAAAAAAGCGGCGTTGCTCAAAATAATTAACGCTGTTTTTTCGCAAAAGGAGCGTTGCTCAAAATAATCAGAATAGAATGACCTGAGAATTTGCGTTTTTGTGATTATAAATTCTGTAAAGTCTTTTTTGCATACTCCGAATATAAAAGTATAGGGTGGTGGTTCTTCTTTCCTTAGGGGATAAGCGAAAGAAAAGGCTTCTGCTGACAATGTACTTCGATAGGAGATAATCATGGTTATCAATCACAACATGAGCGCAATGTTTGCACAGCGCGTAAACGGTATTAACGAGGCTAATCAGTCTGGCAATATGTCAAAGCTTTCTTCAGGAATGAAGATTAACAAGGCTGGCGATGATGCTTCAGGTCTTGCAGTTTCAGAGAAAATGAGAGCACAGATTCGCGGCTTGAATCAGGCGAGCGAGAATGCTTCAAACGGCATTTCTTTCATTCAGACAACAGAAGGCTACCTTGAGGAAACAACTGACATCGTTCAGAGAATCCGCGAGCTTGCTGTTCAGTCATCTAACGGTATCTACACAGACGAAGACCGTATGCAGATTCAGGTTGAGGTTTCTCAGCTTGTAGCAGAGGTTGACCGCATTGCTTCACAGGCACAGTTCAACGGTATGAACATGCTCACAGGTCGCTTCGCACAGTCAACTGGCGAGAACACTGTAACTGCTTCAATGTGGATTCACGTCGGTGCAAATATGGACCAGAGAACACAGGTGTACATCGGCACGATGACAGCTTCTGCTCTCGGACTCCGCGCTCTTGGCACAGAGCAGATTATTTCTCTTGAGGACCCAGATAGCGCAAACCGCGCAATCGGCACTCTCGATGAGGCTTTGAAGAAGATTAACAAGCAGCGTGCAGACCTCGGCGCATACCAGAACCGCCTCGAAGAGACAGTGAAGGGTGTTGACATCGCTGCTGAGAATATGCAGGCATCTGAGAGCCGCATCCGCGATACAGATATGGCTAGTGAGATGGTTGATTTCACAAAGAACCAGATTCTTACTCAGGCTGCTACTGCTATGCTCGCACAGGCTAACCAGTCAAGCCAGAATGTTATGAGCTTGATTCGCTAAATTTCATAGTTAAAAAAAGACGATGAAAAAATGCCCTGGACTTTTTTAGTTCGGGGCATTTTTTTTGTTTGGCAATAAAAAACAAGGGGCGTTTTTGCCCCCTGCGCTCAAAATTGCGCTACATACAGGTGTATCCGCCGTCAACTGGCAGGGCAACTCCTGTTACATAGCTTGAAGCAGGACTTGCGAGGAATATCGCGGCTGAATCAAGTTCGCCCTCGTTCCCGTATCGTTCCATTGGAATCATCGTGCGGGCATTTTGCTGGAAAAAGTCGGAATCGAGCGTTTCTTTTGTGAGCGGCGTATAAAAATAGCCCGGGCAAATGGAGTTCACGGTGATGCCGTATTTGCCCCATTCTGCCGCCAGTGCGCGCGTCAAGTTGACCACCCCGCCCTTTGCTGCGTGATACGGTGCGCTTCCTGCAATCTTGTTGCCTACCAGCCCGTACATCGACGCGATATTGATAATGCGCCCATATTTTGCGCCAATCATTGCCTTTTTTGCGACAGCACGCGCCACCTTGAACGTGCCGAATAAATCCACGCTCATTTCGCCGCTGAATTGCTCGTCGGTGATGTCTTCGGCGGGAGCGACTGCGCCTGTGCCTGCATTGTTGATGAGAATATCGATTCGCCCCCATTTTGCAACGACTTCATCAATGACGGCATCAACTCGCGCCGTGTCGGTAATGTCGCACGGGAGAGCGAGTGTTTCGACATGGTATGTCTGTGCGATTTCGGCGGCAACTGCGTCGATTTTTTCTTTGCGCCGAGCAAGTGCGACGATTTTTGCGCCCTGACTCGCCAACGCTTTTGCCATTTGCACGCCCAAGCCTGTCGAGCAACCGGTAACAATCGCAACCTGTCCTGTTAAATCAAAATAATTCATACAAGCCCTCCTAAAATCAATGTGTTTCTATTGTATAACCGTTTTGCAAATTCCGCAATTTTTTCTTTTCTCAAAAATAGGAATGGGAAAATGTGGATAGTGTGGACAAAAAAAAAGAAAGCCGCGCTAAAGTGATATATTACAGAATGATAGCGTGTTGAAAAATCAGAAAAAACAATACTAATAGCGTAGTTTGTATTGACAGCCCCCATATATAGCGTGATATACTATAAAAGAAATATGAAGATTGAGTCAGTAAAAAAACGGGACGGCAGGATTTTGCCGTATAGCTGGGACAAAATTGCGGAGTCGGTTGCGCTTGCAATGAATGATGCGCAGCTTTCGCCCGCAAAGGTTGCAACGGCTTCAAAAGAGATTGCGGATATTGTGCAGGCGAATCTTTGTGCGTCGGTTACGAGCGATTTTGAAGGTTCGGCGGAAGTGTCTGCTGTTCAAATAGAGCAAACCGTAAAGGCTGCGCTCAAAGACGGCGGTTTTGATGACGCGCTCGGAAAATACACCGCATTCCGTGCTGACCGCACGAATACGCGCGAAATGGATAGTGAGCTTATGCGCACGTTCGATGAACTGACGCACGCTGACAGCGCTGAAAGCAATCTCAAGCGCGACAATGCGAACATCAACGGCGATACCGCGATGGGCACGATGCTTCAGTACGGAAGCGAAGCCGCAAAGGATTACTACGAAAAATATATGCTTCCCAAAGAACAGGCAAAAGCATATCACGACGGCTACATTCATATTCACGATTTTGATTTTTATGCGCTTACCACGACGTGCTGCCAAATCGAGATTTCGTCGCTGTTCAAAGATGGATTTTCTACGGGACACGGCTTTTTGCGCGAGCCGAACTCAATCCAAAGCTATGCGGCTCTTACCTGCATTGCGATTCAGTCCAACCAGAACGACCAGCACGGCGGGCAGGCAATCGTGGATTTTGACCGCGGGCTTGCTCCCGGAGTTGCGAAATCATACAAGAATTATTACACGACGAATCTGTTTCGCGCGCTCGAATTGCGTTCGTGCGAGGGGCGTAATTCAGATAAGACGGCGTTTGAAAATCTGGGACGCGGCAAGGAAGCCAAATACACGTCTGCGCCTGCGTTGGACGCTCTCAAAGAGATGGACCGATTTATTGAATGGGAAAACGGCGTAAAACGGCAGCTTAAAACGGATTCCAAATTTTTGGCGCTGGAAAAAAAGGCGCTGATGGAAGCGGGATTTGAAGAGTCTACGATTGAGGACGCTCAGAAATTTGCGGTGCGCGAGGCGGAACGCGAAACCGAGAGGGCAACGTATCAGGCGATGGAAGCGCTGATTCACAACCTCAATACGATGCACTCGCGGGCGGGCGCGCAGACACCGTTTAGCTCGGTGAATTACGGCACGGACACGAGCGCGGAAGGGCGAATGGTTATCCGCAATATGCTCAACGCCACCGATGCTGGATTGGGTATGGGCGAAACCCCGATTTTCCCCATTCAGATTTTCCGCGTGAAAGACGGCGTGAACTACAACGAGGGCGACCCGAATTACGATTTGTTTATCCGTGCGTGCGAAGTGAGCGCAAAACGGTTGTTCCCGAATTTCAGTTTCATTGATGCGCCGTTTAACTTGCAGTATTACAAGGCGGGGCACCCCGAAACCGAGATTGCGTATATGGGCTGCCGAACGCGCGTTATGTCGAATATCCACGACCCTTCGCACCAGACTGCGCCAAGACGGGGCAATTTGTCGTTCACGTCGATAAATCTGCCGCGGCTGGCGATTGAAAGCAACGGCGATGAGGCGGTGTTTTACAAGAAATTGGACGATATGCTGAATTTGGTGATTCAGCAGTTATTAGACAGATTCAAAATCCAGAGCGCAAAGCGAGTGTACAACTTCCCGTTTTTGATGGGACAAGGCGTGTGGCTTGGAAGCGAGAATCTGGGACCGACGGACACCGTGGGCGAAGTGCTCAAGCACGGCAGTTTGAGCGTGGGATTTATCGGGCTTGCCGAAACGCTGGTTGCGCTGTACGGGCATCATCACGGCGAGAGCGACGAAATGCAGCAGAAAGGGCTTGCGATTATCTCTTATATGCGAAAGCGGCTCGATGCGGAAAGCCAGAAGCGAAAGCTCAATTTTGCCTTGATTGCAACGCCTGCGGAAGGCTTGAGCGGGCGGTTTGTGCGGCTGGACAAAAAGAAATACGGCATTATCAAAGGCGTTACGGACAGGGATTATTACACGAACTCATTTCATATTCCTGTGTATTTTCCGATTAGCGCGTTCGATAAAATCAAAAAAGAGGCTCCGTACCACGAACTGACGAACGGCGGGCATATCACTTATGTGGAACTCGACGGCGATACGGCGAATAACGTGGAGGCGTTCGAGAGCATTATCCGCTGTATGCACGACGCGGGCATTGGCTACGGAAGCATTAACCACCCCGTTGACCGAGACCCCGTGTGCGGCTATGTCGGCGTTATCGGCGATGTGTGTCCGCGGTGCGGCAGGCGCGAGGGAGAAGCGATTTCGGCACAAAAATTGTCGGAGTTGAGAAAACGATTCCCAGTGAATATGGCGCGGTATTTTTAATGCGGCGCTGAAAATAAAAGAGTATACTAGAAAGAGGAGATTAGTATGACAGCACTTTTGCAACACGAAGTTTATCCGATGGAAGACGAAGAAAACCTGAATGTCGCAGCTTTTGGCGAGGGCATTGGTTTTGAGCGAATCAGACGCATTACGGGCTATTTGGTGGGGACGCTTGACCGCTTTAATGACGCAAAGCGCGCTGAAGAAAAAGACCGCGTAAAGCACAACGTTGCATGAATATTGCAGGCATTGTAGGCGATTCGATTGTGGACGGACCGGGGTTAAGAACGACCGTTTTTGCCCAAGGGTGCGCCCACAAATGTCCGGGGTGCCATAATCCTGAAACGCACGAGTTCGGCACGGGCGAGGTTTTGAGCGCAGACGAAATTTTTGCGCGAATCAAAAAAAATCCGCTCTGCCGCGGCGTTACGTTCTCGGGCGGCGACCCTGTGTATCAAGCAAAAGAATTCGCCGAACTTGCTCGGTTGCTCAAGGCGGCGGGCTACGAGGTTGCGTTATATACAGGCTTTTCGTGGGAGGAGCTGTTGGCAGAAAAAAATGCCGAGCGGCTTTCGCTTTTGCGTCTTGCCGACATCGTGGTGGACGGGCGTTTTGAGATTGAAAAACGAACGCTGGAACTCAAATTCCGCGGCAGTGCGAACCAACGCATTATCGAAAGCGCAAAAAGTATGGCGCGCTACGACCAAACGGGCGATGCCTCCCCTATTCTCTGCACCCAAAAACGCTGGGTCGGCTGATGTTGATATTCCGAACGTGCTTCGGAATTTTTTTTGCCCATTCGAGCCGTTAAAAGACGGTTTTGGGCTAATTTTCTAAAACGCGCGCGATGGAACATTCGATTTCTTTGAGCAATCGCGATTTGAGAATCAATATATCTTCTTTGGTTTTCGTGTGTGCGGCGGTAAAAAAAACGCCTGCGTCCACATCGAGCGAATGTGCCAGTTTTTCGATGAACTGAATGGACGGAAAGCGTCTGCCCGTTTCGATTTGGCTGATGTAGCAGGTGTCCGTGCCGCACAAATCCGCCAGTTTTTCCTGCGTCATCTTTTTATGTTTCCGAATTGTTTTTTAACGAACGTATCTTGTAGTGCCATTAGTTTTATTTATCGAGTGCATTTCGTCGCTTATTAGCAACGACGAGGAAGAAACGTTTACGGTTGAGGCGGGCATTTTGCAAAATATTTCGCGCGTTACCGACGACGGCATTGCAAAAACGAGCGCAACGGTGTCGCCCGACGGAAAAATGCTGTTGTACACCGAGTTTACTGGTTCGGCGGAACAAACGGATATTTTGGGCTTTACGACGCAGGAATCGCAACTGGTGCTTCTTCGCAATATCAACAGCCCTGCAAAAACAAAGCTGCCTCTTACGTGGAGCTACACGCCTGCGTGGTATCCCGACAGCAAAACAGTCGTCTGCGCAGGTTTTGAAGATAAAACAACAAAACTGCTGCGCTCTTCAATCGAGGGCGGCGGCAAAACGTACATCACGCGCAGTGTGGTGGGAAAAGCCGATTTGCACCCGCGCGTGAAAGAAAACAAAATCGTGTGCGATACGGTTATTTCGGGCAAGAGTCAGATTATTTCGATGAATCTGGACGGCACGGAAGTAACGATTTTGTGCGAGGGCGAAACACCGAACTGGCACCCGACGGAAGACAAACTCGTTTTTATTCGTAACGGCGGCATTTTTGAGCTGAATATTGAAACGGGACAGACGACGGAAATCTATCGCGATGAAAAATTTCCGTGTGCATTGCCTTCGTATTCGGCGAACGGAAAGCAAATCCTTTTTACGCAAATGACGGCGATTAACACGGCGGCAAGCAATGCGCTCAAAAGAATTGCGTTCGGCAGCAGTGTCAACCAGATTTATCTGATGAACGCCGACGGAAGCGGACGCACACAGCTCACGAGCGGCACTCAGAGCGTGTTCGGCGCAACGTGGGGCGAGGACAACACGGTGTTTTTCATTGCTCGAATCAACAACAAAACGGACATTTGGAAAGCGCGCATTTCTGTGGCAGAATAAATAATGTTCTTAAAACCGTTGCTTTTTCGGGATTGTGTGCTATCATAAACATATCGTTTTATGGAGGCGATTATGGGAATCGAAGAAGTAGCGGCGTTTTTAGAGAATGCGGGCACCTATTATCTTGCCACGGTTGACGGCGACCAGCCGCGCGTGCGTCCGTTTGGAACGGTGCTTTTGAGCGGCGGCAAACTCTACATTGAAACGGGGAAATCAAAAGACGTGTCAAAACAGATTGCGGCGAATCCAAAAGTGGAAATCTGCGCGTTCAAGGGCGCGAAGTGGCTTCGCGTTGCGGGGGAGCTTGCCGAAGATGACAGCCGCGACATTAAAGTGGCAATGCTCGAAAAAATGCCGAGCCTGAAAGCGATGTACAGCGCGGACGACGGCAATATGCAAATGCTGTATTTCAAGAGCGCAACGGCAACGTTCAGTTCATTCAAAGAACCGCCGGAAGTCGTCACGTTTTAAGGAACAGCGTTCGTTATAAGTGGCAGAAACCAAAACGCCGTATCAGTGCAAAACGCACGGTACGGCATTTTTTTGCGCAATTCCGTTCATCACGCGGTCAGGCTTTTGAAAAAATCCACCGCCTTTGCAATATCGGTTTCGTTCGGGCGCGATTTATTGATTCCGCCGAGGAGCTTGAACGGACCGAACGTGTCGAAGCCCTTGCAGCAAAACGTTCCGGCGGTGCGGCAATGCTTGGCGTTTGCAATCGCCTGTGCGCTCTCGGCGTGGCTTTCGCGCGGAGAACCTGCCGTGTGCATAAAAAACACCGTTTTGTTTTCGGGCAAATTGCGCTCCAAAAACGCGAGCATCTGCGGATAATATTTGCCGAATGCCACCCCTGAGGCAATCCCGATGGTATCAAAATCCGACAAATCCGCTTCTTTTGTTTCCGCGGCATTTATCGTCTGTATTTTGCATTGCGCTGAAATTGCGTCCACGAGCCGCTTTGTGTTGCCGTGGTGCGTTGAAACATACACGATGACTGTTTTCATTTCTTCCTCCAAAACCACTATACACAAAGATTGCACTGCGTGCAATGTGTGATATGATAAAAGCGGAGGCATTATGACACATTCACTTTTGATTGCAGGCAAAAAAATCGACATCTTCGCTAGGGAAAATGCGCCGCTCGTGATTCTGAACACCTACGGCGGCGAAGGAGAAGCGGTATGGCAGGAATGTGCGGAGGCGCACTGCCCGCCGTTTTCGCTTGCGGCGATTTCGCGCTTGGACTGGGAAAAAGATATGTCGCCGTGGGAAAACCCGCCGCTTTCCAAAAGCGATGCGCCGTTTTCTGGCGGTGCTGATGCGTATCTTTGTGTGCTGACCCAAAAAATAGTGCCTGCCGTCTGCGATGTGCTGAACGCAAAGCCGCGCACCATCGCGCTTGCAGGATATTCGCTTGCGGGGCTGTTTTCGCTGTATGCCGCGTACAAAACGCCCCTGTTTTGCCGCATTGCAGGCGTGTCGCCGTCGTTGTGGTTTCCCGATTTTGTGCCGTTCGCAAAAAACACGCCGTTTGTGAAAAATCCCGATTGCATATATCTTTCGCTTGGCGACAAAGAAGCAAAAACGCGCAATCCGCTTCTGCAGAGCGTGCAGAAAAACACGGAAGATATGTGCGCATGGTATGCCGCGCAGAAAATCCCCGCAATGTTTGAACTCAAGAGCGGCAATCACTTCACCGACAGCGAAAAACGCACGGCGCGCGGTATTCAGTGGATTTTAGAGCACTAAAAAAGCCCCCTCGCAAAAAAAGGAGGGAGCTTTCCATACGCTCAGCACCGCCGTATTTACACGCGCGCTAAAATGGTTTCAAGTTCGCTTTGCAAAGCCTTGTAATCGTCGTGTACGAGCGAAACTGCGTCGATGTACGGCAGAAGACCCGAGTTTAAAATCGTGTAGAGTTCTTTTTTTATTGCCGTCGCGTTTCTTCCTGCCGAAGACACCGCTTTTGTATACGCGGCGTATTCTGCTTCAAATTTTTCCTCTGCCGCTTTCAAGTTTGAAATCGTTTCGTCAAGACCAGAAATCAATTTTGTCTGTGCGGCAATGCCGTCAAAATCGGCAAGCAAAGAACGCACATACGTTGATTCCTCTTCGTATTTTGCGCGGGTGATTTTCACGCCGTATTTTGCGAACACCGTTTTTGCCGCTGTGCCTGCCTCGCGAATTGCAGTATCAGGGTGCA
The DNA here is from genome assembly GCA_937893155.1 of uncultured Treponema sp. Classification (GTDB taxonomy): domain Bacteria; phylum Spirochaetota; class Spirochaetia; order Treponematales; family Treponemataceae; genus Treponema_D. The sequence continues at coordinate 8,371 of CALBGU010000268.1, read as the reverse complement.
AAGCCGCTGCCTGAATGAGTGCGCGGATAGTTTTTATGCACTCATCGCGCTCGCTGTCTGGTTTTTCGAGCGTAGCAGGGATTTTGTCCCGCTTAAACGCTGTTGTTATCTCGTTTTCGAGTGCGTCGGTTTTATCCACGAGTGCCGTAAAATTTCCGTCCGTAAATCCTTTTGCGCGGCATAATTTTACTGCCGTTCGTGCAAAATCTGCGAGAGATGCAACTTTTTTGCTCGTATCAAAATTCATAATTACTCCTTCCGATATGAAATGTGATACGAAAACTATAGCGTATTTTGCCGCACCTGTGCAATGGCAATTTTCTTTTCAAAACGAGGGGCGCACGAGTGAAAAAGGCAATTTTGAAACCAAAACGCAAAAATAATGACTGTAAAGTACAAATTTGAATTCAAAATTGCGATACGATGTCTGTATTGTCCAAATTTGAATTCAAAATGCCGTTTTGCACGGGTACAATGGCACGTTTTGAACTCAAAACGTGCGTTTCACTGCTGCAGCGCTCAATTTTGGTTTCAAAACGGCGCGGGCGAGTCGGTTTGAGGCGGTTCGCTCACAAAAATCGACTGCGGCAGAGATGATATGCACCGTGTTGAACACAAACGGGAACGAATTAATATGTTCCTGCGCTATTTTTTTGATGACGAGCGCATTTGCCCCAGCATAGCACATTTTTTGTCATTCCTAAGCGTTTTCTGCAATTATCTCCTTTAGCACTTCTCCGATGTCGTCGTTTATGCAGATGGATTGGGGGGCGATGTCGCGCGGACAGACCGCCTCGCCGTAATTCACGCACGCATAGACCGCGTTTTTGTTCTGCGCTGTCATCTGCCAAAACGGATATTTTATGATTCCCGGAGTGTTTCCACCGACGCCCAGCTCCAAAAACAAGACGCTGCCTGTGCAATCCGCTTTTCGTGTGCGCACAAAATCCGCGTAACGCGCCGCCGCTTCGCTCCAGCCCTCATCTTCCACAAACGTGCCGTCACAGCGCAGATTCATACTCATCGGCTTTTTGCACACGGGACAGCGCGGAATAAGCTCCGTCGGGATTTTCATATCGCGCTGGCTTTCGTACATCGCGCGAATCTCTGCTTCGTTGTCGTACGTCTTTTGGTGGCACGGCTCGCTGCACTGAAACAGCCCGTAATCGCCCTGCGTGTAAAACAGCCGCTTTTTGTCGAATCCCGTGCGCTGAAAACAATGGTCTACGTTCGTGGTGAGCACAAAATAATCTTTGCCGTCCACGAGCGAAAGCAAATCGCGGTACACGCTTTTAGGAATGTCCATATAACGATTTATCAGCACGTTGCGCGACCAAAATGCCCATTGCTCTTCCAGCGTTTCGTAAGGATAAAAACCGCCTGAGTACATATCGCGAAAGCCGTATTTTGCCGCAAAATCGCTAAAATACCGCTCGAATCGCTCGCCTGCATACAAAAAGCCCGCCGACGCAGAAAGCCCCGCCCCCGCTCCGATAATTATCGCGTCTGCGCGCTCTATCGCCCGTTTGAGTTTCTCAATCATACAAAATCCTCCGATATATCGCCTCGTCATTTTCGCTGAACACGTTGAACACGACTTTCATCTCGCTCTTCGTTTCTGAAAGCCACTCGCGCACCGTGCGGACGGCAATTTCTGCGGCTTTTTCTGCGGGAAAACAAAACACGCCCGTGGAAATACAGCAAAACGCAATCGAGCCGACTCCGTTTTCCTCTGCAATCGCAAGGCAGCTTTTGTAGCAATTCGCCAACTGCACGCAGTCGCGCTCGGTGAGTTTGCCGCGCACAATCGGTCCGACCGTGTGAATCACAAAATCGCACGGCAGATTATATGCGCGCGTGATTTTCGCTTTGCCCGCAGGCTCGGCGTAGCCCTGCTCTTGCATAATCGCGGCGCACTCGGCGCGGAGCTGAATGCCTGCCGCGCTGTGAATTGCGTTGTCAATGCACGAATGGCACGGCTGATAACAGCCTGTCAGTCCGCTGTTTGCCGCGTTCACAATCGCGCCGATTTTCAGCGTCGTGATGTCTCCGCGCCAGAGATACAGCGGAGGGCGGGCGTTTGCCTGTGCGGCCGAATCAAAAATCGTCTGTGCGTCCACAATGCCGCGCGCTCGGCTTTCTTCTTGCAAATACTCGTCCTGCACGCGCAAAAAATCGCTGCTCGTGCTCTTCGCCTCTCTCACATTCACGAGCGACCTCAAGAGCCGCTTTTGCTCCGCTTCGTCGTCGGAAATTGGAATCTCGGCATACTGCGCGTCTTCCGCAATCAGATAATCAATCAAAAATCGCCTGCGCTCGCTTTGTGTCATACGCCCTCCGTTTCGCGCTTATTCTTGCGGCAATTTCGCAAGCAAATCCGCGATTGTCGTTTTTTCAAGCTCGGCTTCCATTGCTTTCTGCGCACTTTCAAGCACGGGGTCTAAAACGGCGTGAATATTCTTTCCGACAGGACAATTCCCGTTCGGTTTCGGGTGAAAATTGAACACTTCGCGCTCTTCCTCGCCCTCGTTTATCGCATTGTAAATCGCAAGCAGCGTGATTTCGTCCGCGCTTTTCGCTAGATGAGAGCCGCCCACGCCCGCCGATGTTTGCACAAGCCCCGCCTTTTGCAGCTGTAGCAAAATCTTTCTGATGATAACCGCATTCACTCCCGTGCTTGCCGAGATAAAATCGGAAGTAACGCGATAGTCGCTTTCAAAATACTCGATACACAAAATCGTATGTATCGCCGCCGTAAATCGCACGCTTATCCTCATAGCGTCCTCGCTTACAATTCGTGATAGTAAGGGCAGATGTTCTCAAAATGCCCGTCTTTCATTCTAAAACCGCGAGGAATGGTTCCCAGCTGAACAAAGCCCAGCCGCTCGTACAAATGACGGGCATGCACATTGCTTTCTACAACAGCATTGAACTGGAGCACGCCAAAGCCGCACTTCTTAGCTTGAAAAAGACAGTCCTTCACCAACAATTCGCCGATGTGCTTTCCTCTTGCTTCCGACGAAACGGCATAGCTTGCGTTTGCAATATGTCCGCACCGCCCCACATTGTTTGGATGCAGGATATAAAGCCCGAAAATTCTGCCGTTTTCCTCTGCCACTGCGCTCATGGACTGGGAAGCAAAAAAGTTCTGTCCGCTTTCTTCTGTCAATAACTCTTCTTGAGGAAAAGCGATTCCTTCCTCAACGACCTCATTCCAAATTGCAATCATTGCAGGAAGGTCTTTTTCGTTATATTTTCTGATTGTCATAAAAATCCTATTCCTATCTAACGAAAACGGACGATATTTCCACCGCCCGTTTCGTTTGCTTTACGCTCTTACAAGAGAAATGCGCTCTTTGATGTGGTTGCCCGATGTGATTTCCTCCACCACAGCCGCCGCATAATCCGCATAGCTGATGACGCTTTCTCCCGCCTCGTTAAGCGTAAGCTCTTCGCCGCCCCAAATCCACTTGCCCGTTTTTGTGCCGTCTGCCTGAAAATCTCCTGCTGGACTGATATAAGTCCACTCAACGTCGCTTCGAGTACGCAGTTCGTCCAACGCCTTGCCCATCGCTGTTGCAAGCGGTACGAACGCCGCAGGAAATCCGTCTGAATCCATAACGCGCGCCGTGTGCTCCTTGTTTACAAAAAGGCTTCCTGCGCCGCCGACAACAACGAGCCGCGTTTTCGTGCCGCTCAAAAGGTCGCACAAATACGAAAGCGATTTTGAATGATTCGGCAAATCCGCCTCCGCCCACGCGCCGAATGCGTCAACCACCACATCGAAAGCGGCAAGGTCTTCCTTTGTGAGTGCAAATAAATCTTTCTGCACAAAAGACTTTGCCGCGCTCTTGTTCTCGCCCTTTGCAAAGCCCGTAACATCAAGCCCCGCCGCCTGCGCTTCTGCAACAACCAATCTTCCCACTCGTCCATTTGAGCATACAACTGCGATTTTCATACGCTTTACTCCTTTCGGCTGTATGTGTCAGCCACTGTTATTCGTGTAAGCTGTTGCTGTTCTTTTCAACTTACAGGTATAACTATACACTATCTTAGTTGTAATGTCAATAGAACTTGTAGATTTTTTTCGCGCTTATTCTTTCCAGCATTGCGGGTCGGCGGCATAAAAATCGCCCCCGCTGCTCCCTGCCGCCACCGCAGGACACCCCCTGCAATACGCCAATAGCTCGCAGTTTTTGCACTTAGAGAACTTTTCGTATTCCCGAAAGCCCTCCATTTTCGCTCCTGTCCACACGTCTTTTAATCTATCGCGGAACACATTGCCCACTTTGCTTGACGCGACACGGCGGCACGCAAAAATATCGCCCGTCGGCAATATCGTGATGTGGCAATTTCCGCAGTTGCAACCGCCGTATATCATTCCGTTTTTCGCGCCGTCAGGAATGGTGAACCGCCCTTTTTCGTACTCGAACAGCGTCCACAGGTGGTCTTTGCGGTTGAAATACGTTTGCACGCCCTCTTTTTCGTATGCGCGATATTTCGCGTCGATTTCCTCAAGAAACTCGCGGTATCGCGCAGGCGAAATATACCAATCGCTCTCGGCTTCTCCTTTGCCGCTGCTCGTCGGCACATAGCGCGCGAATGCGTAGACTTGAGCCTTTGCTTCGACGACTTTATCCACCACGCGCGGTATTTCGTCGATATTTGTGCCGCTGACCGTCGTCATAATCACGCTCGTGATTCCTGCCTCGTTTATCAAGCGCACTTTTTCCAGTGTCGTCTTGAAACTCCCCGCCTTTCTGAACCAATCGTGAGTTTTCTCCAAGCCGTCAATGCTCATTTGATATTTGTCGCAGCCGAGTTCCCTCATTCGCGCGAGGTTTTCCGCCGTCAAATGAAACGGGTTGCCCATCAGCGTAAACGGCACATTATGCGCTTTCAACAGCTCGAGCAAATCCCAGAAATGCGGGTGCAAAATCGGGTCGCCGCCCGTGATGTAAAAATACGGCAGGCGCGAAAAATGAGAGCAGAACTCAAGCGCGTTGAAAAAGACGCTTTGCATCTCCTGCCAGCTCATCGAAACAAGCGCAGGGTGTCCCTCGGCGAAGATGTAGCAATGCTTGCACCTCTGGTCGCATTCGTCCGTGATGTGCCATTGAAACGCGAAATACTGTGCCATACTTTTCTCCCCCTACACAAACAGCGGCGCGTGGTATCTCCGCTCGTGCGCAGCGGGATACTCGCCTGCGTGATAGCCCAAGATAACGTGCGCGCTGATGTGAAAATCGCTGGGAATATCCCACGCGGCAAGCGTCTTTCGTCCGAAATCGTCGATAAAATAATCGGTCGCGACGGAAATAATGCACGAATCCACACCGATAGAATGAGCCGCGTGGCAGATGTTGCTCGCCATTATATACGAGTCTGGCTCGGCAAAGAGAAAGTTGTTCGGCGCAAAAAGATACACGACAGTCGGCGCGTTGTAAAACCCGCTTCGCGACGTAGAAGCAATGAGTGCCTCCGAAAGCTCAATCGGTTTTCTCGCGTTGAACTGCGCGTACACCACGTTTTGCGCCCGTCCGAGCCTCGTGTTCAGCTCGTCATCTTGCGACACCACAATCCGTGTTCGCTGTCTGTTTCCCGCATTTGCCGACCACACTGCGACGCTAAGCAGCTCGTCCAAGATGTCTTTAGAAACCTTTTGCGCCGTGTAATTCCGCACCGAGCGGCACGACATAATATTTTTTACAACGTCATTCATATCTCCTCCTCCGCTCTAGGCAGGCAGCGAAAGCCTTATCTCGACAACTCTGCCCGCCCTTTTTGCCTTTCTTGTTACTTACCTGCGCCGCACGCCGTACCGCAAGCCGCTGGCTTTGGCTCTGGTTTTGGTTCAGGTTTTCCCGAGCCGCACGCTGTACCGCACGCCGCAGAAGCTGTTGCTGCAGTCTGATTGTTCCAAGAAGCAAGGTTTGAAAGTGCCATAAAATCACCCCTTAAAAAATAGATTTTCGGTTCGTTTGAACCGTTGTTGATATAACTATAAACTACCTATTTTCACTTCGCAAGAACGCACTTTTTTGTAACCGCCAAGGGCGGATTCTCAAAACGCACAGCGTGTTTTGTAAAGGGCGGCTTCTCAAAAAGCCACGAGAACTCCCCCTCGCCTTCTAAGAGAGGGGGCAGCCACAGGCTGTTTTTAACGCTGATTGCAACGCATTCCGCGCTCTGCGGGCTTTGAGGCGGCATTTCGTGCGCGGTGCTTTCAAACCTCGCGCTCTTTTTGCTCAGCTACACCAGTTTCCTGTTCGTGCTGTGCCATATCCTCACGGCGGCGTTCGCCCACATCACCCTGCGCCGCTACAAAAAGCGGAACGAGAAAACGCCGTATACAATAGAAATCTTTTTGTTGGCGGGCGTGTGGAGCGCGGTGTCAAACGCCGTTTCGGGCAACATCATCTCCTCAATCCTGTACAACTCGGCGGCAACCCCGCAAATCACCTACGCCATGCAGGGAATCTACATCGCCACGGGAAACCTCACCTTCGCAAAATACATGGCGGGAACGCTCACGAACCTTGCCGACAAAATCATCAGCGCGGTGGTGAGCTTTGCGGGGTACAAGATTGCGCGGGCGTGGAACTGAACCACGCCATAAGCTCGTCCGTCGTTGGGTCGTGGTTGGGTCTTTCTGAAAAATAATGCGTTATCGGAAAGTCCGTGCCAAATCGAATGCGGTCGGCAAAGCCCGCCTCTCGTATTGCCAAAAGCGTTTCCTCGCTTGCAAACGCACTGTCGCAGACCGTGTTCGGGTATTTCTTTAGCATTTCGAGCGTTTCTTTTAGCGGTCGGCAGTGGGCGAGCTGAACTGTGACGCGCGGGTGGCAGGCAATCAGCGGTTCAAAGAGTGCAGGCTTTTCAAACTCGTCGTCTCCGCAGTGAATCAGAATACGCTTTTCGTGCGCTTCCGCATAAGAAAAAATCTCTTTCGCAAGAGCCAGCGTTCGAGCATCCTGCAAATCCCACTTTTGCGCGAACGGATGGATTTTAAAGCCGCCATACGCTGTTTCGCTCATCGCCTGTTTTACTGTCACAGCCTTTGCAAAATGTACTGAGGGAACAACCCAGTAGAGCGGGTGAGCCTTTATGCCGATTTCTGCCGCCGCCTTGAGCGCGTCGCGCACTTCGCCGCGAACGCCCTCGTACAAAGCGCGTTCTTCGCAATACAGACACGAGGTTGTGGACGAAAACCACGCCTCATCTACGCCCGCCTTCCGCAATGCCGAAAACACGCGGTCTGCGTAATAGTAGACCGCGTGATATTGTCCGATGTGCACATGATAGTCGGTCATCGCTTTACGATTTCCCCAATTCCTTTAGCTTTGCGTTTCGCCATTCTAGCACAATCTGCTTGTTCTTTGCCGCGACTGCGCAGAAATGGCGGTTGATTTCAAGCGGATTTCCTGTCGGAGACTCGTTTGCGTTTCGCACCATGCACGGAGCGCAGAAAGCCGCCTTGTCGCACTTGCAGCATTCTCCGCCACCTAAGTCTTTGAATTTCAAGCTTCGCAACCATTTGATTTTCTCCGAGTTGTCCCAGATTTCTTTCAACGGTTGTTCATTTACATTTCCCAAAACCATCATCTGCCAGCCCGGGCATGGGTACACATTTCCATTTTCGACCATACAGCATGACGAAATACCAACTCCGCACAGTCTGCGCTCTGGATTCTGCTCCAAAGCGTTGCACCTGTCTACAAAATCAGGCTCTAAAAATTCATCGGTATAATCCATGTCATTGTGCATGATGCTCGTGATGACTTTTCCGACTTCTTCAATGGAAAGACGATTCGCAAGGTTGCTCGTTTCGTGATTGTACTGCGCCATCATGATGTAGTCGGTCTGTGCGCGGATTTTATGCTCGTGACACCATCTCAAAACGTCGCCGTAGTCGTCCTTGTTGCCCTTCATCGTGGGACAACTGACGTGAACAGGAATATCATTTTCAATACATTTTAGAATTGCATTCTTTGTCTTCTCAAAACTGCCTTTCACGGTCGTGATAGCATCGTGATGCTCTGGAATCATCGAATAAAGGGAAACTTGAACGCTCGAAACATTGCCCTCTTTCATTGCGGCGATAATCTCATCATTCAGCAGGGTTAGATTTGAAAGAATCGTGACATAAAAGTCTTTTTTCTTTGCCGCCCGCAAGAATTCAAGGAAATGTGGATGCGTCATCGGTTCTCCGCCCGAAAGCGTGAGACTCAGGATATTCATCTGCTCCAACTGGTCAAGGACGCTGTAGTATAATTCATCTGACATATCATTGAGTTTGTATTCATGCGGAATGTAGCAGTGGACGCACCGCTCGTTGCAGGGGTTGGAGATTTCTAGGGAGATACTGGTC